>NZ_JAHWGL010000030.1 GCF_019334315.1 Hymenobacter profundi
TTACGCTTGTCGTTCACGCGTGATAAGGTCCTTCGCAGGCTCAGGATGACAGCCGTATTCTTTATTCACAACCTCACCACTTAATGCGCCATTACAATCCGTTCCAAATTCACGGCTGCCGGCGTTTGGGCGCTGTGCTGCCGGAAGCGCCAGAGCAGCACGCCCGCTACCAGCGTGAGGCCAGTGAGTAGCCCTACCCATACGCCGGTTGCACCCCAGCCCAGCCCAAAGCCCAGGCCGTAGCCTATGGGCAGCCCCACCGCCCAATATGCCAGCAAGGCTACTATAGAAGGTACTTTTACATCTTCCAGACCGCGCAGCGCGCCCAGCCCTACCACCTGCAAGCCATCGGATACCTGGAACAGCGCGGCAATGAGCAGCAGCCCGGCGGCTTGCTCTACCACCAGGGTTGTGTCGTTGTATAGGTAGGGAATCACCTGGCGGCCTGCTACCAATATGAGGCCCATCGTGCCCATAAACAGGAAGGTGAGCCAATAGGCCGTAAAGCCCGCCTGTCGGGCACCGGGGCCGTCGCCGAGGCCGTAGAAGTTGCCTACCCGCACGGTGGCCGCGGCCGCAATGCCGCTGGCCGCCATATAGGTAACGGAAGCTACGTTGATGGCAATCTGGTGGGCAGCCAGCGGCGTAGCGCCCAACCAGCCAATCATGATGGCGGAAAAGCTGAAGGCGCCCATTTCGAACATCATCTGCACGCCAATGGGCGCGCCCAGGCCCAACAACCGGCGCAGCGTAACGGCATCGGGGAGGAACTGCGTGCTGGCCGCTTCGCGGTAGGGTTGCAGGCGGGCCGCTCGTAGCACGTAGGTGCCCATGAGCAGCGCCATCAGAATGCGGGCCGTGAGGGTAGCCCAGGCTGAGCCCATCAGCCCCATTGGGGCCACGCCGAAGTGCCCGAAAATCAGGACGTAGCACAGGAAGGCATTCACTACGTTGGCCATGATGGACAAGTACATGGCTTGGCGGGTGAGGCCCAGGCCTTCGGCAAACTGCTTGAAAGCCTGAAAGAGCATCAGCGGCACGTAGGACAGGAACAGCACCTGAATCCAGGGGCGGGCCAGGGCTTCTACGGCCGCCGGCTGGTCTAGGTAGCGCAGCAGTGGCGTTAGGGCAAAGCCCAACAATGCCAGCACCAGACCGGCCGCCAGGCACAGCCATACGCCATTCACCAGCAGCCTACCCAATGCGGGCACGTCGCGGCGGCCATTGGCGGCGGCCACCAGCGGCGTGATGCCCAACGACACGCCCAGGCCCAGCACCAGTCCTACCGTACTTGTGCTCACGCCCAGGGATATAGCTGCCAACGACGTAGCCGCCAACGCAGGCGGGTCAATGTGGCCTACCATCACGCTGTCGCAGACGTTGACGAGCACGTGGCCCAACTGGCTCAGCACCACCGGGTAAGCCAGCAGCAAGGTGGGTTTAATGTGTGGACGAAGCGCGGTGAAAGACATAACAAGCAGATGAATGGGCCGGCAAAGGTAGCGTAATGCGAAGCACTGCCGTTCACCCCACCCCCAGCCCCTCCCCTCCGGGAGAGGGGTGCCAGTCAACATCAGAATGATTCGTCAGAACGCACCCCTCTCCCGGAGGGGAGGGGCTGGGGATGGGGTAACCGAAAGCGCTCTAAATTCACTTGCGCATTGCTTCTAGCGCCATTCGCAGCCGAGGTAGCGCCTCGGTCAGTACCTCGGACTCCACGGCGTACGACAGCCGCACAAAGCCCGGCGTGCCGCAGCTGGTGCCGTCTACCACCTCTACTCCGTTGGATTTTAGATGGGCCACCAGGGCAGCCGAGGCAACCTCCTCCGATTCGGCTGGGGGAAGGTAGGCGCGTAGGTCGGGGAAGGCGTAGTAGGTGCCGGCCGGCGGGGGTAGGGCGGGCACGTGGGGTAGGGCAGTCAGGGCGTGCAGGAGCTGCGTCCGGTTGGGCGCCAGCCGGGCCAGTAGGTCAACCGCAATGGCGTCGGCGGCTTCTACGGCCGCTTGGGCTGCCGCCTGGGCCGGCGCGGGCACCGACTTACCGGTGGCAAATTGGATGGCCGCGCACTTGCGGGCCAGCGCTGGCGGCATTACCAGATAGCCCACACCCCAGCCCACCAGCTCCAGCGACTTTGAGAAGCCGTTGAGCACCAAATGTTGCGCGTGCGGGTCGGGAAAGGAGAGCAGGGTAGGAGTCGGGTCCTCGCCAAACTGCACCAGATCGTAGATTTCATCGGAGAGCACCAGCAGCTCGGGGTGTTGCTGCGTGACTTCCAGCAGCGCCCCTACCTCGGCCCGCGTGTAGAGGCGGCCGGTGGGGTTGTTGGGGTTGGTGAGCAGCAGCAGGCGAGTGCGGGGCGTGAGGGCCTCCGCGAGCTGCGTCGGGGTAAAGGCGTAGTTATCATCGGCAGAGAGCGGGAGCAGCCGCACCACGCCGCCCGCCCGCTGAATCACCTCCCAGAAGCCAAACCACGCAGGCGTCGGCACCAGCACTTCGTCGCCGGGTTGCAGCACGGCTTGCAGCAGCGTGAGCAGGCCCGCTTTGCCGCCGGGCGTCACCACCACGTGCTCGGGCGTGACGTGGGTGGCGCCCCGCTGCCGGTAGTGCGACGCCAGGGCCGCCCGTAATTCCGGTTGTCCTTCGGCCGCCGATACGGGCAGGGCCCGGTTGCTGCGCAGAGCAGCCATAGCCGCTTCCACCGCCACGGCGGGGGTAGGGTAGGGGCCGTAGCCAGAAGCCAGACTAACCAGAGGCGAAGAGGACATATACCAGAGAAGTCAGAAGATAGAAAGGAAGCCGCAAGCTAGGCCGTGGCTACTCAGGTGCCAGCACCACATCCGCGAAATAAGCCTGCGCATCCGAGAAGGAATGCACCAGCGTGAGCCCGGCTTCCTGGCCCAGCTGCTTAATCTGAGGTAGGGTGAACTTGTAGGAGTTTTCGGTATGAATCATCTCCCAGGCCGCAAACTTCACGTGTAAATCCAGGGCGGCAAACTGCACCGTTTGGGCGCGGGTGCTCACCAAAAACGAGTGCACGGCCCCGCTCAGCGGGTCATAATCGGTGTAGTGCTGCCAATGCTCCAAGTCGAAATCGGCACCCAGCTCACGGTTCAAACGCTTGAGCAAATTGAAGTTGAACGCCGCCGTAATGCCCTGTGTATCGTCGTACGCCGCCCGAATCAGGCGCGGGTCTTTTTGTAAGTCGAAGCCAATGAGCAGCCGGTCGTCGGACGAAAGCGGACGGGCTACACTCCGCAGAAATTCATGCCGATCCTTGGGTAAGAAGTTGCCGATGTTGGAGCCCAGAAACAGCACCGCTTTGCGGCCGGGCCGGGCGGCCAGCAGCGTCAGCGCGTCGGCATAGTCGGCCGTTACGGGCTCCACGGGTAGTGTTGGCAGTTCGTCGGTCAGGCTGGCTACCAAGCCATCCAAAGCACCCGTCGAAATATCGACCGGCACGTAGGTGAAACGGGCGCCAGTATCGAGTAGATGGCGGAGTAAGATTTTGGTTTTCAGACCGTCACCAGCTCCCAACTCCACTAGAAAAAAATGCTCGTCGGCGGCTGTAGGGCGTAGCGCATCGGCAATGGCAGCCTGGTGCGTCGTAAGCAAGGCAAACTCGGTGCGAGTAGGGTAGTACTCCGGCAGCGCCATAATCTGCTGAAACAGTCGGCTACCCTCGTCGTCGTAGAAATACATCGACGACAGCATTTTGGGCGTGCGGCTCAGGCCGTCGGCTACGTGCTGGCCCAGATCAGTAGCAGAAGCGGGTGCTGCTGGCTCGGCGGAGGTAGGGGAGGAGAGGTGGGGCATGAAAGAAAAAGTATCGGGTGCGGTTTTACAATGAGATTGTCATCCTGAGTGCAGCGAAGGACCTTATGCCCGCAGAACGAGTCGTTGCTACGTCTGTCGTTCAATCGTGATAAGGTCCTTCGCAAGCTCAGGATGACAGCCGTTACCGGGCCAAGCGAATACCCGTGAACTGCCAGCGCTTATCGGCGTGGAAGAAGTTGCGGTAGGTAGGGCGAATGTGGCTTTCGGGGGTGGCGCAGGAGCCGCCGCGCAGCACCAGTTGGTTCACCATAAACTTGCCGTTGTACTCGCCCAGCGCCCCAGCCGCACGCTGGTAACCGGGGTAGGGATGGTAGGGCGAATACGTCCATTCCCAAGCGTCGCCGAGGAGCTGGTGGCACTGGCTGGGGTCGGCATCGGCGGGAAGGGGCTGCGGGTCAAAGAGGCCGCTTTCCAGAAAGGTGCCGGCCGCCGTAGTAGGCTGAAACTGTCGGGCCGCAATTTCCCATTCCTGTTCCGTGGGCAAGCGGTGGCCGGACCACTGCGCGTAGGCATCAGCCTCGTAAAAGCTGATTTGCGTGACTGGCGCGGCCATGTTCAGGGGTTGCAAGCCGTGGTGAGTGAAGCGCAACCATTGCCCATCTTTCTCCACCCAATACAAGGGAGTTTGCCAGCCTTCGCGCTGCACCAGTTCCCAACCCTCACCCAGCCAGTAGCGAAAATCCTTGTAGCCGCCGGCCTGTATGAATTCCAGGTATTCGGCGTTGGTTACCAGGCGGTTTTGTAACTCGAAGTCAGCCACGTAGGTATCGTGTACCGGTAGCTCGTTGTCGAAGCAAAAGCCAGTACCCTCGTGGCCCATACGCTGGATGCCTCCGGTTACAGGCAGCCAGGTAGCGGCGGGGGCTGAGGTAGCTGGTTTCTGGTCGGCTGGCGCGGGTAGGTAGGCGGGTGCCAACGGGCTGGTGCTCAGAATGTATTTGATATCCGTAGCCAGCAGCTCCTGGTGCTGCTGCTCGTGCTGCAAACCCAACTCAAACAGCTCGGCAAACGTGGCGGGTAGGGTGTCGGCTAGGGCCAGCAGTTGAGCCATGTGCGCGTCTACGTGGGCGCGGTAGGCGTACACATCGGCCAGCGGTGGGCGCGAGATGGTGCCGCGGTCGGCACGGTTCACGCGGCTGCCCAGCGAGTTATAATAGGAGTTAAACAGGTAGGCGTATTCGGGGTGGAATACCGTGTAGCCCGGCAGGTATTCGCGCAGCAGGAACGTCTCAAAAAACCAGCTCATGTGCGCCAAGTGCCATTTGGGTGGGCTCACATCGAGGGTAGGCTGCACCACGGTATCTTCGGCCAGCAACGGGCGGCACAGTGCCACCGATTGCTCGCGCACGGCTTGGTAGCGGGTTAGCCAGTTGGTATTGAGGGTGGTAGGGGTAGTGGTAACGGTAGTTGGGGAAGCAGTGGTAGACATACTAGTGGAGTTGGCAGGTTGTTAATACGTACGGCAAAAGGTAGGCGTTGGACAACGAATTGTGATAAATACAGCTCTCTGCAAGCTCATCCGTATTTATCGCGGCGTGGTGCGGTAAGTAACCATACTGTTCAGTATAAACCTTGATTTATAGGCATAAAATCGGTCCTTTCTTTTCTTTTTATCGTCTCTTGTCCTGACTTGCTTACGCAGATGGCAAGTTCTATTCTTCATCCTTTTACCACTAAGCGCTATGCAAACCAACGCCACTTCCTCCACAACCACTCGTCGTCCAGCACAGCGCCGGGCCAACAAAACAGTTACGAAGAGCCCCCGCGGTTTTGCCGCCATGGATCCTGAGCAGCAGCGCCGCATTGCCAGCGAAGGCGGAAAAGCCTCGCACGCCAGCGGCCGCGGACACCGTTTCACCTCGGAAGAGGCTCGCGCTGCCGGCCGCAAAGGTGGTATGGCCAGCCGCACACGTCCGGAGACGGCTACCCGCTAGGTAGTTGCTATACTTACTACATGCGTAAACCCTTGGCCAAGCCAAGGGTTTATTTTTTTGTGACAGCCAACCGAAATCAACGTGCGCTGTTGTGTACCGACGGTCCACATGCCACCGATTTTCTATGCTTACGCTCCGCTACTCGCACCGCCCGCTTCGCTTCAACTTCCCGGCCCGCACCTCGCGCGGCGCCCTCACCGAGCACGTGGCCTGGTACCTGCACGTGCACGACACTGCTCAGCCCAGCGTGGTAGGGCTGGGCGAGGCCGCCCCACTAGCTGGCCTCAGCCCCGACTATGGCCCCGGTTTCGAGGCGCATATTCAGGCACTGTGTGCAGATTTCAACCGGCTTGCGTTGCCGGAGCTGCCACCCGAACAAGCGCACCAGTTTGTGGGGGAAGACCTGCCGGCCCTGCGCTTCGCCCTCGAAACCGCCCTGCTCGACCTGCAACATGGCGGCCGACGCCTGCTCTACGATACGCCGTTCAGCCGGGGCGAGGCTGGCCTACCCATCAACGGACTGGTGTGGATGGGCGACGCGGCCTTCATGCGCGAGCAAATTCAGAAGAAGCTGGCAGAAGGCTATTCCTGCCTGAAGCTGAAAATCGGAAGCCTAGATTTTGCCACGGAATTGCAGCTGCTGCGCGAAATCCGGGCGGTGGCCGGCCCCAAGGAGTTGACGCTACGTGTGGATGCCAACGGCGCCTTTGCACCCGCCGAGGCGCTAGCCAAGCTGGCAGCGCTCAGCGAGTTTGCGCTGCACTCCATCGAGCAGCCCATTCGGGCGGGGCAGTGGGCGGAAATGGCCCGCATCTGCCGCGAGTCGCCGGTGCCGGTGGCTCTGGATGAGGAGTTGATTGGAGTACCGGCCGAACAACAACTAGCGCTGCTCACGGAAACTCGGCCGGCCTACATCATCCTGAAACCAACCCTACTGGGTGGGCTGCAACGCACGCTCCAGTGGCTGCGCACGGCCAACCAGCTGAGCATTGGCTGGTGGCTGACCTCGGCGCTGGAATCCAACGTGGGGCTGAATGCCATCAGTCAGTTTGCCGGGCAGTACGTAATGGATGGCTTTCCGCAGGGCCTGGGCACGGGCCAGCTGTACCACAACAACGTGGCGGCACCGCTGCACATCCAGGGCGGAGCGCTGCACTACAATCCGCAGGGTACGTGGGAATTGCCGGAGTAGGCTAGGGTAGGGGTGAAGTGGCGGGGCGTACGTTTTTTGCGTATCTTACCCAACGCTCTTTCCTACCCTGTATGCTCTTGGTTCAAGTACTTACACTGATTTTTCAGGGTAGTCGTCTGTGGCTGCTGGCGGCGCTGCTGCTGAGCGCCGGGCCATTGGTAGCGCAGGAAAAGCCGGCCTTTCGGTTCGAGCGGCCACGGGCGCGCCGCATCAGCCTACCGTTTCTGTTGCAGCGCAACTTGGTTATTGTGAGTGCCCGGCTCAATGGGCAGGGGCCGTACAATTTTCTGCTCGATTCGGGGGTAGGGATTTCCATTCTCACCGATCCGGCCGTGAAGAACTTCCTGCAACTGCGCACCGGCGAGGAAATACGGCTGATGGGCGCCGGCGAATCGGAGCAGCCGCTGCTGGCCTACCGTGTAGATAGCGTGCAGGTGCAGCTGCCGGGAGCGGTAGCACCGGCCCTCACGTTCTTCACGCTTTCGGAGGACATACTCAATTTGTCGGCCTATGTAGGAATGCCCATTCACGGCATTTTGGGCTACGATGTGTTCCAGAGCTTTGTGGTGGAAATACACGCCGATCCGGCCTTGCTCTACCTCCACGACCCCATCCGCTACCGGGCGCCCCGTTCGCGGCGGTGGGCCCGCATTCCACTAACGCTGCGAGCCAACCGCACCTACCTGACCACCGCCGTGCAGCTCAACGACACCCTGACGATGCCCCTAAAACTGCTTCTGGACACGGGCGCGGGTCATGCCCTGTCGCTGGAAACCGGCTCGGCGTCTGATATTCCCCTACCCCAACGTCGGCTGCGGGCGCAGCTAGGGCTAGGCCTCAGTGGCAACATCAACGGCTACCTGGCGCGGGTACAGAGCATGCAGCTGGGGCGCTACCGGGTGAAGTCGCTCCTCACATCCTTCCCCGATGCACAGGAAGTGCGCCTAAAGACCACCGTGCCGCGCGACGGTGGCCTGGGCTTCGAGCTGCTCAAGCGCTTCACCACCATCATCGACTACCAGCGGGGCGTGCTGCTGCTGCGACCCAACGCGCTCTACCACGACCCTTTTGAGCACGATATGAGTGGCATTGACTTGCTGGCAGTTGGTACCGACTACCGCCGCTACCTCATTTTGAAAGTAGAGCCCGGTTCGCCCGCCGCCGCCGCCGGCCTGCAACCCGACGACGAATTACTCATCATCAACATGCAGCCTACCGGCAACATGACGCTCACGCAAATCAGCCGCCTGCTACACTCCGGCGACAAGCGCGAGTTAATATTCATCGTGCGCCGCCCCAACGGGGAGTTGTTCTCTACGAGCCTGCGCCTGAAGCGGCAGATATAGGGTAGGGCTGGGGTGGAGAGTATTGTAAAAATGAAAAAGGCCTGTCATCCTGAGCGGAGCGAAGGACCTTCTCATGCGTGAACGACAATCGTATTAACGACTCGTTCACGCATGAGAAGGTCCTTCGCTCCGCTCAGGATGACAGGCCTTTTTTTAGTCTATCAGGACCTAAATTAACCCTATTTCAACTGCATATCCTCGATAATCGCCTGAATGCGCTGATCCAACGTACGGTCGGCCAAGTCGAAATCCACAGTAGATTTCAGCGGCTGCTTCACGCTGAAGTAAAACTTAATTTTGGGCTCGGTGCCGCTGGGACGGGCCGAAATTTTGCTGCCGTCTTCGGTCAGGAACTGCAATACATTGCTGCTTTCCAAGCCAGTATCGGTGGTTTGGCCAGTTTTCTGATCCGTGATTTTGCCGGTTTTGTAATCCCGGATTTCCACCACTGGCGAGCCGGCAATGGTAGCAGGCGGGTTGGCACGCAGGTCGCGCATCATCTCCTGAATTTCCTCAGCGCCGCGCTGGCCCTTCTTGGTCAGCGAAATCAGGTGTTCTTTGTAGAGGCCATAGTCGGCGTACATCTGCACCATTTCTTCGTAGAGCGTGCGGCCTTTGTCTTTGGCCACGGCCGCCATTTCGGCCACCAGCGCACACGCCGATACAGCGTCTTTATCGCGCACAAAATCGCCAATCATAAAGCCGTAGCTTTCCTCGCCACCGCAGATATACGTTTCCTTACCCTCCAGGTCGCGGATGATGCCGGCAATGTATTTGAAGCCTGTAAGCGTGTTATAAGCCTTCACTTGGTAGCGGTTGGCGATGTCGCCCAGCACGTCGCTGGTCACAATCGTATACACGATGAAGTCCTTATCGGTCATCTTGCCAGCCTGCTTGCGGGCCGACAGCATATATTGCGTGAGTAGGGCAGCTGTCTGGTTGCCGTTCAGCAGCACCCATTCGCCTTTGTCGTTTTTCACACCCATGCCCACGCGGTCAGCATCGGGGTCGGTAGCTAGTACGATGTCAGCATCGAGGGCTTTGGCCTGATCTAGCGCTAATTGCATAGCAGCCTTTTCCTCGGGGTTCGGCGACTGCACCGTAGGGAAGTTGCCGTCGGGGGTAGCCTGCTCCTGCACCACGTGCACGTTCTGGAAGCCAAAGCGCTCCAACGCTTTCGGTACCAGCGTGATGCCGGTGCCATGCAGTGGGGTAAATACGATTTTCAGGTCCGACTGGCGCTGAATAGCGGCCGGGTTGATGCTGAGTTGCTGCACCTGCGCGAGGTAGGCATCGTCCAGCTCCTGCCCAATCAGGTGAATCTTCGACTCGTCGGCCTGGAACCTCACCTCATCCACCGACTGAATGCTCTGCACCTCCTCAATGATGTTCTTATCGTGCGGTGCTACCACTTGGGCGCCGTCGTTCCAGTACACCTTGAAGCCGTTGTACTCCTTGGGGTTGTGCGAAGCCGTGATAACGCAGCCGCTTTGGCAGCCCAGGTAGCGGATGGCAAACGACAGCTCTGGGGTAGGGCGCAGGGCATCAAACAAATACACCGTGATGCCGTTGGCCGAGAAGATATCGGCCGCAATGCGCGCAAACTCTTTGCTGTTGTTACGCGAGTCGTGGGCAATGGCCACTTTAATTTCCTGGCCGTGAAACGAGCTCAGCAGGTAGTTGCTCAGGCCCTGTGTAGCCATGCCCAGCGTGTAGCGGTTCATGCGGTTGGAGCCGGCGCCCATCACGCCGCGCAGGCCACCGGTGCCAAACTCCAGGTCGCGGTAGAAGGCATCGTTGAGCGCATCGTCCTGGCCGGTGGCTACCAGCTGTTGGATATCGGCTTTGGTGGTCGCATCGTAGTTGCCGGAGAGCCAGGTATTGATTTTCTGCTGAACGTCGGGGGAGAGAGCCATAAAAGGGAATTGTGGAAGTAAAAAAAGTCGGTCTTTTGAGAACGGCGGTAAAGAAAAGAGGTTTACACAATATCAGCGCGAAAAGCACTGGCGAATCTCCGTTACTACGTAAAAGAGGCCTGGAGCGAACTTGCGAAAACAACTGTTCGTTGGCCCGTATACTAGTCTGCCGGTAGGCCCTTCGTGGGTTTCCACGCCCTGCCACCGTAGAAATGTAGGGATTCCTCCCCACCTTTGTATCGTTAACTCTAACCTCCGCCGTTGTACCACCTATGAACGTTACTGAACTAAACCAAGCCCTCGTTACCCTGATTGAGAAAAAGCAGGAACTGCAAACCCTCACCTACGACGACGCCCGCTACGACGACGTAGAAGAAGAACTGCACGATCTGGAAGACGATTTCAACGACGAGTACGGCCAGTTTCTGGAAGAAGCGCTGGAGAAAGTGCACGACGACCTGGGCTCCGATACCGACGTGCTGCTGCCCACGGCCTACCTGCCCGCCAACATCAGCGGCGAGCCTACCCCCAAGGAAGGCGTTTGGATCGACTCAGAGAAATATTCCGGCAAGGAAGCCCGTCTTACTTTGATACCTAACCCTACTCGCCTTTTTCTGACGGTAGGCAAGACCGTGCGTCAGGAGGTGTGGAAAGCATAAGCTAGAAAGAATCTACTGTTGAAACCCAGGTTGCGCTAGCGTAGCCTGGGTTTTGTTTTATAAAGCGGCTTAGAAAATTACTAAACCGCTTCTATATATCCTGTATACCCTATTTCGTTTATTTACTTTCAGATTACTTACCCTGTAGCTTACTACCCTATGAAATTATTGCAACGGCTATCTATATTGATTGTCAGCAGCCTTCTAAGCGCGTGCGGACCGTCTTACTTCCTCACCATGAAACCCACGGCGGCGGATACTATCTGGTATGAAGGGCGCGAAATGATGCTGCAAGAGCAGGACAGTATGCTGGTGCAAATGAGCTTCGTGCGGTATGAAGGTAGAGAGTTGGTGTTTGAGGCAGTAGTAGAAAATGGCTCCTCGCAGCCTATTTTGGTAGCCCCCGAGCAGTTTTACTACCAACCCGTGGTTACCCAGGCCGCAGCGGCAGGTACCGCCACCAATGTGCCCGGGCGCGTAGCGGCCATCGACCCAGAGCAACGCATGCAGCAACTGGAAACGCAGCTGGCGTACGAATCCAAAGAAGCCACCAAAGTCAGTTTCGGCGAATTGCTCACCACGCTAAGCCACATTACAGAAAATGTGGCCAGCATCAAGAAAGAAGAGACGGAGAAAGAGATAGACGAGCGCGAGGAACGGCAGCAAAGTGAGCGAGACTACTACACCAACCACCGCATAGACCACAGCATAGCGGCCGACCAGGTACGATACACGAAGGAGGAGGTAGAGCAACGGCTGTTGCGCAAAAACACGTTGCCACCGGGCCAGTACATCCGCGGCTACGTTTACTTTCCGCGCACCGATGCGGCCGATGTTATTCGGGTAGTAGTGCCTGTCAACGAGCAGCAGCCCGCCACGTTCGATTTCACGCAAAACCGGACGAAGCAGTAGCTCCACAAAGCAAAAGCGCCGGCTCGTGGGAGTCGGCGCTTTTGCTTTGTGGAGATTGTCTACACGAATTCAGCTAGCTCTAGCCACCGTTCGCCTTTGGTATCCAACTCTGTATCAATTTTCTTAAGGCGGGCCGCCCAGTCGGCTAGCTCCTGGGGGGTACCGTTGCCGCTGCTGAGCTTGTCTACGAGTTGCTGCTTCTCGTTTTCCAATTGCTCAATGGCAGCTTCCAGCGTTTCGTATTCCTTCTTTTCAGCGAAAGAGGCCTTGCGCTTGGGCGTCGCCGCAGGGGTAGGGGCTGCCGGAGCAGCAGCAGGCGCCACCCCAGCGGCGGCTTTGGCCGTTTTGGCAGCTTGCTGCTGATACTCGGCCGTGTTGTGCTCTTTCTGCCACTCGCGGTAGTCGGTGTAGTTGCCGGGGAAGTTGTGCATCACGCCGCCTGGCTCCAGCACAAATACGTGCTCCACCAGCGCATCCATAAAGTAGCGGTCGTGCGACACGATAAGCAAGCAGCCCGCGAAATTCAGCAGGAAATCCTCCAGGATATTCAGCGTGATGATGTCCAGGTCGTTGGTCGGCTCGTCCAGAATCAGGAAGTTGGGATTCTTGATGAGCACGCGCAACAGCTGCAAGCGGCGCTTCTCGCCTCCGCTCAGCTTGCTTACCAGTGTGTACTGCTGGGCCGGCGGAAACTGAAAGTGCTGCAAAAACTGCGAAGCCGTTACCACGTCGCCGTTGGCCATTTCCACTACCTCGGCCACTTCCTTCACAATATCAATCACACGCTGCGATTCGTCGAACTCCAGCTCCGTTTGGGTGTAGTAGCCAAATACGGTAGTCTGGCCCGCATCTACGGTACCCGAGTCGGGCGCCAAGCGGCCCGTGAGCATGTTGAGCAGAGTAGACTTGCCCGCACCGTTTGGCCCAATCAGGCCAATGCGGTCCTTTTTCTTGAACACGTAGCTGAAATCGTCCAGCACCACATGGTCGCCAAACTGCTTGTGCAGGTGCTCTACCTCAATGATTTTGCCGCCCTGGCGGGTAGTCTTTACCGACAGCTCCAACTGCGGACCGCCAATCTTGGTCTTGGCCTTTTCCTGCGTTTCGTAGAACGCGTCGATGCGGGCTTTCTGCTTGGTGCCGCGGGCCTGGGGCTGGCGGCGCATCCACTCCAATTCCTTGCGCAACAGGTTGCGGGCTTTTTCCACCTCCACGGTTTCCATCTGCTCACGCTCGGCTTTCTTCTCTACGAAGTAGGAGTAGTTGCCCTGGTAGCGGTGCACGCGGCCCTGGTCTAGCTCCACAATTTCGTTGGCTACTTTATCCAGGAAATAGCGGTCGTGGGTTACCATCAGCAGCGTGAGGGTAGGGGAGGCCAAGCGGTTTTCGAGCCACTCAATGGTATCGAGGTCGAGGTGGTTGGTAGGCTCGTCCAGAATTAGTACATCGGGCTCCTCAATCAGCACGCGGGCTAGGGCCACACGCTTGCGCTGCCCCCCCGACAGGTTACTGACTTTGCGTTCCAGCAATTCACCCAGGATACCTAGCCGGCCCAGAATCTGCTTCACCTGCGAGTCGTAGTCCCAGGCATTGTGCGTGTCCATCAGCTCCAGCACCCGTTGCAGCTCGTTGGGCGAGTGGTTGGGGTCGTTTACCACGTGCTCGTAGTCGCGGATGGCAGCGAGGGTAGCGTTTTGGCTGGCAAAGATGGTTTCTTCTACCGTCAGGTTTTCGTCGAACACCGGCTGCTGGCCTAGGAAGGCCACACGGGTTTCCTTGCGCACGCTCACCGAGCCCGTATCGCCGGGCTCAATACCGGCCAGAATGCGCAGCAACGTGGTTTTGCCGGTGCCGTTGATGCCGACCAGCGCCACGCGCTGCCCTTGTTGCAGGCCAAAGTTCAGGTCGCGGAACAACCAACGGTCGGCGTAATTTTTCGAGATATTCTCAGCGGAAAGCAGATTCATGCTACAAAGGTAAGATAAGGACCATCCTAAAGCTTCCTGTCTCTCTGCATTTCACATGGTTGAGGAAAAACAGCAGCACCATTCTCCAGTCTTGGCGGATGAAAGGCTGATAAGTATGCGGTTAGTGCTCATGATATAAATCCCAGGCAAAGCACAGTGTATATTATATGATTTATTCGATAAAATATTGATTAATTAATAATTATAATGCAAATAACGGTTGCGGGAGTTGTATTATTTTATCAGACAGTTACATTTATGTGAACCGTCCGATAAAGCCATTTTTGAGTTATTTATTGGCTTTTATCTCTGTATGTACAGGAATTGATTTTTGTTTAAAGTAAGTCATATCGCATAAGAATAAGACAATTGTATGAACATCGCGAGGATTTCCGCTATGGTTCGGGTATGTGGCGGCTTGTTATGCTGGGTAGGGCTGCTGGGTATGCCCACTACCTATGGGCAAGCTGAGCGCCGGGCACCGGTGCGTGTAAACCAGCCCTCCAAAGCGGATTCCAAGCTGCCGGGCAAACAAGAAAGTCGGCAACTCTCCCCCAAGAAAGTGGAAGAGGCCCTGCGCCTACTGCTCCGCGCCGATTCGCTCCAGTCCACTCAGGCGCCTATTGGTGGCCCCGAAGCGAGCGGCCTAGTAATGGACCAGACGGTGACGAAGATTGGCCACGATTTCTACGATGCCTTTTACGCCGGCTTCGAGGCGCCTGTGGGTGTGCAAGACTTTCTGGTGACGATCAGCGAGCGACCGGCCCGCGGCAACTCGGCCTTGGTAGCCGTGAGCGTCAACAACGAAGACTTGCTTGAATTTCCGTTGCAACCGCGGCAGGAGTTGGTAGAGGAAGCTGCCAGCCAGGCCATTGCTCTGGCAATAGAGTACCTGCAAACCAGTCAGGAAATCAGCCGCCAGTTGGAGCGGGGCGAGCGGCGCACCCTGGAAGTATACTAGCCGCCGTCCTACCCTACTACAGCCACTTATCTCTCCACCCTCTTATCTACCCTTCTCTCATGAAAATGCTTCGCTTCTGTTTGGTGTTGCTGAGTGTATACCTGCTGCCGGGTTTTGCGCAGGCGCAAGATTTCATATACGAGCCGAAGAACCCCAATTTTGGGGGCGGGAACTCCTTCAACTATTCCTGGATGTTGAGCGCCGCCACGGCCCAGGACACCAACAAAGACCCTAACAGCAGCCGTGCACAAGCCGCCACCGACCCGCTGGCCGACTTTGCGGCGGGCCTGAACCGGCAGATTCTGAGTCAGCTAACGGACCGGTTTATTACCTCGCAGTTTGGGCAGGGTAGCACCGTGAAGGCGGGCACTTACCAAGTAGGCGGCTACCAGATTCAGGTGACGCCGGGAAGCGCGGGGGTAGTTATCCAGATTTCTGACCCGGCCACCGGCAACCAAACCACCGTCACTATCCCTAATATCCCGTAGGCGCGGGCTGCCTACCCGCTGCTATCAGTTCGTTTACCCGCCCCATCCCACCCGTATGAATCTACGCTTACTCCGCTACCTACCTGTAGTATGCGGCCTGCTGTTGGCTGGCTGCACGCCCTATTTTCACCAGCCTTTCGGCACGGAGCGCGCCCGGTTGGGTGCCGAGGTAAACGCCAACCGCGAGATGCGAAACCTGCCCGCCCCTAAAGCCCGCACGGTAGTGGCTGTGTATAAGTTTCGAGACCAAACCGGCCAATACAAGCCCCAACTCAATGGGTCTAGCTTCTCCACGGCCATCACGCAGGGGGCTACCACCATTCTGCTGAAAGCCTTGGAAGAATCGGGGTGGTTTGACCCGATTGAGCGCGAAAACCTGGGCAACCTGCTTAACGAGCGCAAAATCATTCGCTCCACGCGCGCCGAGTTTGCCGAGCAAACTGGTGTGAAGCAGCCGGTGCTTCCTCCGCTGCTGTTTGCGGGCGTAATCCTGGAGGGCGGCATCATATCGTACGATGCCAATATGCTGACCGGCGGGGCCGGCCTGCGCTACTTTGGGGCGGGTGCCTCCGGGCAATACCGGCAAGACCGCGTGACGGTGTACCTGCGGGCCATCAGCACCAGCACCGGCCAGATTTTGAAGACCGTATACACGTCCAAAACCATTTTGTCGCAGCAGGTAGACGCCAGCCTGTTTCGCTTTGTGAAGTTTAAGCGGCTGCTGGAAACCGAAACCGGCTTCACCTACAACGAGCCCAGCGAGATGGCCGTGAAGGATGCCATTGAGAAGGCTGTGCAAGCCTTGGTATTCGAAGGTATTCAGCTAAACCTGTGGGCGGTGCAGGACTCGACGGAGCGCACGGGTAGCAAAATGCTGGCCTATGTACGGGAGCGGGAGTATGGCCTGCACTACGACGTGCTGGGCCGGCAGGTGCTGGAGCGCCATCCGGCCGTTCACGCCACCCTCACGGCAGGCGCCCAACGCTACGCCGGCGACTTTGCCAATCCGCGTGTTACGCCCGTAATGCAGGGCAAACTGCTGTACCAGCTGGAAGGTGGCCGCTGGCTACCCTTTGTGTCGGTTGGAGGTGGGCGCTTGGCCACAGAGCGCTTCTTCGACCAGACAATCTATTATGCCGAGGCGGGCGTGCAGATGCGCCTGCTACCCACTGACCGGCTCTCGCCCTACCTAACGCTGGCCGGAGGGGCTACGCAGCACGGCCGCGGCAACGAGACCGGCCCGCGCGGGATAGTGCCCCACGCTACCCTGGGCGTGGGACTGGAGTATCAGCTAAGCGGCAAGTGGTGCGCTACCGGCAGCGCCGACGGGCGGCTATTTCTGCGCGACAACCTAGACGGCGCAAGCGTGGGCCAGTACAACGATAACACCACCTCCCTACAAGTGGGGTTGACCTATATAGTAGGCAACGCAAAAAGGCGTCCGAAAACGGCTGGTAATTAGAAGAAAAAAATATGGTGAAAACAGTGGAATAGTACTGTTTTGAGAGGAGGAAAAGGATTAGTACTACTAACCGCTAATAGTATAATTATTTTTACATAAAAAAATATTATTTCAATACGAAATCGTTTGCGGTTTTGTTTTACACCCCTATATTTGACTTGTTCTTCCGGAAAGAGCAAGAAAAATTTTCTGATAGCGGCAGAGGGTATCTGTTGCTAAAACACAACATAATCATACTTATACCTCCAACATGAAAAAGATTCAACTTTTGCTTGCAGGTGCTGTGCTATTGGCTGGAGCTGCCCATGCACAGACTGGTACCCGCGCTGAGTTCCGTAACGTGAATGATTGCATCGGCTGCGAAACGATTAGCTTGAACGCTCGGCCTGTCAATCAAAGCAACCCCAATCCTAATTACAGCGCTCCATCGTTGGCATCTATTGATAACTGCTCGGTGGTAATTCAGGGCCAGGCATCGGGCGCGCCTGCTAAAGACCGTGGTGATAATAACGTGGCTGTGGTAGACCAAAGTGGCACCAAGAATAACGCCCAACTTTACCAACGCGAAGGCAACCGCAACTACGGGCTTCAGGTGCAAACCGGTACTAGCAACCAAGCACAGACCATTGTATGGGGTAGCCAAAACACAACGATTCAACTACAGAACGGCAGCCGCAACAAGGCTGGCATCAACGTAGACCAGGTAGATGGTTCGTATACTCCCGGTGGCACTGAAAACGGCAATAACAACTGGGCACAGCAGCGTCAGCAAGGCACAGGAACTGGCGTGGGTAACGACAACATTGCCAACCTCAACCAGTACGGGAACAACAACCTTTCCTCGCAAGACCAGCAAGGTAACAGCAACAGTGGGGATGTTTTTCAGCATACCAACTACAGCACCGCCGTGCAGCAGCAGACAGGTGATCTTAATACGGCCGTTACGCTTCAGGGCAAAACGCTGGCAAGCGGCGTTATTATGAGTGGCGACCAGTATCAACGCAGCTCCATTCAGCAAGGCGGCAACTCCAACGCCGCTATCGTTTCGCAAGACCGTCGCTAAGCAGTGGCGGGTGGTACTCTGGCCGCCTGCCTAGCCAGTTGGGTGCGTAAGTCTCTCGCCGGGGAGCAGCACCCAGCTACGGCTTTAGCAATGGCGAAGCAAGGGTGCCCCTTCTCTGAAAAATCATGAAATACGCACTGCTTTTGGTACTGAGTGGCTTGCTAAGCTGGGGCGCTTACCCCGTACTGGGCCAGCAGCTTGGCCGCAGCGAAGCCGCTACGCCTGAGCAGCGGCTGGTGGAAGACCTGGGGGCCAACTGGAAAAACCTGCCCGTACCGTTGCTCGTGAACCTGCAAAACTTGTCGGAGATTGTGCAGCAGGGCAATAGCAACTTGGCCCTCACTACCCAGCAAAATGCAGGCAACCAGACGAATCGGGCTTTCATTGAGCAGGTAGGGAGCCTGAACAAAGCCTACATTGTGCAAACGGGCACGGGCAATACCACCCGCATCACCCAGCAAGGCCAAGACAATATGGCCGTGAGCGAGGTACTCGGCGACCAGAACCTGACTACCCTCGTGCAGAAAGGCAATGGCAACCTGTTGAACCGTCAAGCCCAAACCTCCAATATGGAATACAGCGTGTTGCAAGAAGGTAACAACAATTTGCTGAACACGCGCGATGCGGGCCCAGCGGTACCACAGGGCTACAGTATCGAAATGCGCGGCAACGGCATTCGTCTGAGCATTGAGCAGGGCAAAGTAGGGCAGTAATAGGCAGCCCCAGTACAGTAGGAAAGACCAGCCCATCAGGTTGGTCTTTCCCATTGCGGGCAGCGGTGCTAAAGCCATGCTGTACGATTAGCCTACCCTAGTCTCGATTAATAATGCTTTCCACCCCATGCTGCTGAAAAGCAGACCACCTACTTGGTTAGCGTATGATAAAACATATACTACACGTGTTGCTTCCTAGCTGCTTATTGGCCTTTCAGGATAGGGAAAAACCTTGCGAGGCGAAAATTGCGCTGGAGCGTGATGCGGTTCAATTACGCATCACCGGGTATTGCCACAGCCAGAGCACCCAGCCAGCCAGCTACCGCTACGAGTTGGTGGTGGCAAAAAAAAGCCAGGGTGGACAGGCAACGAGTCGACAAAGCGGCGAGTTTGAGTTGCTGCCTGGTCAGACGGTGCGGCTTTCGCATATCACAGTAGATGCGGGTGGTGCCTATGCTGGACGGTTGCGCATTTTCACCCACGCCGGTGTTCTGTTAGCCCGCGACTCAGTGTGGCAGTCTACGCCCACTCACTAGCCTGCTTATCTCAGTGCTGCATAGCCGCATGTCGTTCGCCCTACCCGCTCCCTACCACCCACTCTTTATCATATTGCTGTGATGCTTCATTATGTACGCGCAACCTGGTGCCATTGGCTGTTCTGTTGTTTCTGCTGGCTGGCGCTGAGCGCTTGCGAAGACACTCCGGTAGAGCCTGTGTATTACGGGAACGTGTCGGGTGTGCTACGCGATGCCCGCACCAACCAGCCCCTTGCCAACGTTGCTATTAGCACTACACCTGCTACCTCGGCCGTGGTAACCGATGCGCAGGGGAGTTTTTTGCTGGAGCGAGTGCCTACCGGGCGCCTCGCCATTACAGCTTCCAAAACGGAGTATCAACCTGCTACTACTACCATTACAGTAGAGGAAAACCAGACGGCCCAAGTAGCCATTATTCTCACCAAAAGCCAGACGGCCACCGCGCCCGCCGCGCCTACCCGGCCCGCGCCCGCCGACCAGGCCAACGTGCCTGGCCCCGATGTGACGCTGGAGTGGCACCCGGTGCGCCCTGCACTCCTCAGCGACTCTCTGCGCTACGATGTGCTGCTATACGAAAGCAACTCCACTGTTCGGCGCCAGTTGCTCACCAACTCTCGCGATACTACCGTGCGCGCCACCGGCTTGCAGTACAACACCACCTACTTCTGGCAAGTAACGATCCGAAATGGGAGTGGAGCCGCTACACGCTCCAATCTGTGGAGCTTTACTACGGGCGCCCTACCCGATAATCGCTACCTATTCGCCCGCGAGGTAAACGGAAACACAGATATTTATTCTTCCAACACTACAGGCAGCATGCTACTGCGCCTGACCACCTCCGCTTCTGTAGAAACCGCGCCGCGGCTGAGTCCCAACCGCGACCGGATAGCGTATGCTTCCAACGCCACCGGGCAGTATCAGCTATATACGATGAACCGCGACGGGTCGGATCAACGGCAGATTACGCAGCTGCCCGTGGAAGGCTACTTCAATTTTGGTACGGGCTATTGCTGGTCGCCCGACGGGTCGCAGCTATTGTATAGTAGCTACAACAAGCTTTACCGCATCAACCGCGACGGTACAGGCCTAACATTGATAGCCACAGCCCCCGCCGAGCGGCACTTCCGTGAATGCGACTGGACAAGCCAAGGCAATCGGATTGTGGTGCAAACAGTGGGCGTCAGTGTCTATGATTCTGAGCTGTACTACCTCAAGCCCGATGGTACAGGCCTGACCCTGGCAATAGGAAATTTGTCGGGCCGCCTCGATTCACCGTCATTCAGCGTCGACGGGCGCCGCCTGCTTTACACCCGCGACGTAGATGGGTACGACGATGGAACCGGTCGGCAACTCAACGCACACATCTTCTCTCAGCTATTGGATGGTAGCAACCTAGTTGATATTTCGGCTGGGACAGGTTCTGGAGCGAGTGCCGCTAATAGTAAGCCATTGGGTTTCAATGATGTGCTGCCGCACTACGCGCCAGATGGGAGCAAGGTGATTTTCGTGCAGGTAAACAACGTGGCCCGCTCAGTGCCCGAAGTCTGGATCGTTGATTTGAATGGTGCCAACCGGATGCGCTTATTTGAGAATGCTACCTACCCTGATTGGAAGTAATTTGCTTTGCAAAACCAGCAACCAACAATAAGGCTGACCGGGAGAAAGACCTTACCTTCGTGCCTGTTATGGCGCCTTCTCCTGAGTTTGCATCACGCCCCATCGGCATTTTCGACAGTGGTATTGGCGGCCTCACGGTAGCCCGGGCCGTAAACCGCGCCCTACCCCACGAGCGACTGGTCTACTTTGGAGATACGGCGCATCTGCCCTACGGCGACAAGTCGACCGCGGCCATTCAAGCGTATTCTGTCAAGATCTGCGACGTGCTGTTGCGGCAACAATGCAAGGCCATTCTGATTGCGTGCAACTCGGCTTCGGCAGCGGCCTATGAGCTAGTGCGCGAATACGTGGGTAGTAAAGCCTTAGTGCTGAATGTTATAGACCCTATTGTGGCGTATGTAGGGCAGCACTACGCCGGGCGTACCATCGGCCTGATTGGCACCAAGCAAACGGTAGGCTCCAACGTCTACCGTAAAAAGATTGACGACTTGGCCGTCGGAATTGAACTACACGCGCTGGCCACCCCACTGCTGGCCCCTATGGTAGAGGAGGGCTTTTTCGATAACGCGATCAGTGAAAGCGTTATCCAGAACTATTTATCCGACTCGTCGCTTGAAGCCATTGAGGCCCTAGTGTTAGCCTGCACCCACTATCCGCTGATTCGGGAGCAGATAACGCATTTTTATCAGGATCGTATCGACGTGCTCGACCCCTCTGATGTGGTAGCACTGGCACTGAAAGAGATGCTAACAAAGCATCAGCTATTGGCTTCGGCCTCCACTCGCCCGCATCACCATTTCTACGTATCCGACTTCACGCGCAGTTTTGAGGAGAGCACCCGCATTTTCTTTGGGCAGGAGGTAGACTTGGAATTATATCCGCTTTGGGAATAGATAGTTTCTGATGTCTGAGGCTGTCTAATTGGGAAAGTTATATCCCTTATTTTGCGTTGCGAAAGCAAGTACGCTAGCTAATAATTGTACTTAGCTTGGGAATAGTCATAACGCAAAGTATTATAAATCAATATTGCACAGATTGGAATAATACGTATTCATTGTCTCATTACGGGGCTTGGCATGAATTATGGCTTCTTAAAAGGAAAGAATAGCAAAGCCTGTTCTTTTGAGGTTTATTTGATAAATCATAAATTTTCATTAAATGTTTATGATATAGAATAGACTTACTGCGTAGAAGCACAAATCTCATGCTCCAGAAAAAAGCATATTCTAAAAGAACCTCCTTTTTCCATTCACTATGAAAAAATTGTACAGTTTACCTTGGGGAAGATATGCTCGACCTTGGGTTGCAGTGTTACTCTTACTGTTGAGTTCAGCAGTCAATAGTTGGGCGCAGACGTTCACAGAGACGTTTGGTACGGCAGGACCTAAAACTGTTGTGCAGGCAAACACGGATAACAATTTTGACAACAGTGGCAGATTCACCTTTGCTGGTAATGCTACTCTAATCAAATCAGATCCTTATATACCACCATCTCCAGGTTCACAGGGTTCATTCATCTATTTCGGTAATATAGATCCTGTCACTGGGGGTAGCGCTGAAGAATTGCCAGCGGATAATCGTACTTTCTCTATTTTTAGAATTAACACTTCTCAGTTAACGAACATAGTACTGAGGTTTAACTTGTATGCAACGCCGGGTATTGCATCCGTTCCAGGGGATTTTATAGCAGAATATTCTCTAAACCCAGCAGCTAGAAACCCTATTTATACTTCTATCCCGTCTGCTGCCATTGATAACGCTCTGCAGACTGATGGGTGGAGTGCTATCAGTATTACCAATCCTTTTAATGGAAACACAGCAGATGCTATAGCCATACGCTTTACGCGTAAAGGAAAAAATAATAGTACTGGTCCTACTGGCGACTACATTGCCATTGATGATGTAGCTCTATCCGCTACTGTTGCGCCCAACTTCACTGTTAATCCGCCGTCATTAGGTTTTACTAACACTGCCATTAATGCGCAATCAGCCTCCCAAACAATTAGCGTTTCGGGTAGTGGCTTAACGTCTGCTATCAACGTTGTCGCACCATCCGGTTACCGGATTCGCAAACAAGGCGACGCTGCTTACCTGGCAGAGGGTGCTACCCTTATGCTGACGCCAACCAACGGGGCTATCAATTCAGTAGTAGAAGTGGTATTCAATCCAACGGCTGCAGGCACATACAGCGGGCAGATTACGTTTAATACTACAGGCGTCACGCAGAAAACAGTTGCAGTGAGTGGAACGGCGGTTGCGCCAACTATTGCTGTTTCGCCCGCTACGTTGTCCTTTGGCAACGTGGAAACGAATACAAAATCAAATATTCAGAGCGTTGTCGTGCAGGGTAGCAGCCTGATGAGCGATATTTCCGTGCAGGTACCAACAGGTTATGAGTTTCGCAAGCAGGGCGATGCTGCTTTCCTCTCCGCTGGCAACACGCTGACGCTCACACAGGCTAATGGTGCTGTGAATGCTGTGGTAGAAGTGCGCTTTGCACCCGTAACGGCCGGCGTATTTAGTGGCAATATGTCTTTTGTCGGCACCGGCGCAACTACGCAGTTTGTTGCTCTCTCAGGTACTGGCGTTGCCCCAGCTCCCGTTGTGACGGTTTCGCCTGCCAATATCACGTTCTCCGATACCCAGGTTGGACGCTCATCCGATGCGGTTTCTTTCTTCGTGAGCGGGCAAAATCTCGATAACAACACAATTATTGTTAACTCGCCTTCAAACGAGTTTCTGATCCGGCGTGGCACAACAGGAGCCTTTGGGTCGCAAGTGACTCTGACCGGTACCGCTGGTACTCTGAGCAGCACCGAACTACAGGTGCAGTTCTCGCCTTCCACCGCTGGCAACCGGGCTGCCGTCATTGCTGCTGCTTCGGGTACAACGGTTAATTCCATTTTGCAAGTGAATGGCAACGGCTTACCGGCTCCTACGGTAGCCGATGTCTTTATCAATCCCGACCCAGCAACGCTGGATTTCGGTTCGGTCTCCTCAAACGGCTCGGCGCAGGTGCTGACGTTCAAGGTGGGTGGTACGCTGCTGGGAACCAACCCGCTGGTGCTGACGCCCGCTAGTTCTGCTTCCTCAAACCCTAATATTGAGATTCGGGCAGCAGGGATTGGCGATTTTGAATCTAAGCCATTAGTATTCCAGCCTGTGGATGGTAATGTAAGCGAGCGTATAATTGAAGTACGATTGGGTGGCACGCTTACCGCAGGTAGCTATGCTGGTACAATTACGGTCAGCAGCCCTAATAGCGGTGCGCCTAATAAGGTAGTGAATGTGGTAGCAAACAGCAATGGTGTTGCGGCTACCATATCGGCCGACAATACGCTGACCGATTTCTCAACGGTGCCTGGGGTAGCTTCTGCAACGCAGTCTTACAAGCTGAATGGCCAGGGCCTAATTCGGGATATTACAGTGAAGGCTCCCAACAACTTCCAGGTAGCGTTACAAGAAGCAGACTTTGCCAGTTTAAAGGATGCCAATGGAAAGGATATCACTGGCAATACAATCACGGTGGTGCGGAACAATGCTACTGGTGACGGATTCCAGAATCCGGTATCTATTTATGTTCGTTATCTGCCTTCTGTTGCAAGTGATCAACCCGATCCGGCCAGCATTTCCAACACCAGCGACCCCGCTGTGGGCGCGGCCGTGCAAGTAAAAGGCTTCAGTGCTCCTTCGGTTGAAATTGTGGTGCAAACGCCGCAGATCAACAACGTAGTTGTTGGGACAGTATCGAATCTGGTGGCTGTTACGGTACGTGCTGTGCGGGTTCGTCAGGCGATTACCATAGCAGAGGTGCTGACTCAACAACCTAGTCAGTTCAACAACCCCCTACAGGATCAGTTTCAGATTTCGCTGACTCAGAACGATGCTGATTTTGGGCAGACAGTAACGTTCACTCCAAATGCAAGTACGTTCAGTATTGATCAGGTGGTGTATGTGCGTTATAAACCTACTCACATTGGGGATGCTACGTCGAAGCTTCAATTCCGGAGCGATGATTTCATTACTAAAACATTCCAAGACTTCTCGGTAAATGGTGGTCTTAGCGGCAGAGCCCTCGATACGCAGCCTACTGTACAAACTACCATTAGTGTGACACGAAGTGGTTCAACAGCTACCGTGTTTTTCTCCCCAGCACAGGGTGGAGCAGTAAATGGCGCGGGTGAAGGACGACTTATCATTGCCAGCTTATCTAACTCGCTAAGTGGTAGCTCGCAGCCGCAGGACGGACAAACTTATCTGTCAGCAGACGGTACTTTTGGGCAGGGTGATATTTTAGTGCCAGGCTACTACGCAGTTTATACAGGTACTGGCGATCAGGCGGTAGTGAAAGGCTTAGATCCTAGCAAACCATACTATTTCTACGTATTTGACTACAACTATGTGGCCACCAATAGTTCAGGTAAGCGGTTGTCGGTGCCAGGTGCTGAGAATTACCGCACGCCAACACCACCTAGCCAAATTGTACCAGTAGATGCCAGTATACCCGGTACGCCGCTACCTGTAGAACTGAAGTCGTTTGCTGCCAAGCTCACCACCAGTGGTGTGAAATTGGATTGGGCTACAGCCAGCGAGAAGAACAATAAAGGGTTTGAGGTACAGCGCAGCCAGGATGGTGAGCAATTCACTGTGCTACAGTTTGTGAAAGGACATAGTTCTAAAGCTAGCGGAACGGTTTATTCAGCATTTGATGCACAGCCGCTCTCAGGTGTTTCTTACTATCGTCTGAAGCAGGTAGACGAAGACGGCACGTTCGCCTACTCACCGGTAGCTGCTATCACTAACATAGAAGCTGCCCGCGAAGTAACCTTCTACCCCAACCCTGCCCGTGACGTGCTCAACATCAGCACCAGCGAGTCGCTGGTAGAGGCTCGTGTAACAGTAACTGATCTAACGGGGCGGACGTTGCTGACTCGCACGCTGGATGCTTCTAATACTGTGTCGTTGAGCGTTCTGCGTACCGGCACGTATCTGGTAACTGTAGAGACAGCCTCAGGAAAAGTAACCCGGAAAATAGTGAAGGAGTAACTTAACTAGTACACTTACTAAAAGCGCCCCGAGCCTAGGTTTGGGGTGCTTTTGTGTTTTACGATAATGAGCGTCTTGCTGAATACTGTTGGATCATCTTTTGTATGTATATAAATAGCTTGGTATCTATTGTTTGTGTTTGGTAATTAATCCTTTTACAGTATGAATATCCGTGTGGTGCAGCAAAGATGCCTGTACCAGAAAATAGTATTTGTGCTGGTAGGGCTGCTCGCAGCAGCGCCCTTGCACAGTTGGGCGCAGCAAACGCACAGCGCCCGACCGGCTGTCAGTTCCTCCATCGTAATAAGTCAAGTGTATGGCGGCGGCGGTAATGGTGGGGCTACTTACAAGAACGATTTTGTGGAGCTGTTCAACCGTGGCAACACCACCGTTGACTTGAGTGGCTGGACGCTGCAGTATGCGGCTTCGACCAGCAATTTTTCGGCAAGCTTTAGCCTTACGGGTACCATTGCCCCTGGTCGTTACTATCTAATCCAACTGGCTAGCGGTGGAAGTGTTGGCGCCAATTTGCCCGCGCCGGATGCAACAGGAGCAATCAGTATGGCCATGGCTGCTGGCAAGGTAGCCTTGGCAAACAATGCCACGGTTGTAACGGGTTCTACGGGAAGCAACGTGGTGGATTTTGTGGGCTACGGAAACGGAACGAACGATTCTGAAGGTAATCAGCCTACGCCAGCGTCGAGTGCTGTGCTAAGTGTTGGCAGAAGCAGCAACGGCTGCACCGACACCGACAACAACCAGAACGATTTCACAGCGGGCACGCCAGCCCCACGCAATAGCAGCGCACCAGCCAACAACTGCGGTACCACGCTAACCGCATCGCCCTCTGCTCTTACTAATTTTGTAACCACGACCGGCGTTGATTCGGATGAACAGAGCTATACCCTTACGGGGAGTGGCCTGGGTGCCGCCATTACTGTCACCGCGCCGACAGGGTATGCTGTGGCCCTGGCTTCGGGCGGACCCTATACCACGTCCGTCACTACCGGCGCTCCGGTGGGGGGTAGTCTGACCACTACGGTATACGTAGTACTGCGTAGCACCACGGCTGGTACTATTGCGGGCACCATTACCAATACCAGTGGTGCTACCTCGGCCGGAGTAGCTGTTTCGGGAATGGCTAATGCGCCGGTTACAAACACCCAGACCGTGCGCTGGGACGGCGGTGCGGGCACCAACTACTGGTTTGATGCGGCCAACTGGAGCAACGACGCGGTGCCTACTACCGCCACCGATGTGGTGCTGGACCACACGTTTGTAACGGCTGGATACAAAGTACTGCTACAATCTGCCACCACCACCGTTGCCACGGTAGAGCCTGCCGTTTCCATTCAGTCGCTGGTGGTCAATCCGGGAGGTGGGGAAGCTATTAGCTTCGAGATACCCGTGCTCAATACCAATGGCAGTGCCCTGAGATTAGCGCGTAGCACCGCAAACGAGGTAGCCCTAGCCATTTACAACAAAGGCACTGTCACGAACAGCACCGGCAACAGCAATAGCTCCGGCGCGGGGCTAACAGTAGAAGGCAGCAATCCTACCGTATATATCTACAATGGCGGTACCTATCAGCACTACACCAACCGCGGGCACGCAACGGTAGTAGAAAACATAGCGCCTGTTACCGGAACCGAGGCCGGCCGTTGGGAATTTCGTCTTTCCAACACCACGTTTTCCACTACTCTCTCCATAGGTAAGCGCAGCTATCCTACGCTGGTGCTGCGCGCCAATCCTGCCGCCACCAATATCACCAGCTATACAGGCAGCAGCACTGCCCTAACCATCCGGGGCGACTTGGTAATTGAGCCAGGAGTGGTATTTGCGCCCAACGTAACGGGAGAGTTGAAAATAGCCGGTAACTTGAATATACAAGGTGCGCTACGCTTTGCACCTACCAATACGAGCGCGCCGGCTAAGGGCCAATTGGTACTGAATGGCGTACTACCCCAAACCATCAGCGGGGCTACCCTTGGCGCTGTAGGAGCCGACAGCTACCTGAGCGCTGGCGTAACGCTGCAAATAAACAATCCCAGTGGGGTGCTGCTGGCAACACCTGTGATGGTAAACGGCACGCTGCAACTCACGGCGGGGCCGCTTATTACCAGCACCGTCAATACGTTGACGCTGGCGGCGGGCGGCACAACGAGCGGAGGATCGGCAGACAGCTTTATCAACGGGCCAGTGGCATGTGTGGCTAATGGCGCTGGTTATCTGCGGTTCCCACTGGGTAGGGTAGGAGTTCGGGGCAATATGTATCGGCCGATTGTGCTTACCATCACAAAGTTGGCCTCGCCTACCACCTTCACAGCCACGCAGGTAGAAGAAGGCGGTATAGGCAGCTTGAGCGGTGGCCTGACGCGAGTGAGTCGGGTGCGCTATTTCGAAATCACGCCCACGCCCGCCCCGGCTGCCGGCGATTTTACCGGTACCGTGACGGTAAGCTATGGCGCTGATGATTTTGTGAATGCTCCCGAAGCTAGTTCCCTCGTCATTGCTAAGAATAACAACAACGCCTGGAGTAATATCGGCCGAAGTGCCTACTCGGGTACCGCTAGTAGCGGCACCGTTACGTCAGGTGAGTTCACCTCGTTCAGTTGGTTTGCACTGGCTAGCACCAGTCCTGTTGTTTCTGAAAACCCATTACCAGTTGAGCTAACATCGTTTACAGCAAAACGTTGCGCTACTGGGGCGCTGTTGCGCTGGACTACGGCCACGGAGCTGAACAGTGCGCGGTTTGAAGTGTGGCGCAGTACCGATGATAAAACATTCACGATGCTGGGCAGCCTACTTGGCCATGGTACCACCACACAGGCGCAGGCTTATCGCTACCTTGACACTACCCTTGGTGACGAAGCGGCTACCTACCGGCTGCGGCAGATCGATACAGACGAACACGCCACCAATACGCCCACGCGCTCCATCGCGGCGCTGTCATCAGAAAAGCCGGCTGTCTATTTCCCGAACCCGATAGGAGAGCACCTGACGCTGCATCTGGCTGCTGCTGCCACCTTTCAGATTATAAATGGGGCCGGGCAAGTGGTGTATATGGGATACGCTGCTGCTGGTACGACTACACACTCGCTGGCGGCACTTCCGGCGGGGCTGTATATACTTGAAATTCAGATTGCCGGACAAGCAGCGGTTAGACAGAGGTTGCTGATTGTCAAATAAAAAAGTGTAGAGTTGCAAACGGCAAATTAGAAAGCGCATAGCTCTACCGTAGCCGCTAAGGCCGCGAATCAAACGGCCCGTTTTCAGTGGCAACTATTGAGCTGTTTACCACATTCCTGTAACCTGCGGGGTCATTTAGCAGTCTACGGATTATTCCGTTTTCTCTTTTTTTGACTTTGCATATGGCTATAGAAATGAAGGCACAACCACGGTTGCGCAATCAGGTGGCACTGGTAACGGGCGGCAGTTCGGGCATTGGGGTAGGGGTATGCCTGGCCCTGGCCGCCGACGGCGCCAAAGTGGTCGTGAACTACCACAGCGACGAAGAAGGCGCCGATAAAACCGTGGCGGCCATCGAAAAAATAGGCGGCGAGGCCTACGCTGTGCGTGCCGATGTGAGCAAAGAGCCCGAGGTGTTGGCGATGTTCGAGGATATTAAGAAGCGCTACGGCACGCTGCATATCCTGGTCAGCAACTCTGGTATTCAGAAAGATGCCAGCTTTCTGGATATGACCCTGGACGAGTGGAATGCTGTCCTCAACGTAAACCTGACGGGTCAGTTTCTGTGTGCCCGCGAAGCTGCCCGCGAATTTGTGAAGCGCGGCGTGCAACCAGAAATTTCGAAGGCAGCTGGCAAAATCATCTGCATGAGCTCTGTACACGAGGTAATTCCGTGGGCCGGGCACGTCAACTACGCTACGTCGAAGGGCGGCATCATGCTGATGATGAAAAGCATGGCGCAGGAGTTGGCGCCACACAAAGTCCGAGTGAACAGCATTGGGCCGGGCGCGATTCAGACGCCCATCAACGAAGAAGCCTGGGGCACGAAGAAAGCACTTAACAAACTGCTGGAACTGATTCCATACGGCCGCATTGGGCAGCCCGACGACATTGGGGAGGTAGCCGCCTGGCTGGCCTCCGACGAGTCGGATTACGTGACGGGCACTACCCTTTTTGCCGATGGCGGTATGACTCTCTACCCCGGCTTTGCCGATAATGGCTAACCATCATTGCTGACCTGCTACTGCTCCATCACTGGCCATTGTTTGGAATGTGATGGAGCAGTACATACTTGCGAAATCGGCAATTGAAGTAGTATGACCACAAAAGAACAGAGCCCCGAACACCACCGGTTGGCCCAAATCGACAATCCCGAAACACCCTGGCGGCGGTTTGGCCCCTACCTTTCGGAGCGGCAGTGGGGCACGGTGCGCGAGGACTATAGCCCCGATGGCAACGCCTGGAACTACATCACCCACGACATGGCCCGCAGCAAGGCCTACCGCTGGGGCGAAGATGGCATTGGCGGCATCTGCGACGATGACCAACTGTTATGCCTATCAGTGGCGCTCTGGAACGATCAAGACCCTATTCTGAAAGAGCGGTTGTTTGGGTTGAGCGGCCCCGAGGGTAACCACGGCGAGGACGTGAAGGAGTTGTATTACTACCTCGACAACACGCCGTCGCACTCCTATATGCAGATGCTCTACAAGTATCCGCAACGTGCGTTTCCGTATGAGTGGCTGGTTCAGGAAAATGCGCGCCGGGGGCGGCACAAAACGGAGTTTGAGTTGCTGGATACGGCCATTTTCAAGGAAAACCGGTATTTCGATGTCTTCATTGAGTATGCTAAAGCCGGCCCGGAAGATATTCTGGTTCAGCTAAAAGTATGCAACCGCGGCCCCGAGGAAGCCACCGTGCAGGTGCTACCCCAGTTATGGTTTCGGAATACTTGGGCGTGGGGGTACGACGACTACCGCCCGCAGTTGCAGGCAGCTGAGGAAGGTAGCAGCATCACCATCAACCATCGGGAACTGGGTGAGCGGCGCCTCTATTACGATGGTGAGCCCGAACTGCTGTTCTGCGACAACGAAACCAATACCCAGCGCCTCTACAACGCCCCTTCCGATGCGCAATATTTCAAGGATGGCATCAACGATTATGTGGTGTACGGGCACGAGCAAGCCATAAACCCAGCGCAACGTGGCACCAAAGCCGCCGTGCGCTACTCCCTAACCATTCCGGCTGGTGATGAGCGCGTGGTGCGCCTGCGCTTGGCAGCACCTAACATAGACGAGCCTTTTGCGGAGTTCGATAACTTGGTACAGCAGCGCAGCGAAGAAGCTGATGCGTATTACGAGGTAGTGCAGCGCGATATGCGCAGCGACGACGCCCGCAACATTCAGCGGCAGGCGTATGCGGGCATGCTCTGGAGCAAGCAGTTCTACTATTATAATGTGCGCCAGTGGCTGGAGGGCGACCCGGCCCTACCTCCGCCACCACCCCAACGCAAAGAGGGCCGCAACCACAACTGGACTACCCTCAACAACGCCGACATCATTTCGATGCCCGATACCTGGGAATACCCCTGGTATGCCTCTTGGGATCTGGCGTTTCACTGCCTGCCGTTGGCGGTGCTGGATGCGGAGTTTGCCAAGCAGCAACTGCGCCTGCTCACCCGCGACTGGTACATGCAGCCCAACGGCCAGCTGCCCGCCTACGAGTGGAAGTTTGAGGACGTGAACCCGCCCGTGCACGCCTGGGCCACGTGGCGGGTGTACAAAATCGATCAGAAAAACCGAGGTGGCAAAGGCGATACGAAATTCTTAGAGTCGGTATTTCATCGATTGCTGCTAAACTTTACGTGGTGGGTGAACCGCAAGGATGCCGAAAATCGCAACGTGTTTGAGGGTGGCTTTCTGGGGCTCGATAACATTGGCGTGTTCGACCGGAGCGCCGATCTGCCCAAGGGCGTGTTCATTGAGCAGGCCGACGGCACCAGTTGGATGGCCATGTTTGCCCTGGATATGATGCGCATTGCCCTGGAGCTGGCCCGCACCAACCCCGTGTACCAAGACATGGCCAGCAAGTTCTTCGAGCACTTCCTCTACATCGCCGAGGCCATGACCAAGGTAGGAGGCGGCTATTCGCTTTGGGACGAAGAGGACGAGTTCTACTACGACGTGTTGAACTCGCCCGACCGGGGCCGCCAGATGCTGAAGGTGCGCTCCATGGTAGGGCTGATTCCGCTGTTTGCCGTGGAGGTACTCAATGATGATATGTTGCAGGAGCTGCCCCGTTTCAAGGAGCGCATGGACTGGTTTCTGACTCACCGCCCCGATCTGGCCAAGCTGGTGTCGCACTGGCAGCAGCCGGGGGAGGGCGCTACCCGCCTGCTATCCTTGCTGCGCGGTCACCGCGTGAAGCGCCTGCTGGCCCGCATGTTAGATACGGCGGAGTTCCTTTCGGAGTATGGCGTGCGCGCCCTCTCGCGCTACCATGCAGAACACCCCTACGTGTACAAGGCCGACGGCAAGAGCTTCACCGTAGGCTACGAGCCGGGCGAGTCGCAGTCGGACCTGTTTGGGGGCAACTCCAACTGGCGCGGACCTATCTGGTTTCCGGTCAACTTCTTGATTATCGAATCGTTGCAGCGGTTTCATCACTACTATGGCGACGACTTCGTGGTAGAATATCCCGCGGGCTCCAACCAGTATGTATCGCTGCTAGCCGTGGCCGACGCCCTGACGGAGCGCCTGAGTAACCTGTTTCTGCGCAACGCAGAAGACAAGCGACCGGCCCTAGGCGACAATAAGCAACTACAAACGGACCCGCATTTCAAGGATTATCTCCTGTTTCACGAGTACTTTAACGGCGATACAGGCAGCGGCCTCGGCGCTAGTCACCAAACTGGCTGGACTGGCTTGATTGCCAAGCTGCTACAGCCCCGCCGTAAAGACAAGCACCCGGCTGAGGAGTTGTAAGAGAGTTGTGAGTTTGTGAATAAAAAGCGCGTGTCATCCTGAGCTTGCGAAGGACCTTATGCCAGTAGAACGAGTCGTTGTTACGATGGTCGTTCATGCGTGATAAGGTCCTTCGCAAGCTCAGGATGACAGACGCCTTTTTCGCTAATAACTCACATCCCACAACCAACACCCTACTGCCGCCGCAGGGTAGGCAGGTTGTGCCACGCGCTTTGCTGCGGTTGAGTTCCACCGTATACCTGCGCTTTGTCGGCATCCTGACTGCGGCCAATGAGGACAGCAAACCCCTGTTGCTGAGGCGCGGTGGCCTGAAACTCGTAGCCGCTATAGGGTAGGCCCGTTTCGCTATCCTTTGGGATTTCGATGCCTGCAAAGAAGCTCGGATTCAGGTCAGCCAGGCCGGTTTGGCGGCTTAGGAGCTTGCTGCCCTGGCGCGCTTCAGCCACGTAGTGCACCGTAGAATAGTTGCGGCGCGTGAGCGTGAGCCGATACGCACGGCCCTTATCGGTGGCGGCGTATACCACGGGCGCGTTTGCGGGCAGCTCGGCCACTGGAAACGCTACGGAGTCGGTGGAGCTGAGCAGGAGCCAGCCGCCGTGCACGTCGAAGGTGGTTTCGGCCTTGTTGGCTTCCTGAAAGCTACGGATGAACTGAGGCGAGAAATGCGTGGTATCCAGCTGCGCCAAGCGGCGTGCCTTGGGTCGGGCAGCTGGCGGGGTAGGGGCTACCACCTCGGCGCTGACCTGGGGGCTGTCCTGCTCCAGGTTTTTGTTGCTGGTACAAGCGGCGGCCAGCAGCAAAGTAGCCAAACCAAAGAAGCGCAGAAAAGAAGCGGGCATAAACAAAAGAACGGGCAAGCAACTGAGGGATAAAGAGGTAGGGCGCTACGCCCCGCCGACTGCTCAGGTACAAGCAGATCCGGCCGACAAAGATACCAGTTGCCAACCACCAATAAGGCAACAGATATCTAATTGCTTGCAACCAACTTTTCGGCATAGCCGTAGACCAGAGGCTGCTTGCTTTTCAAATATAAAATATTGTGAATCTGCTAATTAAGATAGATTCTAAGTAAGCGATTACCAAACAAACGCATTTCGGCAACAGTTGTAGGATGTGCCAACGCTACCTGCTGAGCGTAGCCCCCTCCACCTAATTTCTCATTAAACTCTTCTTTCTGATGTATAACGATTCTCCGGCCGACCAGAGCGGCACTAACCCCGGAGTTACGCCCAACGATGGCTCGCGGCGGAATTTCATGAAGCAGGCCGGGGGTATCCTGGGTCTGGTGATGGCGCCGCCCTTCATCAGCCAGGCCGAACGCCTCACGGCGCTTTCCAAAAAGGTAGCGGGCGTGTCGCCGGTGCAGTTGAAAGTGAACGGCACCGTCCGCACGCTGCAACTGGAGCCTCGCGTTAGCTTGCTTGATGCCTTGCGCGAGTATATGGGCCTGACCGGTAGCAAGAAAGGTTGCGACCATGGCCAATGCGGTGCCTGCACCGTGCACGTAGACGGCCGCCGCATTGTGAGCTGCCTTAGCCTGGCCGTGATGAACCAAGGCAAAGAAATCACCACCATAGAAGGGCTGGCCCAGGGCGACAAGCTGCACCCCATGCAGGAGGCTTTCCTGAAGCACGACGGGTTCCAGTGCGGGTATTGCACGCCGGGCCAGATTATGTCGGGCGTTGCTTGCGTGAAGGAGGGCCACGCTGGCTCCGAGGCCGAAGTGCGGGAGTGGATGAGCGGCAACCTGTGCCGTTGCAGCGCCTACCCCAATATCACAGCTGCCATTCTGGAGGCTGAAAAAAGCATGAAGGCGTAATTGATTATGAATAACTTCTCCTACCTCCAGGCCACCAAGGCCAAAGAAGCCACCGGGGCCAAACGCGACGATAAATCATCGGCGTTTATTGCCGGGGGCACCACCCTGATCGACCTGATGAAGCTGAACGTGGAAAACCACGACCAGCTGATTGACGTGAATATGCTGCCTTTTAAGGGCATCGAACAAAGCAACGACGGCCTACGCATTGGCGCCCTAGAGCGCATGAGCGACGTGGGCGAGCACAAACTAATAGTAGAGCAGTACCCAGCCATTTCGCAGTCGTTGCTGCTGGCGGCGTCGGCGCAGCTGCGCAACATGGCCAGCATTGGCGGCAACATTTTGCAGCGCACCCGGTGCCCCTACTTCCGCGATACGGCTTTCCCCTGCAACAAGCGTGAGCCCGGCACCGGCTGCCCCGCTAAGGAAGGCGACAACCGTAACTTGGCCATTCTGGGTACTTCCGATGCCTGCATTGCCACCAGCTACCCCGGCGACTTGTCTGTGGCTCTCATTGCCTTAGATGCCGTTCTGACGCTGGAAAACGCCAAGGGCAAGCAGCGCCGCGTGCCCATCTCCGAGTTTTACCGCCTACCCGGCAAAACGCCCCACATCGAAAACACCCTGGAAGCCGACGAGCTGATTGTGGCCGTGACGGTGCCCAAGGCTGAGCACGCCCGCAAGTCGCTGTATATGAAGGTACGCGACCGGGCCAGCTACGCCTACGCGCTGACGTCGGCCGCCGTGGGGCTTGATGTGCAGGGTGGTACCATCCGCTCGGCGCGGGTGGCGCTGGGCGGGGTAGGAGCCCAGCCCTGGCGCTCCAAAGAGGCGGAACAGATGCTAGTGGGCAAGCCTGCCAACGAGTCTACCTTCCGGGCTGCGGCTGCCGCTGCGGTGCGTGGCGCGCAGCCTTATGAGCACAATGCCTTCAAGATAGAGATGGTGCAAAATACGCTGGTGCGTGCCCTGACCGAGGTAGCCGCCAAGGGGTAGGGGCGCGTTGCACGCGCCCTTAAACCGGTAGAACAAGTCCGGTATAAGGCGAGTGCCACACACTCCACCACGAAAAACGATTTGGATTGACGCATCAGCAACAGCAACGATAAACGGGCGCCTGCAAGGCGCCCCTACCTATATGGAAACCAATTTTTTTGAACCTACTCTGCCCCCCGTTAATGCGGTAGGCAAGCCCATGGACCGCGTAGATGGTCGGGCAAAGGTGATGGGTGCCGCCCGCTACTCGGCCGAGTATCCGGTGAATGGCCTGGTACACGGCGTGCTGAAAACCAGCGATATAGCGAAAGGCAAGATAACCAATATCGATACCGCGGCAGCAGCCAAAGAGCCCGGTGTTATCAGCATTCTCACATATCAGAATATCCCGAAGCCAGCCAAGGTGCCCAGCACCCTGAAGGAGGAGAAAAAGTGGCAGGCGGCGCAGTCGTACCTGCCCATGCAGGATGCCGAAATTCACTACGCCGGTGAGCCTGTGGCCCTGGTGGTGGCCGACACGCTGGAGCGCGCTACCCAGGCGGCGGCCCTCATCAAGGTATCGTATCAGGTGGAAAAGCCCATCGACTCCTACCACGATCCGAAGGCTGATCTGTTTGATCCGCAGAAGATTCAGAACGGCAAGACCGATGGGCACAAGGTGCGCGGCAACCCCGAGACGGCCTATGCCAGCGCGCCGGTGAAGCACGAGGCTACCTACGTGCACGCCATCAACCACCACAACCCCATGGAGCCTGCCGCTACCACCGCCGTATGGGAGGGTAGCGACCGGCTGACGGTCTACGAATCGACCCAGAACATCACGATGAGTCAGGGTTCTTTGGCGAATCTGCTGGGCATTCCGCGTGATCAGATACGCATTATAACGCACCACTTGGGTGGCGGTTTCGGGTGCAAAGGCTCGTTTTGGCCCCACACGATTCTGACAGTATTGGCGGCCCGCGCCGTGAACCGGCCGTTGCGGCTGGTGCTCACGCGTCCGCAGATGTATACCTCGGTAGGTCACCGCGAAGACCAGGAGCAAACCCTGAAAATAGGCGCTACTCAGGAAGGCAAACTGGTGTCGATGATCCACGAGAAAAAATCAACGACTTCGCCCTGGGACAACTATGCCGAGTCGAACAGTAAGGTGGTGAACATGCTGTACGCGTGCCCGAACTTCTCGGCCCGCTACGAATTGGCCCGTGCTAATGTGATGACTTCGGTGTGGATGCGCGCCCCTGGCGAGGCTCCCGGTTCGTTTGCGCTCGAGAGCTCCATGGACGATCTGGCCCATCAGCTCAACATGGACCCGCTGCAATTCCGCCTCCTCAACTACGCCGACAAAGACTACAGCGACAACGAAAAGCCTTGGTCCAGCAAGTCGTTGAAAGAGTGCTACGCCCGTGGCGCTGAGCTATTTGGGTGGAGCAAGCGCAACCCCAAGCCCGGCCAAACCCGCCGGGGTAAGAAGTTGGTAGGTATGGGCATGGCAACGGCTACCTACCCCGTGCACAGCAGCCAGGGCACGGCCCGCGTGCGCCTCTTCGCCGACGGCCACGCCGTAGTGCAGAGCGGCGCCACCGACCTGGGTACCGGCACCTGGACCGTGATGACGCAGGTAGGCGCCGACGCGCTGGGCCTACCACCCGAAAAAGTGCGGTTCGAGCTAGGTGATACGCGCCTGCCCACGGCTCCCGGTTCGGGCGGCTCGCAAGCAGCCGGCACGGTGTCGTCGTCCATTATGGCGGCGGCCGAAGACCTGTGGAAAAAGGTGATTGATATGGCCGTAGGCGACAAAAAATCACCGCTCTACAAGGCCAAGCCTACCGATGTGAAGGTAGAGCTGGGCCGCATGTTCCTGAAGAAGAACCCGCAAAAAGGCGAAACCTTGGTGGCCGCCCTCTCGCGCAGCGGCATGACCGACATAGAGGGCATGGCGATGGGCAAGTATGGCTCCGGCTACGAGGAAAAGCATTTTGCTGCGGCAGGCGGCGCAGCTGGAAGCCCCGAGGAGCCAGGTGGTAAGAACGAAAAGGGTGAGGAAAAGAAGCCTTCGGGCCACTCTATGCACTCGTTTGGCGCTCACTTTTGCGAGGTGGAGGTCGATCCAGACTTCGGTACCATCCGCGTGACGCGCTGGGTAGGGGTGCATGGGGTAGGGCAGGTGCTCAACCTGAAAACCGCCACCAGCCAGCTCTATGGTGGGGCCATTTTCGGGATTGGCTCGGCGCTGATGGAGGAAACCTTCCGCGACCCCAACTACGCCCGTTACACCAACCACAACCTGGCCGAGTACCACATTCCTGTCAATGCCGACATTCCCGACATGAAAATCGAGTTTGTGCCGGAAAAGGACCCTTACATTAATGCGCTGGGCGTGAAGGGCATCGGGGAAATCGGGATTGTAGGCGTGGCCGCCGCCGTTGCCAACGCCGTATACAACGCTACCGGCAAGCGCATGCGCAGCCTCCCCATGACGCCAGACAAAATGCTGCAAGCCCTGCGCACTTCGGCGTAGACTTAAAGATATAAAAGCTTGTCATCCTGAGCAGAGCGAAGGACCTTATGCCCGCAGAACGAGTCGTTGTTACGACTGTCGTTCTAGCGTGAGAAGGTCCTTCGCTCCGCTCAGGATGACAATATAAGTTACGTATTCCCATGACTGAACTCCAACGCCTTCTCATCGCCTACGACGCGCACCGCGCGGCGGATAGGCCGTGCGCGCTGGCTACGGTGGTTGATCTGGCTGGCTCGGCCTACCGCCGGCCGGGCGCCCGCATGCTGGTAACGGCCGATGGTCAGCTTACGGGTGCCATCAGCGGCGGCTGCCTCGAAGGCGACGCCCGCCGCCGCGCCCGCCAGTGCATCCAGCGCCAACAGCCTACCGTCGTCACTTACGATTCCACCGACCCCGACGACGACCTACAATTTGGCTCGGCGCTGGGCTGTCAGGGCATCGTGCAGATTTTGCTGGAGCCGTTGGCTTTCGACAATGTCAGCAATCCATTGGAGTTGTTGCGCAACTGGTGGGAAGGGGTAGAAGAACCAGCTGTAGTCGCTACTGTTTTTCACCTGGATGGCCCCTCCACGGCCCCGGTCAGGGTAGGGGAGCGGCTGCTCCTCACAACCAGCGGCGCAGTGCAAGGCAGCCTGCCAACCCACTCGGCACTATACGAGCGTATCTTGGCCGATGCCCGGCAGGCGCTAACCGACAACCAGCCGGCTACCCGCAGCTACCCCTCAGAAGTAGGACAAGTACGTGTGAGCTTGGAAATTCTGCGGCCACCCGTGCGCCTGCTGATTTTCGGGGCCGGCAACGATGTGAAACCCGTAGTACGCATGGCCGCTACCCTAGGATGGCGCGTGCGCGTAGTGGATGGTCGCCCCGGACTGGCGCAGGCCACACGCTTTCCCGAGGCCGAAGCGGTGCATGTAGTACCCGTAGATCAGGTTTCTACCCTACCGCAAGACGGAAGCTTCGCCCTGCTCATGACCCACAATTATTACTACGATTTAGCTGCTTTGCGCCATTTGCTCAATGCGCCTACGCCGTACATCGGTCTGCTAGGTCCGCGCAAAAAGTATCTGCGTTTGTTGGAGGAATTGGAAAAGGATGTGCCCGATGCCGCTCAGCGCCTGCAACAACGATTGCACAGCCCCATCGGCCTAAACCTGGGTAGCGAAACCCCTGAAGAAATTGCCCTTTCCATTGTAGCCGAAATACAAGCTGTACTGGCTGGCCGGCCGGCCGGATTCCTGCGTGACTCGCCGCACCCCATTCACCACCGCATTGCTTCCGATGGAGAGTTAGCCGCCAGCGCGGCCGTATCGGCGGTGTGCGAGTTGGGAGGGTAGGGGCCTTGACTATCAATACGCTAGTGTCAGAAAGTCAGGATTCTTCTCTGCCCGTAGTGGGCGTACTATTGCTGGCAGCAGGCTCGTCGTCTCGTTTGGGGCGGCCTAAACAGTTGCTCCCATACGAAGGACAAAGCCTCTTACGCCGAGCTGCTACCACGGCCGTAGAAGCGGTGCTGGGGCCGGTTGTTGTCGTAACGGGCGCATTGCACGAGGAGCTGTTACCGGAATTAGCAGACCTAGCTGTGCAAACGGTGCATTGCCCTACTTGGCAAACAGGCATGGGCGCTTCGCTGAAAACAGGTTTGGCGGAGTTGCAACAGCACCAGCCAGCACCAACCAGCGTCCTCGTGCTGCTCTGCGACCAGCCTCACATTACGTCTACCTTGCTGCGGCAGTTGGTAGTGGCGCAGCTAGCCACGCAGCAGCCCATTGTGGCAACTGAGTATGGCTCCGTGCGTGGGGTGCCGGTGTTGTTTGGGGAAAGCGTGCTGCCCTTGCTACAAGCATTGCCCGACGCAGCGGGAGCGCAGCAACTGCTGCGCCAGCACCCCGAGTGGGTAGCTACCGTGCCGTTCCCCGCCGGGGCAGTTGACGTAGATACGGAAGCGCAGTACGCGGCTTTGCTGGGTGGCGAAGCGGACAGCGGAAACTAATAAGTTTACTGATCCTTTTCTGTCTACTGAAACCAAATTGCGAACTTGGGGCAGTTTGGCCCTCTTCGCTGCACTGCTATGACTGAAAAAACGCAAACCCCGCTGCCCGCTTATTTCCTCTCGCTCAGCCTAGAAAACGTACGCAGCTTTGGCGAGAAGCAAACTATTTCCTTCGCCCGCCCGGATGGCAGGCCGGCGCAGTGGACGATTATTCTGGGGGATAATGGAGTAGGAAAAACGACGGTGTTGAAGTCATTGGCGGGAGTTTCATTATTTCCTAAGCTACCTAAACCAGCTAAAGAGGAAGATGGAATTCAAATTGATTTATGGAAAGAATTAGGGGTGTCTAAGTCTGCTGAAGCTGAACCTGCTTATACTAAAATATGGAAGGTATGGCCTGCTATTAGAAATGGCCGTCAAAGTAATAATGAGATTAGGAAGGATACAACTTGGGGATTACCGTCATCAATTACTAACAACCCCGACTTTAAAGTTGCTATGTTTTGGTGCGAAGCGTGCGTAGGAGATGTATTTCAGCATAGTCATCCAGTTTCTATAGCATCATATAATATGACAGCAAGATATATAGGTAGCAATTCGATAGGCAGAGGATGGTCGTCTATTCCATACAATCTTGTTAGCCTGCTTTGTTACGGATATGGTGCTGGGCGAACAATTGGTAATTCTACCTTAACTGAAACACCAGATACTTCTGACTCCTACACTAGCCTATTTGATGACCGTGCTGACTTGCTAAACCCAGAAGAATGGTTTCTGCAAATGGAATACAGTTCACTCAAACAGGATAAGAAAGCAGGCAAAGCGTTAGAGCAAGTGCGGCAAGCGTTACTGCTAGTCCTGCCCGACGTAACTGATATTCGAATTTCCAGCAAAGGGCATCAACAATACTTGGAATTGGAAACCCCCTACGGCTGGGTGCGTCTGCGCGACATGAGCCTGGGGTACCAAACCTTGGTAGTATGGCTGACCGATTTTGCCAGTAAGCTCTTCCTCCGCTACCCTGACAGCAAGAACCCATTGGAAGAGCCGGCTATCGTGCTCATTGATGAAATCGACTTGCATCTGCACCCAAGCTGGCAGCGCAAGTTGTTGGGATTTCTGAGTGGCATCTTCAAGAACACCCAGTTTATTGCCACTGCGCACAGTCCCTTAGTAGTACAAGCGGCTGGTGATGAAGGGGCTAACGTAGTGTTACTGAAACGCGAAGGTGACCAAACGGTGGTAGTAACTGATGTAGAAGACGTGCGCGGCTGGCGTGTCGACCAGATTCTGACCAGCAGCTTCTACAATTTAGAAACTGCCCGCTCCCTGGAAACAGAGAAGAAGCTAGAACGCCAGGCAATACTACTCAACAAGAAAAAGCTTACCGCTAAAGAGCGTCAGGAATTGGATGCTCTGACGCTGGAGCTGGAAGGCCAACCAATGGGTAGTACGGGCAACGAAGAAGAGGAAGCGGAGTTGCTGCGTCAGATAACGGAGCGCCTGGGAGCTGGTTCGTCCAAATAAGCTGCGCTCCGTGTAATGATTCGAATAAAGAAGTCATCCGTTGCGCCAGCTATTCTCAAAACGGCCAGCGTAGCGGCGGCCAAGCAAGCGTTGGAAGTTCGCTACGATGCGAATGCAGCCGGCTGCCGCGCCCCCGGTAACCGTATACTGAATGTGCCGGCTACATTGTATAATGACGCTACGGTAAAGCAAAAGCTCATCAAAGCACAGAAAGAAAAGTGCTGTTATTGTGAAGGCAAATTGCTGGCTGTCGGCTACGGCGAGGTAGAGCACTACCGTCCCAAAAATGGCTTCAAACAAGGTCCTAATCTGCCACTGGAAAAACCGGGTTATTACTGGCTGGCGTATGAGTGGGACAACTTGCTCTTCACCTGTAAAAGGTGCAATGGCGGGCACAAACGCAATTATTTTCCTTTGGCTAATCATCCGTCGGGGCGGGCTTACTCTCATCATGACGCGCTGACGCAGGAGCAACCGCTGTTGCTGCATCCCGTCTACGACGATCCGGCTATACATATCGGGTTTCGGCGAGCCGTGGCAGTAGCCAAGACGTCACGCGGCCAGGCAACTATTCAATTATGTGGCCTCAACCGCAAGTATAAGCTGGAACGCCGTCGTACGCATTTAGCCCACATCGAGAGCCACGACTCGCTGGCCGATATGGACATTACTACGATGTCGAAAGCTGACTTAGCAAGAGAAGTAGCAAAATGTGGCTCGCCGCAAGCTCTAGTAAGGCGCATTCTGCAAGCAAAGACTATTCGCGACCAAGCGGCTTTTGCTCAAGCCGAATACGCTGGTATGGTGCGCGCGAACTTTCCGCAGTTGCCGCGCCGTTAAGCTCGCCAACCTCAACCAGGAATTCCCGTTACCTTGCTCGAGCCTACCCTAAATCTCTCTTTATGAGCACTACCGCTACTCCTGCCCCTGATGCGGGCTTTCAGAGCGTACCCAAAGACGACAAGCGCATCACCCGTGGCTGGACGTTTTACGACTGGGCCAACTCGGTGTATCCACTGGTAATTACCAGTTCCATTTTTCCCATTTATTGGGGCAGCATCACAGAGGAGCTAAGTCCTAAAACGGACGTTGTCAATTTCTTAGGAGTAGAAGTGCCCGGCTCGTCGCTGCTGACGTACGCCATTTCGGCTGCCTTCCTGCTGATAGCTCTGGTCAGTCCTTTTCTGACGTCGCTAGCCGACTTCTCCGGACGTAAGAAATTGTTCATGCAGGTGTTTTGCTACCTGGGAGCTGCCTCTTGCGCGGCATTGTACTTCTTCACCCCAGAAACGCTCACGCTCAGCACATTCATCTTTATCGCGGCCACCATCGGCTTTTCAGGGTCTATCGTATTCTATAACAGCTATTTGCCCATTATTTCTTCGGAAGAACAGTACGATTCCTTGTCGGCGCGGGGCTTCTCAATGGGGTACATCGGCTCCGTTTTGTTGCTCGTTATCTGCCTGTTGCTAGTCACCTTCAACGAAGCGCTGGGTATTGAAAAGGCCTTTGCCACGCGGCTGAGCTTTTTGCTGACGGGTATCTGGTGGGCTGGTTTCGCCCAAATCACATTCTTCTCGCTTCCCGCCGACCCCGGCCGCCCAGCCGGCGCCACCTCCGATTCGGGTTGGCTGCTTAATGGCTTCCACGAGTTGAGCAAGGTATGGGACCAACTCAAGCAGCTCCCCAATCTCAAGATTTTCTTGCTGGCCTATTTCACCTACAACATGGGGGTGCAAACGGTGATGTACGTAGCCACCATCTTCGGTGATAAAGAGTTGCACCTCGAAAGCACTGCCCTGATTGTCACTATTCTCCTGTTGCAAGTAGTAGGCATTCTAGGCGCCTACCTGTTTGCTAAGCTCTCAGAGCGCATTGGCAACACGCGTGCATTAAGTTGGTCGGTGGTCATCTGGGCTTTCATCTGCATTGCGGGTTACTTCGTACAGGCCGGCTGGTCGTTCTACGCCCTGGCCTCGGTGATTGGCCTTACCATGGGCGCCGTGCAAAGCCTGTCGCGTTCCACTTACTCCAAGATTATCCCTGAAAATACTCCCAATACAGCCGCCTTTTTCAGCTTCTTCGACGTGACGGAGAAGCTGAGCATCGTGATTGGTACGGCTGTTTTCGGCGTTATTGCTCAGATTACGGGCTCCATGCGCAACAGCATCCTCGCCCTCATCGTGTTCTTCATTCTGGGGTTGATTTTCCTGCTTCAGCTGCGCGGCAAAAAGCTACGCGAAGACCCTGCCGACACCGATGCTTTTCCCGGCCCGCCGCCCGCTACCCCCAACGTAGCTATGCCCGCTAAAGAGCTATAGGCTATATGCTTTGGGATGTGATACATCTTACCGTGAACATGCCGTAGTTGGCTTGCGGAGGAGGGCTTATTCCACTTCTATCATAGCCTTAATAACACCCGTGGCGGGGTCGAGCCAACTAGCAAACACGTCCTTGGCCTGCCCGAACGGCACGCGGTGGGTGATGTAGGTGGTAGGCTGCACCAGGCCCTGGTGCATGGCGTGTAGCACGTGTTCAAAATCGGCGCGGGTGGCGTTGCGGCTGCTCATAAGCGTGGCCTCGCGCTTGTGAAACTCGGGGTGCGAAAAGCTGATATCGCCCTTCTGCAAGCCTACCAGCACAAAACGGCCGCCGTGAGCCAGGTACTGAAACACATTGTTGATGGCCCGTTGGCTGCCTGTAGCGTCGATGACTACTGTGGGCATGTCGCCGTGGGTGATGTGGCGGAGTTGCTCGGCCACGTCTGCATCGCCGGCGTTGATGGTATGCGTCACGCCCAGGGCCGAGCGGCAGAAGTCGAGGCGCTGCTCATTGAGGTCGAGAGCAATAACGTGCGCGCCGGCAATGCGGGCAAACTCCATCACGCCCAGCCCAATGGGGCCAGCACCTACCACCAGCACAAACTCGCCGGGTTGCACCCCAGCCCGGCGCACGCCGTGCGCCCCAATGGCCAGCGGCTCCACCAGCGCCAACTCATTGAAGGTGAGGTCGTTGCCGTGAACCAGCGCGGCGGCGGGCACGCCCAGTAGTTCGGTCATGCCGCCGTCGAGGTGCACGCCACATACTTGCATCTGCACGCAGCAGTTGGGTAGGCCGCGCCGGCAGGCTATGCACGTGCCGCAGCCAAAGTAGGGGATGAACGTAACGGCCTCGCCTACCTGAAAATCGGTGGCGTCGCCGGGGTCTACTACCTCGCCGGCCAGCTCGTGGCCCAGTACGCGGGGGTAGGAGAAGAAGGGTTGCGTGCCTTCAAACGCGTGCAAATCGGTGCCGCAGATGCCAATGCGCCGGATGCGCAGCAAGGCATCGCCGGGCCGTAGGGTAGGGGCGGGGCGGTGCTCATAGGCGAGTTGGGTAGGCGCGGAGCAGACGAGGGTATTCACGGATAGTTGTTAGGATGATACAGTGGCAAGCTATAGACAGGCGAATATGGCGCGGGGCTGTGCCCCGTGTCTACTAATCGCAGGCCTCCGGCCTGCACCGCTAGAACACTAGGCCTAGTGGCGCAGACGACGGCAGGCCGGAGGCCTGCGATTAGTAGACACGGGGCACAGCCCCGCGCCATGGCTACCTACTAAGCGTTGGCGAGGGCGCGGTCGAGATGTA
>NZ_JAHWGL010000031.1 GCF_019334315.1 Hymenobacter profundi
GGCACTGGCTTGATGCGCCACATGCTCAGGATGACAGATGCTTTGACAGCGCATACCTGTTTCTTACGGCAACAGGCGCAAAACAGCCAACCGGGGCAGGTGCTACCGCTGCGTTACTTGGTAGAGCCGGCCTTTCTCGCTGCTGATGATAAAATCATGATTATTGAGAAACGACAGGGCTTCCACCTGGTTGTCAATGGGTAGGCGCAGCATTTGCTTGGCACCGTCGAACAATCGTTTGCCGTGCTCTCGCTGAAACAGAAACACCCGACCTTGCCCCAGCAGGGCCACCGTGCGGCCATTGGGGCTGAGGTCGGCGGCCGTAATCCAGGTATCGAGCAATAGGCTATCGGCCAGCCGGGCCACGTAGGTGCCGGGGCTAGCAGGCAGCACGTACTGCTTCACCCACAGGTCCTCAGGGCTGCGGTTCTTGGTGAATAGGTAGAGGCTATCCTGCGAGTAATAAAAGGCTTCGCAATCGAAGTTGCGCTGGCTTTTCTTGGGCGGAAACGCCCGCTGATCGGAGTAGGCAAACCGGATGGTATCGACTTGCCGAAAAGTAGGGCCGCTGAGCCGGTAGATAGCCAGGTTGCGGCGCTTGTTCTGGTTGTTGCCGAAGTCGCCCAGGTAGAGGCGCTGCTCGTCGTCGTGGGCTAGGTCTTCCCAGTCGATGTTGGTGAGCGGGGCCAGGTCCAGGGTTTTCAGCAAGTCGCCCTGGCGGGTAATTTGGTAGAGGCGGGAGCTGTTGCCGCCGTCGCTGTGGGTCCACAGGTCGCCTACCTTGTTGGCCGGCGCCAGGCCCGAATTTTCCATCACCTTGCTTTTCGGCAGTCGCCCTACCTGCTCTACGGTATAGCGCTGGCTCACATCCACAAACTCGCCGCGAGTTGATGTTTCACCGCACCCGCTTAGTAGTATACAGGATAGCCCTAGGGAAAATAAAGCGTTGCGAGGAAGGTCGCGCATGGCGTGGTGAGGTACAGAAAGGCAGAATAGTTGCCCCGCATACGTAGACCGTGCCAGCGCAGATGCTCCCATTGCACCTAGAGACGCAGGTAAGGCAAGAGCTTCTCATACGTGGCCTCGTCCAAAATGCGAATCTGGCGCAGGTCGGCGGCCTGGCGGAAGGGGCCGTGCTGCTGGCGGTAGGCCACTACTACCCGCGCCAGGCGCTTGCCCACGTAGGGGTGCGCCTGTAGCAGCTCAAAAGGGGCATTGTTGATGTCGATGGGGGTAGGGGCGAAGCTGCCCGTCACGAAAGTGTATTTGCGCAGGCTATCTACCAGGTCGGGCGCGTCGCGCAGGCTGTAGATTTCGGCCAACTGCCCGGCCCGCACAAAGCCACCCAGCCGCGCCCGGTACTCCACCACTCGCGCCGACAATCCCCGCCCGATGCCGCGAATCTGCATGAGCTGGGTGGTATCGGCCGTGTTCAGATCGAAGGCCGCCAGGTGGGTAGGCTTGCGCGGAAACTTGCTGGCAGGGTAGGGCGCCCGCTCCGGAAATTTCCGGTCGAAGGCTTTTCCCCGGTTGGCGTAGGCACCGCGGGCGGGCAGCGTTTCGGGTAGCTGCATGTAGGGCGCCAACCGCTGGTACACCGAATCGGGCAGGCCGTAGGTGCGCTGGATTTGCTCCTTGGCTTTAAAGCCGCCTATTACGTCGCGAAAATGCACCAGGCGCTCGGCTAGAAAGTGGCGCAGGCCGCGGGCTTCCCAGTCGCGGGCCGTCAGGGCATTAGGATCGAAGGGGGCCAGCGCCACCTGGGGCACTACGGGGTAGCGGCTGGGGTAGGCGCGGCGGGCGTAGCGGGCGGCTTCGGGCTGGCGCCGGGCGGCCAGCTCAGTGGTCAGTTGATCGAGTTGGCGTTGGTCGGCCGCTGGGTTGTAGTGGGGTAGGGCGGGCCGTAGCAGCATCGGCACAAACAACCATGCCAGCAGCAGCAATAGCAGGACCAGAAAGCCAGAGGTTTCGCGGCGCGAAAAGCCAAAGTAGCGCCGCACGAGTGTAGGCAGCCAGGCAGCACGTTTGCGTGGGGTAGAAGCGGGCTTAAGGCCGGGCATAGAGTTATAGCTTAGCGATAGAGCATGAAGGCAATAGCCAGAGAATGATTATCTAAAATCGGGCCGTGGCAACTATGCAGGCGCGGAAACCCGCCCGCATAGTTGCCTCTACGCCCCCGCTGCCGTATCATTACTGTTTCTTCCGATGTTCCTTCCCGAAGCCAGCCTCCGGCCACCGCCCGCTATGAGCCAGCCCGCTACCCGCACCACCGACTTCCTCGACCAGCTCACGGCCGATCTGCGCGCCTTACAGGACACCGTAGCGCAGGATTTTCGGCCCCTCACCGACGACCAGCTGAACCGTCGGCCCGGCCCTGGCAAGTGGAGCGTAGGGCAGTGTCTGGAGCATCTCAACATCATTGGAGGCCTCTACCTGCCTGTTATAGCGCACAAGCTGCAACAGGCCCAAACCCGCACCTCCCGCCCCGCCGACACCGTGAAGCGCGGCCTGGTAGGACGCCGCCTCACCGAGGCCATGCGCGTGCCGGCCAGCGAAAAAGCCACCAAAACGCCCCAGCAGTACGCGCCCAGCGGCTCCCGCCTGCCGCGCACGGTAATAGAAGTGTTCAACCGGCAGGCCGATGAGCTGCTGACGCTGCTGCAACAGGCGCGCGAAGTCAACATCAACTCCATCCGCATCCCCAACGTGGTAATCCCGTTGCTGCGCCTGCGTCTCACCGATCAGCTGGAGCTGCTGGTGGTGCATGCCCAACGCCACATTGCCCAGGCCGAGCGCGTGCTAGAAGGCGGCAAATAGGATACAGTAGAACGGCAAGCTGAGCTTGCCGTTCTACTGTATCAAAAACAAAATGAGTAGCGTCGTATGGAATCCGACCAGGTTCTGCATCTGAAATGCATAAACTTGTTCCGCTTTCCGTTTCTGCCTTATGCGCTACTTTCTGCTGCTCACGCTTGGCCTGTTGCTGATGTTTACTGCCGGCTCCTCCGCCCTCACGTCGCCTCCCGATGGCCCCAACCCAAAGAAATGGCAGCAGATTGATGCGCTGCTGAAGAAAGACCAAACCACCTCGGCTGGTAAGCTGGTAGAGGAAATTTATCAGCAAGCCCGCCGCCAACAAGACACGCCCGAGTACCTGCGCTCCCTGCTCTACAAGCTGCGCATCCTGGAAGAAAAAGAGGAAAACGCCGACGAAAAGGCCATTGCCTTAGTCGAAAAAGACCTGCAAACGGCTAAGTTTCCAGCCCGGCCTATTTTGCACTCCTTGCTGGCTCAGCTCTACGCCAGCTACTACCAGGAGCACCGCTACCAGCTCTACGACCGCACGCCCGGCGCCGCCCAAACCGACAGCCTCGCCACCTGGGACGCTGCCCGCCTCGGCAGCGCCATCATCACGCATTATCGGGTTTCTGTTGAAGATGAGCCGCAGCGTCAGCAGCAATTACAGCTTGCCAAGCTCGGCTACGCCATTCGCGGCGGCGACACCGAAGGCCGTGCCCTACGCCCTACCCTCTACGACTTACTGGCCCACCGCGCCGTAGATGGTCTCAAAAACGACGAGTTCTACGTAACGCGTCCCGCCGAGCAGTTCGAGTTGAAGAACCCGGCCCTGCTCAGCCCTGCCGCCGATTTTGCCCGCCTACCCCTGCAAGCGCCCAAAGCCGACTCGCTCAACGGCCAGTTTCACGCGCTACGGGTGTTGCAGCAGCTCACGCAGTTCCGCCTCACCGATACCAAAAACCAAGCGGCCTTGGCCGATGTGGATTTGCAGCGCATGCGCTTCGTGTGGCAGCACGCCGCGTTTGCTGCCAAAGATTCGCTTTACCGGACAGCCTTGCTACGCGACGCTGAAGCGCACCGGGCGCTGCCCATTAGCACGGAATTCCTGGTAACTGCGGCCGATAACTTGGAAGAAACCCAGCCGGCGCAAGCCCGCGAGCTAGCATTGCAGGCCGAAAAGCAATTTCCGAAGTCACGCGGGGGGCAGTTGGCGCGGGCGTTGCGGCAGCGCATTGAGCAGGTAACGGTAGGCTTCACCACCGAAGAGGTAGTGCTTCCTAACCAGCCTTGGCTGCTGAAACTAGATGTGCGCAACACGCAGCGCCTCTACGCCACTGCCTACCGCGTAAGCAGCGCCTACCACCTACGCCTGTCGGAGCCGGATAATTCAGACAAAGTATTCAACTTCCAGAAAACTTTTGCCCGCGCCTTGGCCAGCAAGCCCGCTGCTACTTGGACGCTCAATCTATCTACCCCAGCCGACTACCGCGCCCACACGGTGCAGCACGCTGGGCCAGCCCTACCGCTGGGTTATTATATCATCCTGCTCAGCACTAGTCCTGATAACCCCGCCCAGGAGCGTCCGAACGTCGTAACGGCCCGGGCTTTTTTGAGTGTGAGTGAGTTGAGCCAGGTGCACCGCAGCGCGGCCTCAGGAACAGAGCTGCTGGTGCTGCACCGCCAGAGCGGCAATGCGCTGTCTGGCGTGCGAGTGCTACCCCTATTTCAGTACTACGATCAGAAAGCCCGTCAGCAAAAGCAGCGGCAAGGCCTTGCCCTCACCACTACCGCCGACGGCTCGGTGCAAATTGCACTGGCCGCGCAAGCCACCGATAATACCCGCCTGCAACACGTGTTCCTCACGCGTGGTGCCGATTCGTTGCTGGTAGAAAACCTAAACGGCTACTACTATCCACGTCGGGCTAGCACACCTGAGGTAGAGAAACCCCAACGCCGCACCTTCCTCTACACCGACCGCGCCATTTACCGGCCCGGCCAGACAGTCTATTTTAAAGGAATCCTAACAGAAAGCCGCGCCGGCAAAAATCAGTTGCTGACGAGCCAGCCCGTAACCGTACGCCTGCGCGACGTGAACGGCCAGACCGTGCAAACGTTCAACTTCACCACGTCCGATTTCGGCTCCTTCCACGGCTCGGTGGTGCTACCCACCGGGCTGCTCAATGGCGAAATGGCCCTGGATACTGACCACGGTAGCGTGGCGTTTTCGGTGGAAGATTACAAGCGTCCTACCTTCCAGGTGACGTTTGCGCCGGTGCAGGGTACGCCCGTACTAGGGCAACAAGTAACGGTGCGCGGCACGGCCACGGCCTACGCCGGCCAAGCAATTGACGGGGCTGCGGTGCAGTATCGCGTGGTGAGGCGCACGGTGTGGCCACTGTTTGGGCGTGGCTACGGCCGACCCATATACCCCAATGGCGGCGCCGAAGTGGAAATCAGCAATGGCACCGCGCAAACCGATTCAGCGGGTGGTTTCGTGGTGACCTTCACGGCGAAAGGCGAGGTGGCAGGAAGCAACCACCGCGGCCCCTGGCAGCCCGGCTACGTGTTCACCGTGACGGCCGACGTGACGGATGTGGCCGGCGAGACCCGCACCGGCACGCAAACCGTGAGCCTAGGCACCAATGCCCTCACGCTACGCCTAGAGATTCCCGAGCTGCTGAATCGCGAAGACCTGCCTACCCTCCAACTGCTCAGTACCAATGCCACCGGCGAGGCATTGGCTGCCCGCGGTACATGGCGCCTCTACCGCCTCACGCCGCCTACCCGCGCCCTACGCACCCGTGCCTGGGAGCGGCCTGAGCAGGAAGCGTCGAGCCGGGAGGAGTTCAAGCAGAAATTCCCGCTCGACGCCTACGCTCAGGAAGACAACGATAGTACGTGGGTGCGCACGTTGGTAACCACCCAGGAGTTCACCACCGAGCAAAGCCCGTTGCTACCTGCGCTTGCCGCCGAGTTGGCCCGGCAGCAACCCGGTCGCTACCTGCTGCAAGCCACGGCTACCCCCACCACTCAACCTAAGGCTATGGCTGCTACTACCGAGCAGTTCTTCACGTTGTTTTCGGCTAAGAGCTCGGTGCTGCCTGTGCCCACGCCTAATTGGTTTGTGTCGTTACAAGACAGCGTAGCGCCCGGCCAGCCAGCCCGATTCTTAGTAGGCAGCTCCGAGGTCGATGCACGCATCCTACTCGAAGCCGAAGCCAAAGGCGAAACCCTGCGCCGCGAGTGGCTGACGCTATCGGCAGGTGAGCAGCGCGTGGTGGAAATCCCGACCACCGCCGCGCTGGAAGGCACGCAGCTCTACCTGCACCTCACGCAGGTGCGCGACAACCGCCTATACCAGCACAACGCTATCGTGCAGGTAGTTACGCCGCTCGCTCCGCTGAATATCAGCATCGCCACGTTCCGCGACAAGCTCCAACCCGGTGAGAAAGAAACCTGGCGCGTCACGATTCACAACGCCGACGGCAAACCGGCGAAGGCGGAATTGCTGGCTTCGCTCTATGACAAGTCGTTGGATGTATTTCGGATGCACTCGTTCATGGAGCTGGATTTCCCGAAACCTTATTACCAGGCTGTGTTGGCCTGGAACGGGCGGTTTGGGACGACGAACGGGAGTGAATTGTTCAAAGATAGTGAGGAGATAAGCGATACACTTACCTTGTTTTACCCACATTTGAACTGGTGGGGCTACTCTCTAGGCGATGAGGAAAGCGCTAATGACTATTTGTTGGCGCAGCGGAATGGGACAGTGAAGTTCACGTCTCCCGTTGTGAAGCGGGATGAAAAAGTGTTGAGCGGAAGGGTAGCTGGCGTACAAGTGCGCGTCCGCGGCATGTCGTCAGTAGCCGCCGCGGCTCCTATGATGCAAGCTGATGGTAGCGCCCTTAACGAAGTAGTGGTAGTAGGCGGCACGCAGCAACGCACCAGTATAACCGGCGCTGTTACCACAAAAAGTCAGCCTACCCCCGACCTCTCCACCATCCCTACCCGCACTGACTTCCGCGAAACCGCCCTCTGGCTGCCCGACCTGCGCACCAACGATAAAGGCGAAACCGTGCTGGAGTTCCAGATGCCTGAAGCCGTGACGCGCTGGCAGCTCCTGACCCTGGCCCACGACCAGCAGCTACACACCGGCACGCTGGCACGCACCCTCGTCACGCAGAAGCAGTTGCAAGTAACCACCAACGCTCCGCGCTTCTTCCGCCAGGGCGACCAGCTCACGCTCTCGGCCAAAATTAGCAACCTGACGGAGCAGGCGACGAGCGGTAACGCACAGTTGTTCCTACTTGATGCTCGCACCCAACAGCCGCTGAAAGAACTGATTGTGAGCCCGTCGCAGCAGCCGTTCAGCCTGAACGGCAACGCCAGCACGGCCCTTAGTTGGAACATCATTATCCCTGAAACCGCCGAGGGGCAGGTGCCGCTAGAGGCCATTACCTACCGGGTGGTAGCGCAGGGAGAATTAAAAAGTAAGAATGAAGAATTAAAAGGCAGACGAAAAGCTCGCCGAGAAGCCAAAAACCATCAAACCGTATCCGACGGCGAGGAAAACACGCTGCCGGTGCTGCCCAACCGCTTGCTCATCACTGAAAGCCTACCCCTCCCGATAGCCGGCGCGGGCACCAAAACGTTCGACTTGCAGAAGCTGACGAATACCACCTCGCCTACGCGGCGTAACTACTCGCTCACGCTGGAAATGACGCAGAATCCGGCTTGGTATGCCGTGCAGGCACTACCCTACCTCATGGAGTACCCCTACGAGTGCTCGGAGCAGGTGTTCAGCCGCCTCTACTCCAACCTGCTGGCGGCCAGTATTCTGAAGCAGAACCCGCGCATCAAACCAGTGCTGGCCGAGTGGCAGCGCGCCGCCCAAAGCGGCGACAAGCAGGCTCTCACCAGCAAGCTCGAACAAAACCAGGAGCTGAAAGCCCTGCTGTTGCAAGAAACGCCTTGGGTGCGCGACGCCCAGACCGACACCGAGCGCATGCGTCGCCTCGCCGAGCTGTTCGACGAGTCCCGCCTGCAAGCCGAAACCACCCGCGCCCTGGCCAAGCTGGCCCAAATGCAGCTACCCGATGGCGCGTTTCCATGGTTCGAGAAGATGCCCGCCGACCGCTACATCACACAGCTCATTGTGGCCGGGTTTGGCAAGCTACGCAAGCTGAATGCCTTTGACGCCACGCAGAATCCGCAGGGGCAGCAAGTACTCAGTAGGGCGCTGGCCTACCTCGATGGGCAGTTGCAGGAGGATTACGCCGATTTGCGCAAGCAGAAAAACGTTAACCTGAAAGAAAACCATCTGGCCCCTACCCAGGTGCAGGCGCTGTACGCCCGCAGCTTCTGGCCGAAACCAGCCGTAGCCAAAGCCGCGCAGTCGGCCGCGGCCTACTACCAGGAGCAGGTAGCGGCCTTCTGGCCCCAGCAGAACCGCTACCTGCAAGGCTTGGCGGCCCTCACGCTGCACCGCGCCGGCAATCAGAAAACAGCGCAGCAGATCATGACGGCCCTCACCGAAAACGCCCTGCACTCGCCCGAATTGGGCATGTACTGGAAAGACGTGCGCGCCGGCTACTACTGGCAGCAGGCCCCCACCGAAACCCAGGCGGCCCTCATAGAAGCCTACGATGAGGTAGCCAAAAATCAACAAGCCGTAAACGAAATAAAGCTGTGGCTGCTCAAGCAGAAGCAAACCCGCAACTGGGAAAGTACCCGCGCCACCGCCGATGCCTGCTACGCCCTGCTGCTGCGCGGCTCCGATTGGCTCACGCCTACCCAGCCCATCCAGGTAACGGTAGGCGGCGAGGCAGTGACACCGAACAAGATGGAAGCCGGCACCGGTTACTTCAAAAACACGTGGCCGGCGGCAGAGGTGAAGCCAGCGCAGGGCCGCGTCACCGTCACAAAACCCGATGCCGGTGTGGCATGGGGCGCGCTTTACTGGCAGTATTTCGAGCAGATCGACAAGATTACGCCGGCTGCTACGGGCTTGCAACTCACGCGCCAGCTGTTTCGGGAGCAGCGCACAGCCGGCGGGCCGGTAGTGGAACCCATCACCGCTACCACGCCCCTGCGGGTAGGCGACGTGCTGGTGGTGCGCCTGGTACTACGCTCCGACCGCGACCTGGAATACGTACACCTAAAGGACCAGCGCGCTGCCGGGCTGGAATTGATGAACCAGCTTTCGGGCTACCAGTACCAGTCGGGGCTGGGTTACTACGAGAACCCGCGCGATGCGGCCACCAACTTCTTCATCAGCTATTTCCCTAAGGGCACGCACACGTTCGAATACCGCCTGCGGGCCGCGCAGGCGGGTAATTTCTCGGGTGGTTTGTCGCAGTTGCAATGCTTGTATGCACCGGAATTTTCGGCTCATTCGGCCGGGCAGCGGGTGCAGATTACACCGCAACGCTAGGTGATCAAACGAGCAAAAAGCAGGGTAATAAATTGAGTATGAAAGTGGTGCTTCAGTTAGAGAAGAGGGGCTTGGCAGGGTTTTGGGTTGTGCGGGGAGCCATTCCATCGTAATTTTGTAGCTTCTTAGGATTTCAAAAGTGATGCTGATGAATAAGAGTCTGATGCTTGCCGGCCTGCTGTTATGCAGCGCGCCGGTACTGGCACAAAGCCCTGTAAAAACAACGTCGGCCCCCGTGCTGGAAGGAAAAGTTGCTGTTCCCGTGTCGCCGGTACTGCCGGGCGAGGAGAACCTGACGGCGCGTGAGCGGGTGGAGCGCGATATGCTGATGCCTACCCGTCGCAGCCGCGCCGCCGCACTACAAACAGCCGAAGAAGTTGAGGAAACCACCACTACGCCCGAAGTGCACGGTCCGGCCGTGCCAGAAGAAGCCCCGGCCGCTCCTGAGCCGGAAGCAAAACCCGCCGCTCCCGCACACCACACCACGTACCATCGTCGGCGTACCAGCTCGGCGCACCGCAGTAGCACTGCTCGTAAGAAAACCACCACGCGCAAAACAACGGTCCATCATACCACCGCACGCAAGCGCCGCCGATAACAGCGTATCAAGTAGATAAACGTATGATAAAACGACGAAGGACGAGCCATTGCGGCTCGTCCTTCGTCGTTTTTAAGCAAGTAGGGTAGGGCGCCTACGCGTCTTGCGGCATGAGGCGTACCACCAGCCCATCAAGGCGGGGCGTGATGCGGATTTGGCACGACAGGCGGCTGGCATCGGTGAGGATGGGTAAAGATTCCAGCATGTACATCTCGTCGTCGCTGGGCTCCAGGAGGGCGGGGCCAGCCAGCACCTCCACGTGGCAGGTGCCGCACAGGGCCATGCCACCACACGTGGCCTGAATGTCGTAGCCGGAAGCCTTCATCACTTCCATCAGGCTCAGGCCCATATCGGTGGGAGCAACAATCTCGGTGCGCTGGCCGGGGGCATCTTCCACATATACCCGGACTTCGGTGGCGTCTAAACTCATAAGGGCGTCGGTTGTAAAACAGAGGGTAGGGGGCGGCTATCCCAGGGGGTAGCTACCCCACAAAGGTAACAGCGGGCGGCGGGTAGCGCCTACGTTGCTGTGTGCACTACCTGCCGCCCGCTGCGAGTTTAACAGTTTAGCCGAAATTATTTGCTGACAGCCACCACTTACAGCGTAGGCACCCCGTTCACAGTGGTGTACTTCAACACATATTTTTTATCGGGGTAGATGTGTTTGTAGGCACCCTGGGCCATGAGAGCCGCTTCATGGAAGCCGCACAAAATTAGCTTTAGCTTGCCAGGGTAGGTGTTGATGTCGCCGATGGCGAAGATGCCGGGCACGTTGGTAGAATAGTCTAGAGTATCTACTTTCACGGCGTTGTCTTCAATCTCCAATCCCCACTCGCCAATAGGGCCAAGCTTAGGCGTGAGGCCGAACAAAGGCACAAAGGCATCAACCGACACCTGCTCCGGCTCGCCGTTGTTGCCGGTGATGGTCACGTGCGAGAGGCTACCGTTGCCGTGTACGTGGGTCACGTTGCTGCTCAGCACCAGCCGCACTTTGCCGGCTTCGTGCAGATTTTTCACCTTCTCGGCCGAGTCGGCAGCGCCGCGGAAGGTGGTGCCGCGGTGTACCAGCGTTACTTCCTTGGCCACATCGGCCAGGAAAATGGTCCAGTCGAGGGCCGAGTCGCCGCCGCCGGCAATCACCAGGCGCTTGTCGCGGAAGTGCTCGGGGTCGCGCACCATGTAGTACACGCCTTTGCCGCCTTCAAAGCTTTCCAGTGACTCCACGGCCGGTTTGCGCGGCTCAAACGAACCCAGACCGCCCGCAATGGCAATGGCCTTGCAGTGAATATCGTTGCCATCGGTGGTCGTGAGCTGGAAAGAGCCATCGTCGAGCTTCTCGAACTTCTCTACCCGCTCGCCCAGCGTGAAGGTGGGATGGAAGGGGGCAATCTGCTCCATCAGGTTCTGCACCAAATCGCCGGCCAGCACCGACGGGAAGCCGGGGATGTCGTAGATGGGCTTCTTGGGATAAATCTCGGAGAGCTGCCCGCCTACCTGGGGTAGGGCGTCTACTACGTGGCAGCGCAGCTTCAGCAAGCCAGCTTCAAATACAGCAAACAGCCCAACCGGGCCAGCGCCGATAATGCAGATATCGGTGGAAATAGAACTCATCGGGAACAGCGAAAAAAGAGAAAAAACAGCATCCGTTCAGGACGTTATCTTAACAAACAGAAGGCGAAAATCGTTGGCTGAAAACAGCAGATTGCACGTGAAAAACGACAACCGATGCCATCTTGCTACCCTCACTACGAGGTGCCGGCCACAAAGATAGCACCGCCCGCCTTACGCTTCGGCTGGAGCGCGCACTGCCGCCGAGGCCGCATAGGCAGGGCGTACAGGGCGTGCCATGCGGCGGCGCTCCACTACAGTGCCTGCGGCAGCGGGGCGGTGTGTAGCTTTTTGCTTGTGGCGCTTGCCCCACCAGATGTAGAAGCCCGTGACGGGTAGGGTAGCAATCAGCAAGCTAGCCAGAAAGGCGATGATCTTGCCGGGCATCCCAAGGGCCGAGCCCACATGGATGTCGTAATTCATCATCACCAGCAACTCGCCCTTCGGCTTCTCGTGGTAGGTTTCCACTTTCTCGAAGTGTCCCGCCGCCGTGTAGGTCAGTTGGCCGGATTGGTAGCGGTTGTTGCCCAGCGCGGCGCGCAGTACAACCGGCTGTTCGGGAGTAGGCTTGCCCGTCGAAATAGCTTTGGCCTGGGGTAGGCGCTGCCAAGCGTCGCGCAGGGCCGCATCGACGGCCGTGGGGGGTGGGGCCAGTTGGGCCGCTAGCGAGAGGTCGGGCTTGGCGCCTTCTTTGCCGCCTTTCTTGCCCTTGCCACCATGTCCACCAGGAAGTTCGGTCTGGCCGGTGGCTAGGTAGGTGACGCCCTGCTTCATCCAGTTGAACGACCATGTGAGGCCGGTGAGAGCAATAATGAGGGCCACCAGCGTAAGATAGAAGCCCATGGTATTGTGCAAATCGTAGTTTAGGCGCTTGCGGGTGGCATTCCACTTCACCGTAAAGCGCTGCTTGCGGGCGGCTTTGTTTTTGGGCCACCACAGCACCAACCCCGAAAGGAGCAGGAATACAAAAATCAGGGTGCTCCACCCCACAATGTATTCGCCGGTAGTGCCCAGCCACAGGCCCCAATGCAGCCATTTCACTACCTGGAAGAACTCGTACTTATTATCGAGCACGCCGTTCACCTGGCCGGTGTAGGGGTTCACGTACACCGTGCGGTGGTACTCAATCATGCTCCCGAAGTAGGGCTGCCCGGCGTTGCCCTTGTAGGTCATAAACGTCCAGGCGCGGGTAGGGTCGCTGTAGGTGGTGCCGTTTTGCAGCGGCTTATCGGGTCCAAGAGCCGCTTGCGCTTTCTCCCACACCACGCTCAGCGGCAACGGCTGGGCCTGGGCGGGCGCCTCTACGCGCACCAAATCCTGGTGCAGGACGTCAAAAAGCTCCTTCTGAAACACATAGATGCAGCCAGTGAGAGCCACAATAAACACCACGAGCCCGGACGAGAGCCCGAGCCAGAGGTGCAGCTTACCGACGAGTTTCTTGAACGTCATGCGCTGGGAGGTTAGCGGTTAGAAGTTGTAGCCAATGTTCAGGCGGAAATTGGTGGGTGCCTCGGCCTGCCAGGAGTAGAAGGCTCCCGTGCGGGCGGTACCCGCGTAGTAGCTGGCGCCGCTGTAGTTATAGCGGTTGGTGAGGTTGTTCACCAGTAGGTTCACGTTCATGCGCTCGTTCTGCCATGAGATGCCGCCATCTAGCCGGAAGTAGTTGTCGGGTAGCAGCAGGCCCACACCACCCAGACCGGCGTAACGGTCGAGCTGCCACTGATAGCCACCCGAGAGGCCAAAGCCGCGCAGGGCGCCCTGCTGAAAGCGGTAGGTGAGCCAGCCGTTGTTGGTGTGCTTGGCCGCGCCGCCCAGCTTGCGGCCCTGGTTGCTGGGCGCCACAATGTCGCCGGCAGTGTTGCGGCGCGGGTTGTCCTTGGTTACCTCCGGGTCCAGGTAGGCGTAGTTCAGCACCACATTGAGGCCGGGTAGCAACTCACCAGTCAAGTCAACTTCAACGCCCCGCGAGCGAACTTCGCCTACCTGAATCTGTGAGTTGAGGTTGCGCTCCAGGTTTGCCCTATTGTTATCAGGCGCCAGCACATTAGTTTTGGTGATGTTGAAGGCCGTCACGGTCGACGAGAAACGACCTTCCATCCAGTCACGCTTCACGCCTACCTCGGTGTTGCGGCCGCGCTGCGGGTCGAAGGGCACGTTGTTGACATCAACTCCCGCCACTGGGATAAACGACTGGTCGTAGAGGGCATACACGGAAGTGCTAGGGGCCACTGTGGCGCTCAGGCCCACGCGGGGCGTCACTACATCGTCCTGTGCGCGGGAGCGCACGTTGTAGTTATTAGAGTAGCGAGCGGCCAGCGTCAGACGCAGGCGGTTATCGAAGAAGCCCAGCTCATCCTGCACATAAGCGCCGGCGTAGCGGAGGTATCCTTTATAAGGTCCGCTGCGGCTCAGGCTCTGCGAACGATTGGGAGTGCCCAGGGTAGCAGGCGCCGAGGTAGGGTATTGCGTGTAGGTAGGGTCGTCCAGACGGTTGAGGTCAAGGGCCATGGTGCCGTACAAGGCGAAATCGGCGTCGTACGATTTGTTCGAGGCATCGAAGCCCACAATAACGCGGTGCTGAACCGGGCCGGTCGTCACGTTGCCGTTCACAAATACTTGGCCCAGCGTGCTGGTGTTGTCTACGTCGTAGGAGCTCACAGAGCGTTGCAGTACATTCGGGCCAATCAGGCGCTTGGAGCGGGTAGGGGTAGCTACAAAGGAGCTATCAGCCACCCACGTCGACAGGCCGCGCATCTTGTAGGAGAGGTAGGAAACCTGGCCCGTTACTTTCCAGTTATCATTGAAACGGTGCTCTACAGTGAAGAAAGAGCTGTGGTCGTTCACGTTCGATTTGCCCATCAGCGGGTCGTATACCGATACGTTGCGCGACACGGATTTGAAGCCGTCGGGCGAGAACAGGTAATTGCCGGCTTGCGAAAACTGCGAGCGTTGGTAAGTGTATTGAGCCGTGATGGTGGTACGCTCGTCGAGCAGGTAGCGCAGCGAAGGCGCCAAGACCACGCGGTTGTTGAACTCGTAGCCGGCGTAAGAGTCGCTGGTCTGACCCATCAGGTTCAGGCGGTATTGCAGCTTGCCATCGTTGCTGAGCTTGCCGTCGATGTCGGTGGTAGCGCGGTACGTGCCGAAGCTGCCCAGCGTGAGGCCCACCGATTTGCGGCCTGTGCCGGTAGGCGTTTTAGTGACCACGTTATAAAAACCACCGGGCTCGGTATTCGCCATCAGAAATCCGCCGGGGCCCTTCACAAACTCAATCCGGTCCACAAACGACATATCCTCCATCAGCGGCCCGAAGTAGTTGCCCACATTCATGCCGTTGCGCAGCGAACCGAAACCCGAGTTGAACCCACGAATGGTGATGCGAGCGTACACATTATTCCAGTGGCCAGGTGCAATCACGCCGCTCACGTTGCGCGTTACGCCTTCCGTAGGATTAAAAATCTGCTGATCGGCGAGCAGTTTGCTGGTTACTACTTGAATGTTTTGTGGCGCCTCAATAAGCGGTTCGCCCAGGCGTAGCGATTCAGATGCTTGTTTTCGGTTGTAGCGGTCGTGCTCGCCCGTTACCACTACCTCCTGCAAGCGCTGATTCGATGGGTTCAGCACGAAGTTGGCCGTCACTGTCTGGTCAGCGGATACCGTTACCACGCGCTCCTGCGTTACAAAACCTACCATACGCACCCCCAGGGTATAGGTGCCGGGCACAATATTTCCAATCCGGAAATCTCCGTTGGCATCAGTAGCCATACCCAGCGACGTGCCTTGTAGCCCTACCGAAACGCCGGCTGTAGGCTGGCCGTTGCCATCGGTAATGCGGCCCTGAACAGTACCCTGTTGCGCAGTAGCGATGAAACTACTGCTAAGCAGCAAAACAAAAACGCAGAAAGCGCGACACAAAGAGGGAAATGGTATGCTCATAGAGTAAACGGTAGGCGAATGATACCGCAAAGCTACAAGCTGGATTTTATTTATTTATACTTAGTCTAATTATAAATAGATGTACACTGTCTCAATCAATGTCAGGCTATACTGCATCATGCTGATAAACAGATGAATTGCGTTCAGCTTGCAGCATACAAGAAATTTTGTTAGAGAAGCTATGACGATCAAGCAGTAGATTGAATGTGCCATGGCAATGCATATCTGGCTGGACGGACAATCGTTGTTAGCCATACTAGCAACGGTGCAAAGCTGTATGCTGGACCTCAACGTGGAAGTTCTGTTCCTGGATACTCGCTACACCTACCCTATGCAAACCCAGACAAAAGTAAAGTGCTGCCTAAGCCTGCTTTAGAAGCGCCCATAGCGCCGTCTGCGTAGGTAGTAAGCCGGGTAGGGAGTATGGGAGATGTAGTATACAGCATAACGAAAAAGGCCCTCAGAGTAATCTGAGGGCCTTTTCTTGTGGTCGCGTAGGGAGTCGAACCCCAAACCTCCTGATTCGTAGTCAGGTGCTCTATCCAGTTGAGCTACGCGACCGTTTTTCTGTTACGGTGTGCAAAGATAACAGCAGAATTTCCCGGAAAACAAGCCGCGTGACATTTTAAAGACGAAAAAACGCAAGAAAATGTGCAAGCAACTGATTTTCAGATTTAATAATTTTCGTGTTTTTCCACCTGCCGGTCCAAAGCACGCTGCACGGCCCGGTTGAAAACGTAGTAGAGACCCAGTGCAGCTACAGCCAGCAGCACCAGCACCAGTACTTTGCCAGTGGTGCCCGTATCAGGATTGTGGAGCAGCGACAGCGCATCCTGGGCCTGTGTGCCTATCCAGTAAAAAAACAGGCTGCGCGGCAGCATGCCCAACACACTGGCGCCCAAAAATCGGGTGCGGTCCACTCCCAAGATAGCCAGCACGAACGTCATCAGGGCGAAGGGTAGGACGGGCGCCAAGCGCACCAACAGAATCAGCTGCCAGCTTTGGTGGCGCAGCTCCTGCATAATAGCTTCGGCCTTCGGGAAAGAGTGTACGAAGCGGAGCAACTTTCCCTGGTCGAGGCGAGTGGCCAACTCGTAGCCCAGCAGCGCCGCCAGCGCATACGCTATAATGGTGCCCGGCAGCCCAGCCCAACCCAGGAAGAAACCTGTGAGCAGCACTGCCACTGTGGAGTGCACCAGCGAAAATGCCAGCACGAACACCATCAGCCCAAAGTACAGCAGCATTTGGGGTAGGGTGAGGTCGCGCAGCAAATTTTGGTGCTCGTAGAGCAAGTAAGTAACGGTCGAGCTACCTACAATGGGTAGCACCACCAGCAGAAACATAGACAGGAGTGAGGACGCGTTGGTCCGAAACAACGCTTTTAGAGTGGAGAGCATAGACAAAGAAAAACAGGCTAGTGAAACGACAGCCTGTTTGCTCTTACGGATTTGGCACGCGGTAGTCGTAGCAAATCTGAAACGCGGCTGAATAGGTATGGGCAGGCATCGTTTGGTAACAAGACGGCGCGCAGGGTAGTTAGTATATAGATACAATAGTAGCAAGCCGGTGCGGGCAACTTGTTGCGTTCTTACCTTTGAACGCGCGCTGCCCGGGCGCTTGCTTTCACTACCCACCCCTACGATATGAAATTCGGAACCAAAGCCATCCATGCCGGCGTGCACCCCGATCCGGCCACCGGCGCCATTATGACGCCCATTTACCAAACGTCTACCTACGTGCAGACCTCGCCCGGCGAGAACAAGGGCTATGAGTACTCGCGCACGCACAACCCTACCCGCTCGCAGCTACAGGACGCAGTGGCCGCTTTGGAAGATGGCAAGCACGGCCTAGCCTTTGCCTCAGGAATGGCCGTGGTCGATTGCATCATCAAGCTGCTGCAACCCGGCGACGAGGTGATTTCCACCAACGACCTCTACGGCGGCAGCTACCGCATCTTCACCAAAGTATTTGCGCCGCTGGGCATCAAGTTTCATTTCGTGCCTATGCACGACATGGCAGCCGTGCGCGAAAAGGTGACGGACAAAACCAAGCTGATCTGGGTGGAAACGCCCACCAACCCGCTGCTCAACATCATCGACATTGAAGCCGCCGCCGAGGTAGCCCACGAGGCCGGCGCCCTGCTGGTAGTCGATAATACCTTCTCGACGCCCTACCTGCAAACGCCCCTTGCGCTGGGTGCCGACATTGTGATGCACTCCCTCACCAAGTACATGGGCGGCCACTCCGATGTGGTAATGGGCGCTTTGGTTGTAAACGACGACGCCTTGCTGCAACGCCTGGCGTTTCTGCAAAACTCTTGCGGCGGCACGCCCGGCCCCCAAGACTGCTTCTTGGTGCTGCGTGGCCTCAAAACCCTGCACCTGCGCATGCAGCGCCACTGCGAAAACGGTCGCGCCGTGGCCGAGTACCTGCAAGCACATCCGAAAGTAGAGAAGGTGTTTTGGCCGGGCTTCCCCGAGCACCCCAACCACGCCGTAGCCGCCAAGCAAATGCGCGACTTCGGGGGTATGATTTCCTTCGTGCTGAAAGGAGATAAGCAAGAAGACGCCATTGCGGTGCTCGAAAAACTGAAGCTCTTCACGTTGGCTGAAAGCCTGGGCGGGGTAGAAAGTCTCTCGGGCCACCCCGCCACCATGACGCACGCCAGCATCCCGGCCGAGGAGCGCCGCAAAGCGGGTCTCTCCGACTCCCTTATTCGCCTGAGTGTAGGCGTGGAGGATATTGAAGATCTGTTGGAAGACCTGGGCCAGGCAATAGGGTAGGAGTAGGTAAACCGCCTGTCGTTAAAATATAACGGGTAGCAAAGCGTCTGCTTAGCTACCCGTTCAGACAGAACGTCATTTCGACCAGCACGCGAGATTTCTCCCGCTGGTCGAAATGACGTTCTGTTTTATCTGCCCGCCTGACTAAGTCATACTTATGAAAATCTCTTCCCATTTCGATGGCAAGCGCTACCGCAATGCTGTGCCAACTGCTATGTCCACAGCCACCAGCTACTGGCAGATGGCCCGGCGCTGGCTGCTAGGCAAAGAGCAGCGCGTGCCCAAGCCGGCACTAGCAGGCTTCTCGGTAGATGCCGTGGCGCTGGCCCAACCGGTGCCGCCTACTGCCCTACGGGCTACCTGGCTGGGGCACTCCATGGTGCTGCTGGAAATTGACGGCCGCCGCTTCCTGACCGATCCGGTATGGCGCCCGCGCAGCTCGCCGGTGAGCTTTATGGGGCCGAAGCGCTTCTTTCCCAACCCGCTACCCTTGGCACAGATGCCGCCGCTGGATGGTGTGCTCCTCTCTCATGACCATTTCGACCACCTTGATCCTCTCGCCGTGCGGGCACTGGCGCGCACGGGCGTACCGTTCTTTTGCCCGCTGGGGGTAGGGCGCCACCTGCGTCGTTGGGGCGTGGCTCCCAATAAAATTACAGAATTGGACTGGTGGCAGACCCACACGCTGGCGCCCAACTTCACGCTGGTGGCCACACCCGCCCGGCACTTCTCCGGCCGCCGCCTCGGTCTCGATCAGGATGCTACCTTGTGGGCATCGTGGGTGCTGTTGGGGCCTACTCACCGCGCCTTTTTTGGCGGTGATTCCGGCCCGTTTGCTGATGCCTTTCAACAGATTGGGGACACCTACGGACCCTTCGACCTGACGATGCTGGAGATAGGCGCCGCCGACCCTGACTGGGCAGATGTGCACATGGGCCCTACAGTAGCCGTAGCTGCCCACCAAGCCCTGCGCGGCAGGGCGCTGCTCCCCATTCACTGGGGTACTTTCAACCTGGCCTACCACGCCTGGACCGACCCGGCCGAGGAAGTGCAACAAGCCGCCGCCTCTGCTGGCGTAGCGCTGTTGCTACCCCGGCCCGGTGAGCGGGTGGAGGCCGCGCAAGCGCCTTACGTGTCTGGGTGGTGGCGGGGGTAGGGGCTTGCTTAGTTACCGGAAAGCGGCTTGCAATCTACAAATAGCGCGTTTTCGTACGGATCATAGCGGCGTAGCATTCCAAGTTAGGTAAGCTAGCTGCTTATTCCGATAGTATGCGTTTCCTTGCTCTCCTATTTGCCTTACTACCCTTTTGGGCCTGCACGCACACCGAGGTGCCGCCTACGCCGATGGTCACACCCCCCGTATCGGCGGCTACTATTAGCTTTCTATCGTTAGGCGACTCTTATACTATAGGCGAGGGCGTGAGCGAACAAGCCCGCTGGAGCGTGCAGTTGGCGCAACAGTTGCGCCAGCGCGGTACCGAGGTAGCGCCGCCCGCCCTCATAGCCCGCACCGGCTGGACAACCCAGGACCTGCAACGGGCTATTGTGGCCTCCGGCAATCAGCGCACCTATGAGCTGGTGTCGTTGCTGATTGGCGTCAACGATCAGTACCAGGGGCAAAGCGCCGCTGATTATCGCCCACGCCTACGCCAACTGCTGCAAACGGCCACGCGCTTTGCCGGTGGCCGTTCTGGCCGAGTGGTTGTGCTGTCCATACCAGACTGGGGACAGACGCCCTACGCGCAAGGGCGCAACCGGACGCAGATTGGCGAGGAAATCGACCAGTTCAACGAGGTGGCCCGGCAGGAATGCCAGCAGGCCGGCGTTGCCTTCGTGGACATTACCAGCCTCACGCGTTCCGCCAGCGGTGATGCTTCCCAGTTTGCTCCCGATGGCCTGCACTATTCCGGTCAGCAGATGGCAACATGGGCGGAAGCGGCGCTACCCGTGGTGCAGAAAGTAGTGGCCGTGAGCGCAAAGTAGTTGCACGGCTGGCGGTGGCGCGCCACTTTATAAATTGCTGATAAGCATATAATGGGCTGAAGTAGAATAGCTTATAACTGTATCGCTACGGAAGAAGTATACTTTTTTTGTTTCAAGCAATACATCCTGCGGGATATTCTGTTCATATCGTGAAAAACGGTAGATGGTCGCCCTTGTAGGCTGTTGTTGGCATCAAGAAGGGTAGTCCTTTTCGGCAAATTTGCATCTTCTTTTATTTTCCTCTCTGAACGCGTATGCGCCAAACCTTACTCACTTCTATTGTGTGTGCCAGCCTGTTGCCCGCCGCCGCGTGGGCCCAGACGCAGACCATAACCGGCCGCGTAACTGGTCCTACCGGCGCAGCCATCCCCGGCGTGACGGTGCTGGAAAAAGGCACCAACAACGGTACTTCTACCGACGCGGAAGGGCGTTACCAGCTTGCTGTGCCCACGTCGGCTACCCTCATTTTCTCGGCTATTGGGCAAACACCACAGGAAATTCCGCTGAATGGGCGCTCCGTGCTAAACGCGCGTTTGCAGGATGCCAGCACCAGCCTCAATGAAGTGGTGGTAACGGGTTCACGGGCTACCGAGGGCCGCTCCAATATCCTCACCACAGCACCAGTCGATGTTATTTCGGCCCGTGAGATTAAAGCGTTTGCTCAAACGGATGTCACCCAAGTGCTTACCTATGTTGCGCCTTCTTTTCAGTCGTCGCGGCAGGCCGTTTCGGATGGTACCGACTTCGTGGACCCGGCCAGCTTGCGCGGCCTTGGCCCCGACCAAGTGCTGGTGCTGGTGAACGGCAAGCGCCGCCACAACTCGGCCTTGGTCAACATCAACGGCACGGTAGGGCGGGGCTCGGTAGGCACCGACCTCAACGTAATTCCCACGGCCAGCATCAAGCGCATTGAGGTGCTGCGCGACGGGGCATCGGCCTTGTATGGCTCCGATGCCATTGCGGGTGTTATCAATATTCAGCTCAAAGACGATTCGACGGGCGTGACCAGCACCGGCTACTACGGCCAGACTGCTGAATTCGACGGCAAAACCGAGCAAGTTGACATCAACGTGGGCATTGGCCTAAACAAGCGCGGCTTTCTGGACCTGAGCGGGCAGTTTCTGAACCGCGGCTATACCGACCGCTCATTTGCGGACCGGACGCCGCTGATTTACTTGGGTAGCGGCGGAGCCTATCCGGCTTCTGCCAATACTGAGGAAGCCCGCCGCGCCCTCAAGGCGCAGGACGATGCGCTGGTAGCGGCCAATGGTTTCGACCGGCGAGACTTTCGGGTAGGGCAGTCGGCTACGCGCAACTTCGGTGGCTTTCTGAATGGTGGGTATCGACTGGGACGTGGCTACGAGGTGTACCTGTCTGGCGGTGCCTCGTACCGCACGGGCCAGGGCTCGGGCTTCAACCGCCTACCCAACCAGGCCACCCAAAGCGACCTGACCATCTTTCCGAACGGCTACCTACCCTTCATCAACACTACTATCTACGACCAGTCGGCTATTGTGGGCGTGCGCAACACCTTCGGCGGTTTTGCAGTTGATTTGAGCAACACCTTCGGCCGCAATGAGTTGCGCTACGATGTCAGCAACTCCGTGAATGCCTCCCTACCTCAAGGACCCGGCATTGTAAACCCAACAGATTTCTACGCAGGCCGACTGGCGTTCCTGCAAAACACTACGAACTTGAGCGTGTCGCGGCGCTTCATGGACGTGGGGCCGCTGGCTAGCCTAAACGTGGCTGCGGGGGGCGAGTTTCGGTATGATAACTTCCTGATTGGCAAAGGGGAGTACGCGTCGTATATCAACGGTGGCCGCAGAATCAACGGCGCGCCTACTGCTTCTGGCGCCCAGGTGTTTCCGGGGTATCAGCCCCAGGATGAGGTGAACAAGGGCCGCACCAACGTGGCAGGCTACCTCGATTTTGAAAGTGACATTACCGATAAGCTGCTGGTGCACCTGGCTGGCCGGGCCGAGCGCTACAGCGACTTTGGCGGCAATGTGAGCGGCCAACTGGGCGCGCGCTACAGCATCCTGCGAACGGTGGCCGTGCGCGGTTCTATCGGCAACGGTTTCCGGGCGCCCTCGTTGCAGCAACGCTACTTCACCAATACCAGCACGCAGTTTGTAAGCGGACTACCCAACCAGGTGCTCACCGTTAACAATGATAACCCGATTGTGCGCAACAGCTTTGATGACCCCAGCCAGCGGGGGTTTGGGGTAGGGTCGCTGAAGCAGGAAAAGTCGAAGAACTACAGCCTGGGCCTCACCAGCAGTATCGGCCGCACCTTCACGCTGACGGTAGACGCCTACCAGATTGATATCCGCGACCGGATTGTGTTGTCGTCGCAATTTGCCAAGAGCAACCCCGCCGTGACGCCGCCTACCATTGTAGACCAAATTCTGGCCGGCCGCGATGTGAGCCGAGTACAGTTCTTTGCTAATGCTGTGAATACCCGCACCCAAGGCATTGACATCGTGGCCAATGAGCGCCTGCCCTTGGGCGAAAACAGTCGCCTGACGCTGACAGCTGCTGCCAACTTCAACAAAACGGAAGTAACGGGCTTCAACAGCACGTCCTCTACCATCAACAACGACCAAACGGTAGGGACCAGCAACCTGCAAAACACGCTCTTTGACCGGCAGCAACGGACCCGCCTCGAATACGGCAACCCGCGCAGCAAAATCAACCTGTCGGCGGCGTATACCCGCGGTATTTTTGGCATAGAAGCCCGCACGGTGCGCTTCGGCGAAATCCGCTCGGCCGACGCCAACCCGGCCCGCGCCAACCTCGACCAGACCTTCTCGGCCAAGTGGATTACGGACTTGACGCTGAATGCGCAAATCACCAAGCAAATAGGATTGGCCATCGGCTCCAACAACCTGTTCAACGTGTATCCCGACAAGATTTACGTGAACCCGCGCAACGACCCAAACAACTTCTCCGTGGACCCCAACCTGAGCTATAGTTCTTCGCTGGACAACTCCAACCGGGGCCGCTACCTATACAGCGCCAACCAGTTTGGCTTCAACGGTGCGTTTTACTTTGCTCGCGTAAGCGTTTCGCTGTAAGCACTTAGTGTACTACTGAAACGGCCAGCCTTCTCAGAAGGCTGGCCGTTTTGCTTAAGGTAGGGAACCGTAGAGCTATTGCCCACCAGCACTCGCCGCCGAATTACTATCCAGAATCTGAAACAGCTCGTTGAGCTTGGGCGTGAGGATGATTTCGGTGCGGCGGTTCAGGGCTTTGTCGGCGGCGTTGTCGTTGGGGGCTATGGGTAGGTATTGCGAGCGGCCCGAGGCCGTCACGCGCTGAGGCGCTACCCCGCTCACGGTGAGCAAACGGGCAATTTCGGTGGCGCGCAGCACGCTTAGGTCCCAATTGTCTTGCATGCCAGCTGTGCCACGCGAGATGGGCACATTGTCGGTGTGACCTTCGACTACCACATTCACATCGGGTTGCTCTTGCAGCACCTGGGCCAGCTTTTTGAGGGCATCCTGGCCTTTGGGGTCTACCTTGGTAGAGCCCGATTTGAACAGCAGCTGCTCTGAAAGCGACACGTACACCTTGCCGTTGCGCAGCTCTACTTTCAAATCATTGGACTTGAAGCCTAGGAGCGCATTATTAACCTTGGCGCGCAGGTCGTTCACGGCCTTGTCTTTGGCAGCCAGTGCCTGTTGCAGCTCCGCTAGCTTTGCTTCACGCGTTTTTAGGTCTGTATTAAGCTGGTCGATTTGCGTACGGCTTTTCTTCAGGTTCACATCCAGCTCGCCCAGCTCGGCTTCGCGGCGGGCCAGGTCCTTAGCTACCTTGTCGTAATCGGCCGATTTGTTGGCCATGGCCCGGTCGCTGTTCTTGAGTAGTTTATCGTAGGAGTCGTTCAGCTCGCCATACAGGCTTTGGGTTTTGCGCAGGATGTTGCCCGTTTGGGTAGAATCGTTTACGAGGCGCTTCTTATCGAGGCGGAGTTGGGCTAGCTCGTCGTTGGCTTTCTGCAACTCGGCTACTGCCTGGCGTTGGCGTTTTTCTAAATCTTCTTTGGCTTGCTGGGTAGCCGTTTGGCGAGCCTGTAATTCGTCGTATTTGCGGGAGGCTACGCAGCTGGGTAGGGTAGTGGAAGCGGCCACCACAAGAGCGGCTAGGGTCAGCGAAGAGAATTTATACACGGAATAAACGTAGGTGAAACAGCAAGAGTAACGGAATAGTCCGATAGGGCCTACCCTGTAGCAAGGTAGCCAGTTGCGGGGGCAACTTCCAATTCTTAAGGCCGGCTCAAACCATTTTTCAGACTATCTTTGTTGCTGTTCAACGCCGAATACAATGCTTGCAGTCAAGTTATTAGCCGAAATTTCTATCTGAATTTCAGAAATAGCCAGACAATTCTTCCGGCCAAAAAGCCGGCCCGTAGCCACCCTGCGTAGTATCTTTGTCGTCACACGCTAGTATCCGCCCCTCAATTCTTACCTGATGTCTTGGTTTAAACGCGTAGAAAAAGGCATTGTCACGCCCACGGAGGAAAAAAAGGAAACCCCCGACGGCCTGTGGTACAAGTGCCCGGAATGCAAAACCGTGGCTACCATGGCCGAGCACAAGCGCCTGCTCTATACCTGCGCCAACTGCAACCACCACGACCGCATCAACTCGGCCGAGTATTTCGAGGTGCTGTTTGACGATAACCAGTTTACGGAGCTGGACGCCGACCTCACTTCCGGCGACCCGCTGCACTTCGTCGATACCAAGCCCTACCCCCAGCGCGTGGCGGCTACCGAGCGCGCCACCGGGCTGCACGATGCCGTGCGCACGGCGTATGGCCGCAGCCAGGGCGCCGAGCTGGTGATTGCCTGCATGGATTTCAAATTTATTGGCGGCTCCATGGGCTCGGTGGTCGGCGAGAAGATTGCCCGCGCCATCGACTACGCCCGCCAGCACCGCATCCCGTTCCTGATGATCAGCAAATCGGGCGGAGCGCGCATGATGGAAGCCGGCTACTCCCTGATGCAGATGGCCAAAACGTCGGCCAAGCTGGCGCTGCTCTCCGAAGCCGGTGTGCCTTATATATCCTTGCTTACTGACCCCACCACGGGCGGCGTAACGGCCTCGTTTGCCATGCTGGGCGATTTTAATATTGCCGAGCCGGGGGCACTCATTGGTTTCGCTGGCCCGCGCGTTATCAAGGAAACCATTGGCAAGGACCTGCCGAAAGATTTCCAAAGCTCCGAGTTCGTGTTGGAGCACGGCTTCCTCGATTTCATTGTAGATCGTAAAGACCTGAAGCAGAAGCTGGCCGATTTGCTGCACCTGTTGCGCCCAGCCGCAGTGGCAGAGGCTGCAACCGTGACGGCAGCACGTCGTTAAATAAATTGCCGGCAAAAGCGGCAAGCTTTTTGAAAAAGTCTCTTCAACTGTATTATTCAGATGTTGAAGAGGCTTTTTTCGTGTTGAGGTGCTTGACTCAGATAGCCTTACAGCTATAAAGCAATTTCAAACAAACATTTTTGGCCGAAGTACAGTACCCAACACCGGACAACCATCGTTTCTCTTTCCCTACATTTTTCACCAAAGTTCCTACTGATGAAATCTCCTAATGCAATTATTTCGCTGTGCTTGGCACTGATGCTGTTTCTGAGCTCGTGCGCAACCTCGCGCAACCCGAACATTCCGGACGCCAACGGCACTGGCCCACGCAAAACTGGTATGAATAAAACCACGAAGGGTGGTCTGCTGGGTGCTGGTGGCGGCGCTGTAGTAGGCGGCGTACTCGGCCGCGTAATTGGCGGCTCGGGTGGTACAGCTGCCGGCGCTATCATTGGTGCTGCCGTCGGTGGTGGTGCTGGTGCCCTCATTGGCCGCAAAATGGACAAGCAGGCCGAAGAGCTACAGCGCGATATGCAGAACGCTAAGGTAGAGCGCGTGGGCGAAGGCATTAAAGTGACCTTCGACTCGGGCATCCTGTTCGATACCAACAAATCGGATCTGCGTCCGGCTTCGATGACGGAAATTCAGAAGATGGCTGCTACCCTCAAAAAGTACCCCGACACTAACATCCTGGTAGAAGGCCACACCGACAACACCGGCACCGACGCTATCAACGACCCCTTGTCGTTGCGCCGCGCCCAGGCTGTTGCCAACTACACGCAGACGCAAGGCGTAGATGCTTCGCGCATCACTACCAACGGCTACGGTTCCAAGCAGCCCATTGCTGATAACTCGACGGAAGCTGGTCGTCAGGCCAACCGCCGCGTAGAAATCGCCATTTTCGCCAACGAGAAAATGAAAAAGGCTGCTGAAAACGGCACGCTGTAAGCTCAACTATAGCGTAAGGCAAAGGGCTACTCCACACCGGGGTAGCCCTTTTGCGTGTAAGAGTTCGGTAAAAGGGAGCGTACCTCAACTTGAAGTAGTGGCCTTACGTTATAAAGCCTAAATTTTTCTCATTCAGGCCGTTTTTGCGCCTTTTACGATAGCAAGACCATGAAGAAGTTACGTTTGCTCGCCCTTGCCGGCGCTTGTTTTTTTATGACGGAATGCCGGACTAGTACGGCCGTAGGCGCTGGTGCTGGTGCCGTAGGCGGCGGCCTGATAGGCGGGGGTAAAGGAGCTGCGATTGGTGCTGGAGTAGGCGCCATAGGCGGTTCACTCTATGGCAAAAGCCGCGATAAGAAAAAACGCGAGCAGCGCCGGGAAGAACGCCGTAACCGTCGCAATAACTAGCCCAGCAATATACTTCGCGGGCAATAGCAGCAGAAGGACTATCCACGATGGGTAGTCCTTCTGCTTTTAGCGTTGGTATCAAATACCGTATTTCGCTGCTAGCTCAGTGGCGAACCAGAAGATTCTGAAGGGCAATTATTTGATAATCAAAAAGCAACTAAGAATTGTGCTGAAGGCATAACAAATAGGGGGATTTTGGCAAGGTGGTTGCCAATAGGCTAGTGGCAGCCCGGTGCTGTGCGTATTCTCTCCCATTTATCTGACTTTTATGAAAACCTCCCGTTCCCTACTCTCCCTGCTGCTGGCGCTGCTGTTGCTGGGTGGCCACTTTGCCGAAGCGCAAACTACTACAACCACCAAAAAGCCTATGAGCAAAACCGCGAAGGGTGGTTTGCTGGGTGCCGGCGGTGGCGCCTTGGTAGGCGGCGTACTTGGTCGCGTAATTGGTGGTAAAAACAGCACCGCCGGTGGTGCCATTATTGGCGCGGCAGTAGGCGGCGGCGCGGGCGCCCTTATCGGCCGCCGTATGGATAAGCAGGCTGCCGAGTTGAAGCGTGAAATGGCTGGTGCCACGGTAGAGCGCGTAGGCGAAGGCATCAAAATCACCTTCGACTCGGGTATTCTATTTGCTAAGAACTCCTCTACACTGACCTCAGCGGCGCAGGAGAATATTGCTACCCTGGCTGCTACCCTCAAAAAGTACGGCGACACCAACGTACTGGTAGAAGGCCACACCGATAACACCGGCACCGACGCCATTAACAATCCTTTATCGCAGCGCCGGGCGCAGGCTGTAGCCAACTATACGCAGTCGCAGGGCGTGGATGCATCGCGCTTTCAGGTGACGGGCTATGGTTCCAAGGAGCCCGTTGCTGACAATTCGACGGAAGCTGGCCGCAGCGCCAACCGCCGTGTAGAAGTGGCTATCTATGCTAATGAGAAACTGAAGAAAGCTGCCGAAAAAGGCACTATCTAACAAAATTCGCGTTGCCAGGTACTACAGTCAGCGGCTTCCCTACCTAGGGAAGCCGCTACTTTTTTCGGGGCTAGAGAGGCAACTCCACGGGGCGCTTGTGGGTAGAAAGCACATGACCAACGCCGCCCCACTTTCGCCTGCCCAGAAAACCTGGGAAAACCACTTGATCCTGAACGATTTCTACGGCGAATTATCCTCCACTCCGCGCCGTACACCCATGCGTGAGCTCATCAGCACCGTGTTGTCGCACCGCACTACGCACGCCGACGAGGAGCTGGCCTACTCCCGCATGCTAGAAACCTTTGGCGACTGGGAGGGCGTACTGGCCGCGCCTACCCCTGCGTTGGCCCATGCTATCCGCACCACGCGCTGGCCCGATACCCAGGCGCCACGCATACAAGATATTTTACGCCGCATTAAAGCCGAGCGGGGCGAGTTTACGCTGGATTTCCTGGCCGACTGGCCCACCGAGCAGGGTTTGCAATGGCTGACCGACATGCCCGGCATCGGCCTGAAAACGGCCTCACTAGTGTTGCTGTTCAACTTTCAGAAACCCGTACTGCCGGTCGATACGCATGTGCACCGCATTGCCCAGCGGGTAGGGATGATTGGGCCGAAAGTGTCGGCAGACCGGGCGCACAAGCTGCTACTGGAACAACTTCCGCAAGATGCGCGGGTGCTGCTCAACTTTCATAAGCACAATTACTGGCACGGCCAGCGCGTGTGTCTCTACACCAAGCCCGACTGTGCCCGATGCCCGCTCAAAGCCTTTTGTGACTACTATACCGAGCACTACGGCCCCGCCACACCCGAGGCGCTGGCTGCTACCCCCAAGCACTGGGATACGGCCTGGGGTGAATTGCCTCACTAAGTAGGGTAAGTAGTTTAACAAAACGTCATTCCGAACTGATCGAGGAATCTCGCGTGCTTATGTTGTATACTATACTTTCATCAGCACGCGAGATTCCTCGACCAGTTCGGAATGACGTTCTATAATTAGCTTTGACGTAACAGCTATCAGCTAAAAACTCATGCGCCTTGTTCGTCACCCGGTTCTGTGCAATTACTATGTCACCTATCGGTGCAATGCAAAGTGCTCATTCTGTGATATTTGGGAGAAGCCTTCTCCTTATATTAAACTAGAAGACGTAGAGCAGAACCTGCGCGACTTGAAGCGCCTGGGCGTGTCGGTGGTAGATTTTACAGGTGGGGAGCCGCTGTTGCACCGGCAGATACATGAGTTTGTGGGGCTGGCGCACGACATGGGTTTCATCACTACGCTCACCACGAATTGCCTGCTCTACCCCAAATACGCCGAGCGGCTGCGCGGCAAAGTGGATATGCTGCACTTCTCGCTCGATGCCTCTGAAAAAGAAGTGCACGACCGGGGTAGGGGCGTGGCCTGCTACGATTTTGTGCTGGAAAGCATTCGAGTAGCGCGAGAATTGGGCGAGCGGCCCGACATTCTGTTCACCGTCTTCCGCGAAAACCTGAAGGATCTAGAAGCCGTGTACCGAGACATCGCGCAGCCCAACAAGCTGATGCTGATTCTGAACCCAGCCTTCGAATACAACGGTGTAGACGCCGGCGAGCAGCTGACGATTGAAGAACTAGATTACCTCTCTGCCTTCGGCCGTCGTAAGGGCGTCTACCTCAACGAAGCCTTCATCCAGCTCCGCCGCGATGGTGGCAACCACGTAGCTGCGCCCGTGTGCCGAGCGGCCAGTACTACCCTGGTCATCTCACCCAGCAACGAGCTGGTGCTACCTTGCTACCACCTGGGCCAGCAGAAATTTCCGGTGGAAGGCCGTTTGTTCGACCTCTACAACTCCACCGAGGTGCAGCGCCTGGCCGCCCTGGAAGGCCGCCTACCCCAGTGCGAAGGCTGCACCATCAACTGCTACATGCAGCCCAGCTTCGCCGTCGAAACCAGTAAGTATTTCTGGCAGGCCTTACCCAGCACCGTGAAGTATAACGTAGCCAAAGGCACCTGGAAACGGATGCTGACGCGGTGAAATGGTGAGGTTGTGAAATGGTGAGATGGTGAGTGGCAATGTCATCCTGAGTGCAGCGAAGGACCTTATCACGCCAGAACGACAAGCGTAACAACGACTCGTTCAACTGGCAGAAGGTCCTTCACTTCGTTCAGGATGACAACCGTATTTTTACTCACCATTTCACTACTTACCACTCCTTATGCTTCTTTTACCTGTTCGCGGAAAACAACCTGAAATTGGCCCTGACTGCTACGTGGCCGATAATGCTACCATTGTGGGTGATGTGGTGCTAGGCGCCCGCTGCACCGTATGGTTCAACGCCATCATTCGCGGCGATGTAAACAGCATCCGTATCGGCGAGCAGACCAATATCCAAGATGGTGTGGTAATTCATTGCACCTACCAGCGGGCGGCCACGGTTATTGGCAGTCGTGTGAGCATCGGGCACCGCGCCATTGTGCACGGTTGCACTGTAGAAGACGACGTGCTGATTGGCATGGGCGCCATCGTGATGGACCATGCGGTGGTAGGCTCGGGGTGCATTATTGCGGCCGGCGCGGTAGTGCTGGAAAATACGCAATGCGAGCCGGGCTACCTCTACGCCGGTGTTCCAGCCCGCAAAATCAAGCCCGTAACGGATGAGCAACGTACGACCATTCAGCGCACGGCTGATAACTATGTGCAGTACGCAAGCTGGTTTAAAACGGAATAATGTTTGTCAAATAGATAGGAGTTGCTATAATCGAGAGCCATATTACTTTTTGCAGATAGAGTGAGAAGTACTCAAGTTTGAGAAGAGTACTGCAATGTTTTTATGAAAGCAGTAAGATGTCTCTCGTTTAGGCTCTATCTTTTTCAAACTTTATTTATGAACAAACTCTACATCCATTTAGCTGGCGTCTTGTTGGCTGCAACCTCGTTGACTTCGTGCAATAAAAGTCAATATGCATTTAAGCCTACCGTCTCGCCATATCATGTAAATACCACGCAGAAGCGTGTGGCAGTCGTTACAGAAGAGCCAAAATCCGCTTCTGCTGCATTAGCCGAAACACATGTTTCTTCTGATCTAATTATAGCAACTTCTGCTACCCAGACTCAGTTTGCGAAGCCTAACATAAAAGGCGAAAAGCCTTCCTTCAAAGCTGTCATGCAGAAGCCAGGTGGTAAGGTTCGGCAAATGGCAGTTGCTGGCGTGTTCAAGCAACTTCGTAAACCGCTTGCGCAACACAATGAAGTGTCCAAGGTTAGACGAGGTATGTCGAGTGCAGGTCGCGCAGGCATCATCATTGGTATTGGAGCAGTTATTCTTCTGATAGGCGGCCTTATTGGTGGAACAAACTTTGTGGCTACAATTGGTGGTATTGTCTTTTTGGTAGGGGTGGTATTACTGATTATAGCTTTAATTAACGGGAGATAGATCATAAACAGGAAACTTACAAAAGCTGGGTTCACACGAAAAAAGGGCTGCCGTACGGCAGCCCTTTTTTCGTGTGAAGATTGTATTTTACAAATCCAACTCTTCGGCCGTCTCTTCCAGCTCCTGTGGACGCGTCACGCGGAGCTGTACTAGCTCCACGGCGCGGCGGGAGCGTTGCAGCACCCGAAACTCGTAGTTGTCGAGAATAGCTGTGTCGCCCACGTCGGGAATGTTGCCGTAGATCATGTTTAGTAGGCCACCTACCGTCTCATAGTCGTCGCCCTCTGGGAGGGGGTAGGGGAGGTACTCGTTGGCATCGGGAATGGGCGTGGCGGTGTTCACGCGGTATTCGTTTTCTGATACCTTCTCCACTACCGGTACTTCGTTGTCGTACTCGTCCTGTATTTCGCCTACCAGCTCCTCAATGATGTCCTCAATCGTCACGATGCCCGATACGCCGCCAAACTCGTCGCTCACGATGGCCATGTGCATGTGTTTGCGCTGAAACTGGCGCAACAAGCGGTTGATTTTCTTGGTTTCTGGCACAAAATAGGCTGGCCGCATAATGCGCGACACTACAATTGGCTCGCCGCGGCGCACAATCTGCAACAAGTCTTTCACGTAGAGCACGCCCACAATGTTGTCGATGCTATCCTCGTACACCGGAATGCGCGAGTAGCCTTCGCTGTACGCAATTTCCAGTACCTGATCCTGGGGTGCGTTGATGTCGACGGCCGCAATTTTGGTGCGGGGCACCATAATCTGCTTCACCATGCGGTCGTTGAACTCGAACACGTTTTCGAGCAGCTCGTGCTCCGAGTCCTGCAATTCGCCGCTTTGCATGCTCTGGTCGAGCAATAGGCGCAGCTCCTCCGTAGTGTGTACTTCAGAGCTATGCGAAACTTGGCCGCCAAACAGGCCCGCTACCGCGTTGGAGAGCTTGTTGAGTACCCAAATCAGCGGAAACGTGATAAGGTAGAAACCACGTAGAGGCGCTGCAATGGCCATCGAAATAGTTTCGGGCTTCTGAATGGCCAACACCTTCGGTGCTTGCTCGCCAATGACGATGTGCAGCGACGTGATGACAATAAACGAGGCAGCCACTACCGAAAAGGTGTGCACCGTCACGTCGCTCACGCCAATGCCCATACTGTGCAAAATGCTCAGTACCACATCCGATACCACGCTTTCGCCAATCCAACCCAATGCCAACGATGCCAGCGTAATGCCCAGCTGCGTAGCCGATAGGTAGGCATCCAGATTCTGTAGCATAGTGAGGGTCAGGCTGGCCAGTCGGTTGCCGCCCTGCGCCTTCAGCTCAATCTGCGAGCTGCGCACTTTCACCAGCGCAAACTCGGCCGCCACAAAAAATCCATTCAGCAAGACAAGCAGAATGGTAAACAAGATCTTTAAGCCCATAGGTGCGGACGCTGCAGCTCACGCGGCTCAGCGCCCTTTGTATCGCAAAAATACGAGATTATTGGCAAGCGGTTGGGGCAGTTCGCTGTTAAGTAAGTAAGCTACTGTTTGAAACCTCGGCAGGTCGAAGCGGTTAGGTCCGCAGGATAGTGTGTCAACGTGCAACTCTGACACACTAATTTTGTGTTAGTTCCTACCGTTCTTTGTGCTACGCAAGCTCCGCCGCGTCGAAAAAAAAGTTTATGTCTACTCTCAAAAAGCTAGTACCGCTGCTGGTGCTCCTGTTGTTGCCGCTGTGGCCCGTTGCCGCGCAGGTACTCACGCCTACCAAGCTCACGGCCGCCGTCAGCAAAACCACTGCGAAGGTGGGCGACGAAATCGACCTAGTAGTGAATGCGCGCATGGAGCCCAACTGGCACCTGTACGCCACCAATTTCGACCCCGACCTAGGGCCAACGGTTTTCACGCTCACTATTCCTAAAAGTGCGGCCTATGCGCTGGTAGGTCCGCCGAAGTCGGTAGGGGAGAAGAAGAAGTTTGATGACGTGTTTAAAGGCGACGTCACCTATTTCGAAGGCACTGGCCAGATCAAACAGCGCATCAAAATTCTCCAGCCCGGCACCCTCACCATCAAAGCCGAAGCCGACTACCAGACCTGCACCGATGTGGACGGCCGCTGCGTGCCTGGCAACGATGCCCTGTCGTTTGGCCCGATTACGGTAACCGGCACGGCTGCCGCCCCCAGCACGGGAGCTGTAACGCCACCCGCCGCTACCCCCACATCGGCTACTACCTCCCCCACGGCGACGCCCGCCACGCCTACTGCCACTGCGGCCGCAACGCCCGAATCTATGACGGCAATTGCCGCAACTGATGCCACCCCGGCACCAACTGCCGATACGGCTACCCTGGGCTCCGCAGTAACTACGGAACTGGCCGCGAGTCCAGGTGCCGTTACGGCTGTTCCTACCCCGGCGGCTTCGGTAGCGGCCACGGCCCCTGCCGTCGATCCGGCAGCGGGCGGGCTGTGGGCGTTTGCCTTTGGGGCTTTCGTGTTTGGTTTGGGCGCCTTAATTACGCCTTGCGTTTTCCCCCTGATTCCGATGACGGTTTCGTTTTTTACCAGTGGGGGCGACAGCCGGCAACGGGGCATCACCAAGGCCGTGGTTTACGGCTTGTCCATCATCTTCATTTATGTGGTGATTGGTTTATTGGTGACGGTGCTGCTGGGGGCGGATGGCCTCAACCTCATCAGCACGCACTGGCTGCCCAACCTGATTTTCTTCGCGGTTTTTGTCACGTTTGGCCTGTCGTTTCTAGGCTTATTTGAAATTACCCTACCCCACGGCATGGTCAATAAGATTGACGCGCAGGCCGATAAAGGTGGCTGGGGCGGCGTGTTTTTCATGGCTCTCACGCTGGTAGTGGTGTCTTTTTCGTGCACGGGACCTATTGTGGCTACCATTCTGAGTCTGGCCGCGCAAGGCCAGCGGGTGACTCCTGTTGTTGGGATGCTGGGCTTTTCGTTGGCGTTTGCGCTGCCGTTCACGTTGTTCGCTATCTTCCCAGCATGGTTGAAAAGCCTACCCCGCTCGGGCGGCTGGCTGAATACAGTGAAGGTGGTGCTGGGCTTTGTGGAATTGATGTTGGCGCTGAAATTCCTGAGCATGGCCGACCTTGCTTACCATTGGAACCTACTCTCTCGCGACCTATATATCACCATTTGGATTACGCTCTCGGGCTTGCTGGGTCTTTACCTGTTGGGCCGCTTCAAACTCTCCCACGACTCCGACCTACCCCACCTGAGCGTGGGCCGGCTGCTGATGGCCGTGCTGGCCTTTGGCTTTATGGTGTACCTGGTACCGGGCCTGTTTGGGGCGCCGCTGCCGCTGCTGGCCGGCTACCTGCCTCCCCAAACCAGCCATGATTTCTCGCTGGCCTCGGCTGCTACCCCCATGGCGCCGGCTACCCCCGCTACCAATACGCTCTGCGAAGAGCCCCGCTACGCCGACTTCTTGGAATTGCCCCACGGCCTGCACGGCTACTTCGACCTGGCCCAGGCCCAGCGCTGTGCCCGCGCGCTGAACAAGCCCATCTTTATTGACTTCACGGGTCACGCCTGCGTGAACTGCCGCAAGATGGAAGCCACCGTGTGGAGCGACCCGCAAGTGCTTAAGCGCCTGCGCGACGACTACGTGGTAGTGGCCCTGTACGTAGACGACAAAGCCGCGCTACCTGCCAACGAGCAGTACACCTCCGCCCACGATGGCAAGGAAAAAACCACGCTCGGCAAGAAAAACGCCGATTTGCAGCTCACCGGTTTCAACGTAAATGCCCAGCCCTACTACGTGCTGCTAGACCCGGAGGCTCCCGCCGACCTAGCGCATACATTGGCGCCCCCCATTGCTTACGAGCCCGATGTAGCCGCTTTCGTGCGCTTCTTGGATGCCGGCTTGGCGCAGTATAAGCGGCAAAATCAGCCGGTGGCGGCGCGTTAGAGGCAGCCTTCGCCGTACCATATCTGTCTATTGTTCAGTGAAAGAGGAAACAGCGTCAGCTTTTTCCTCTTTTGCGTTGTTTCGGCTCATTGCAAACCCGGTTTCTGCGCTGCTTTATGAAAAATTGCTTGTTGATTTTCCTGCTTCTATGGGGTGCCGTTGCCGGTCGGGCGCAATCTACCACCGCCCCCGATCCGAACCGCATCACGCTGGTTATTCATGGGGGCGCGGGCACCATCACGCGGGCCAATATGTCGGCGGAAAAGGAGCAGGCCTACCGCACGGTGCTGAACCAGGCGTTGCAAACCGGCTACGCTGTGCTGAAGAAAGGCGGCACCTCGCTGGACGCCGTGCAGGCTACCATTCAGGTGATGGAAGATTCTCCGCTGTTCAATGCGGGCAAGGGGGCGGTGTTCACCCACGAAGGCCGCAACGAAATGGACGCGGCCATCATGGACGGCAACACACTGAAGGCTGGCGCCGTGGCGGGTGTTACGGTGGTGCGCAGCCCCATCACGGCGGCGCGGGCTGTGATGGACCAGTCGGAGCACGTGATGCTGGCTGGCCGCGGTGCCGAGCAATTTGCCAAAGAGAAAGGCCTCGCTATTGTTGACCCTAGCTATTTCTATACAGAGGCCCGCCACCAACAGCTCGAAAAAGCTTTGGCCGCTGAGAAAAGCGCCGGTACGCCCGATCAACTCAATACTCCTACCAAAGTAGAGGCCGCGCCCGTCAAGAAAGCCAAAACCAAATTGAAACCCGGTAAGCCGCAAAGCGCTGTCCCTTATGAAGACCAGATCTTTACGGAGGGTAGGAAGTATGGTACCGTGGGTGCCGTGGCCGTGGACCAATACGGCAACCTGGCCGCTGCCACCAGCACCGGCGGCATGACCAACAAGCGTTACGGCCGCATTGGCGATGCGCCCCTCATCGGCGCCGGCACCTACGCCGATAATAACGCCTGCGCCGTATCGTGTACGGGTTGGGGCGAATTCTTCATCCGGGCTACGGTGGCCCGCGATGTGGCCGCTCGCATGGAGTACCAGAAAGTGCCTCTGGCGCAGGCCGCGCAAGCCACCATCGAGAAGGTAGGAAAAATGGGAGGCGATGGTGGTCTGATTGCCGTAGACCGCCAAGGCAACATTGCCATGCCGTTCAATTCAGAAGGCATGTACCGGGGCTATATTAAAGCCAACGGCGACGCGCAAATTCTGATTTATAAGGAGTAAGCATTTGCTGGCGGGTAGTGTTTTGCGGGATTACAAAGCAGCCTCGCCGGATGAGTACAATAATTGTAATGAAACGCCTGTTTTCCTGCCGAAAATACCTGAACTTTGCGCCGCTCTTTATCCGGAGGAGGTTAGGGAGCCGTAAGGCAGCTATAGCTATGTGCTCAGAAAAGGGCAAAAAGAAAGGCTGCACCCACCCAGATGCAGCCTCCTAATAAAGAACGTACCCACCCAGATACGTCCCGGTACTCTTCCACTTCCCAAAATCCACCCAAAAAAGCTGTAGAAGAAGGATTCGAACCTCCACGGTGTAGTTAGCCGGCCGCCGGACCAGTTTATCCCGAATCACCACCCGCGAGAGAGGCGGGCATGTCTGCCAGTTTCATCATTCTACAATGTCTGATGTAATCGTCCGCCGTTCGCGTTTGATTATGACAAATGTAGTAGTTGAATCGTTATTATAAAATTTTATCAGACATTTGCTCAAAAATTTACATTAAATTTAATAATAGGCAGTATGCATTGCCAAATGCTTAAACACACCGCTAAAAAATGGCCCGCAATTACGAACTTGATGACACCGACCGCAAAATATTAGCGCTACTGATAGCAGACGCTAAAATGCCCTACACTGAAATTGCCCGCAAGGTGCACGTATCCGGAGGTACGGTGCACGTGCGCATGGCCCGGCTGGAGGAGCTGGGGATTGTGCAGGGTGCTACCCTACGTATTGACTATGAGAAACTTGGGTATGGCGTAACGGCCTTCATTGGTATCTACCTGCTCAAAAGCTCAATGTATAACGGCGTGGCGGAGGAGATGAAAAAGATTCCGGAAATCGTGAGCATGAACTACACGACTGGCAACTACGGCATCTTTGCCCGCCTCGTGTGTCGCGATACGCAGCACCTGCGCGAGGTATTGCACGACCAGATTCAACTGATTGAAGGTATCGAACGAACAGAAACGCTGATTTCGTTGGAAGAGTCGCTAAACCGCCCTATTCAACTACTGTAACAATTTAGTGTTCAAGCAAAAAGCCCCGTTCCTGTACAGGAACGGGGCTTTTTGCTTGAATGAAGATAGAGTGCCTTAGGCAACCGTTACCTGCGCATCCAGTTTCTGGGCCAGTACGTGCTTCGGTACAGCACCTACTTGCTTGTCTACAATCTGACCGTTTTTGAAAACGAGCAGGGTAGGAATGCTGCGGATGCCGAATTTGGCCGAAGTCTGTGGGTTAGAGTCTACGTCGACTTTGCCTACCACTACTTTGCCTTCATATTCGCCGGCCAGTTCTTCTACTACGGGGCCTACCATGCGGCAAGGGCCGCACCACTCAGCCCAAAAGTCGACCAGTACCGGCTTATCGGAGTTGATGATTTCGTCGAAGTTAGAATCGGTAATCTCGATTGCTTTGTGTCCCATGACAGTAGGGGGTTGATGATACAAGGTTAAAATGCTTCTTACGAGCCTTGGGCTTGCAAGGTAGCAGATTGGGAGTTTAACAAGCGAACCGTAGGAAAGTTCAGACCTGCGCGCTATTTGGCTGTGGTAGCTCCTACGTGGTTTATTACAGAAAACCAGCCCGACCAAATCAGCGATAAAAACTAGTTGGTACCACTCAAATCGATGGAAGTAAGATCTGCCTCGCCCTGCGCGTTTGTAACGGTTTGCCAGACAGGAGCGGCCGTGGTAGCGGCAGGTGGCGTAAGGAGAAGGTAGGTAGGGCGCGCAGCATTCGGCACCAGAAGATAACCCGTGGTGCGTACAGTCTGTGACCCCGTGCGTAGGGCAAGAATACGGGCATAATAGGGCCACGCCAACTCCACGTATTGTCCGGGACTCAAACGGGCAATTTCCTGATTACCCACGAATACGGGAATAGCTTCGGGATGAGCAGCGTCGGGCCGGCGGTATAGGTATACGTAGGCGGTATCGGCCTGGGCCGGCTTACGGCCTAGCGGGTCGGGGTAGGGCGCCAGCTGGCTGGTGCGCATGTCAAGCGCATAAGCTGTGGGCTCGCCCGTATGGTCTGGAACAGGCACTACTCGGACACCACCTGTTATCATAACACTTGCCTGAGTTTTAGATTTGGCTTTCATGAAATTGACATCAAGCGGTGCTTCGCCTACAAACGTGAAAAAATCGTGCTGACGGGTCAGCGGGAAATACGAGCCCCCTTGTTGCACGTACGCTTGGTAGCCATCTGAGAAACCCCATAAGTCTTTGGGATGGGTGCGTACTCCTTGGCCATCTACCAGTACTGGTCGTACGCGCGTAATGCCTGACCATAAGTACTTGGCCGGGTGGCCATACAGTCGCACAGCTACGGTGTCCGTGAGTACGGTCACGCTGGAATCGGGCCGATTGGTGAGGAACTGCGTGAAGTTTCGGTACACCCCGCGCCGTGGCGACTCGCGCAAGATAGCCGCCGTAGGGCCGGCCGTGGAGGAACGCCCGAGCGAGGTTGCTACGGGCGCTTCGTCGGCGGTGAGCTGGGTCAGCGTGCGGGCCGGGCCTTGGGCAGTAGGCGGCCAGGGTGGGGTAAGCTGCTCCAGGCATTGTTGTAGGAGGGAAGCCACGTGCCCGGCGTGCAAGGCCGTGGTTTCGAGCGCTCGCCCTGAGGTACTGGCCCCTACACTCTGCACCAAATGATAGCCATCGGCTGCGTGCAGGTACACATCGGCTGCCAGCGCCGCGCTGGCGTCTTCCGTCAACCCATTAAGCTGTTCGCCTATCCGTAGTTGCCGAATGCACAGCGTAAGGGCCTGATCGGTAGGACGGGCAGGAAGCTGACGACGCAGAAAATCCGTCAGCTCTTGCTCCAGGCCATTTCGGAAGAGTACCGCCGCCGGCTTATTGCCTAAGCCTCTGTACACGAGCCCAATACCTGGCCGCCCTGGTCGGCCATCTACTACCTGCTCCACATGTACGGAGCGGTTGGGAAGGGTCACTGTTTGTTTGCTCAAATCTAAATAATAGACTTGGCTGCGAGCCGGTAGCATCGTTAGCAATGCTAATAATAATGTAAGTATCCCGTAAAGTGGGAGCCGCAGGGTAGGGCCTGTGCGCATCATGTAAGTAGACTTCTATGCAATAGAAGCGGCGCGGGCAATAATTACTCCAAGACAGGCCCTACTTTCTTAGATCAGCTGACAAACTTCCAGTTCCAACTCTCTCATTTTGGTGATAAACGCTTTCGGCTCGATCTGAAAGCGTCGCGAGAACATGTCTACCGCCAAGTGCTCGTGCGGCTCGGCAAACTGAATTTCCAGGCGTTTGCGGCCGGGCGCGGCCTCAATGGCGGCTTCCAGCTTATCAATCATGGGGCCAGACACGGTGCGCAGGTCCAGGCGCACGCGCACGCCTTTGCTGAGCTTTTCGGCTACTTCGCTGAGAGGCTCCATATTCAGGATTTTCAGCTCCCATTGGTCCTCCGAGCCGTAGCGCAACGATACTTTGGCCCGAATATACATCGGTGGTACCTGCTCGTTAGGGTAGTTGCGCGGATTGATAACGTGCGTAAAGCGCGTGTACTCATCGCGGAACAAGGCCAGTTGCAGCGACGAGTCGTAGTCTTCCAGCGTGAAGGCCGCGAACGGCTGCCCGTTGCGGGTGGTGCGGTAGGCCACGTTCGTAATCAGCCCCGCCACGTTGATATCCTTGTTCTTGTGGTTCTCGATTTTGTCGAGCGACGTGGTGCAGTACGAGTCGATTTCCATCTTGTAGTTATCGAGCGGGTGGCCCGATAGGTAGAACCCTACCACATCTTTCTCGCGGCGGAGTTGCTCGGTGGCGGGCCACTTCTCCATGTCGGCTACCTTGGGTAGGGGCATGGCCACCGCCCCAAACGCGCTGCCGCCAAATAGGCTCTGCTGGGCCGAATCCTGATCGGCTTGGTGCTGCTGGCCCAGCTTCACGGCCTTGTCGATGAGGTTTTGGTCACCCGAGGGCGCCTCCACGAACTGGCGGCGGTGGTAGCGCTCAAACGAATCGAACGCACCCGACAGAGCCAGGCTTTCAAAGGTTTTTTTGTTCACGGCGCGTAGGTTCACGCGCTTCGCGAAATCGAAAATATCGGTGTATTTGCCTTTGCGCTTGCGCTCCTGCACGATTTCCTCCACGGCCGCTTCGCCCGCGCCCTTCACCGCAGCCATCCCGAAACGAATCTGGCCCTTCTCGTTCACGTTGAACTTCATGATGGATTCGTTCACATCGGGGCCGAGCACGGCCACACCCTGCTTGCGGGCTTCTTCGATGAAAAACGTCACCTTCTTGATGTCGCCCATGTTGTTGGTGAGCACCGCAGCCATATACTCGGCGGGGTAGTGGGCCTTGAGGTAGCCGGTCTGGTAGGCCACCACCGAGTAGGCAGCGGAGTGGGAGCGGTTAAAGCCGTAGGCCGCAAACTTCTCCATCACGTCGAACACCTCGTTGGCTTTTTTCGCCACAATGCCGTGCAGCTTTTTGGCGCCCTCACAGAACTTCTCGCGCTCCATGGCCATCTTCTTCATGTCCTTCTTACCCATGGCACGGCGCAGCAAGTCGGCGCCGCCGAGCGAGTAGCCGGCCAGAATCTGGGCCGTCTGCATAATCTGCTCCTGGTACACCATAATGCCCTGGGAGTAGTTCAGGATGGGTTCCAACAGCTCGTGCGGGTACTCCACCGGCTCCTTGCCGTGCTTGCGGTTGATGAAGTTCGGGATGAACTGCATGGGACCGGGCCGGTACAGGGCGTTCATCGCAATCAAGTCCTCGATGTTGGTCGGGCGCAAGTCTTTGAGGTACATGCGCATGCCTTCCGATTCAAACTGGAACGTGCCAATGGTGTCGCCGCGCTGGTACAGCTCGTAGGTTTTCAGGTCGTCGATCGGAATGTCGTCGATGTCGATTTTGACGCCGTGGTTCTGCTCAATCAGGCGCATGGCATCCTCGATGATGGTCAGGGTTTTGAGGCCCAGAAAGTCCATCTTCAGCATGCCGGCACTCTCAATCACCTTGCCGTCGAACTGGGTCACGAGCAGGTCCGAGTCCTTTGAGGTAGAGACCGGAATGTACTTCGTGATATCGTCGGGGGCGATGATGACGCCGGCGGCGTGAATGCCGGTGTTGCGCACTGAGCCTTCGAGGCGCTCGGCGAGGCGCAAGATCTGGCCTTTCAGGTTGTCCGGCGCTTCGTCGCGGCGAATCATGTCCAGTTCCTGCACCTCGGCAAAGGCTTTGGCCAGGGTAGTGCCTACCTGCTCGGGCACCATCTTGGTGAGGTCATTGGTCTGGGGTAGGGGCAGCTCCATGGCCCGCGCCACGTCTTTGATAGACGACTTGGCAGCCATGGTACCGAAGGTGATGATCTGGGCTACCTGGGTTTTGCCGTACTTGTTCACCACATAATCGATGACCTTCTGACGGTTCACGTCGTCGAAGTCAATATCGATATCAGGCATCGATACACGCTCGGGATTCAGAAAACGCTCGAACAGCAGCGAGTACTTAATCGGGTCGATGTTGGTGATGCCGATGCAGTAGGCCACCGCCGAGCCCGCCGCCGAGCCCCGGCCCGGACCTACCGCCACGCCAATGCTCCGGCCGTGGTTGATAAAGTCCTGGGTAATTAAGAAGTAGCCCGCAAAGCCCATCGTTTCGATGATGCGCAGCTCATAGTCCAGGCGTTCCTCGATTTCGGGCGTGTGTTCCGAGTAGCGGGGGCGGTTGCCCTCAAACGCACCTTTGTAGGTAAGGTGACGTAGGAACGCGTCGGCCGTAGGGTGCTCGGGGGGTAGGGGGAAGTTGGGCAGGAGAATATCGCGCTGCAACTTGGGCGGCGTGATTTTGTCCACGATTTCGTTGGTGTTGTCTACGCTTTCCGGCACGTCGGCAAACAGCCGGTTCATCTCCTCCTGGCTTTTGAAGTAGAACTGGTCGTTGGGGAAACCGAAGCGCGCGCGCGGCCGGGGCATCTGCCGCTCCTCGTCGATGCGCATGAGCTGGCGCCGCACCGAATCGTCGCTTGCCGCCATCGGACGGATGGTGTCGAGGTGGTCGTAAATCACCTTGTTGTCGCCCGAAATCAAGCGGAAGTAGTTCGTCTCGAAATCGCCAACCGGAATGCTGTGTTCCTCGCCGGTGTTCACGCAGAGTAAGAGGTCGTGGGGCGCAAAGTCGTTCTGCTCCACGTAGTGCGAATCGTTGGTACAGATGACCTTGACATTGTATTTGTGCGCGAGACGCAGCAGCACCTGGTTCACATCTTCCTGGCTTTTGCCGGTGTTGTCGATGTTCATCAGGCCGTGGCGCTGGATTTCGATGTAATAGTCCTCGCCGAATACATCCAGCCACCACTTCAGCATCTCTTCCGCTTCTGCCTCCGATTTCCAGAGAATAGCCTGCGGCAACTCCGCGCCAATGCAGCAGGAGGTAGCAATTAGGCCCTCGTGGTATTGCAGCAGCAGCTCCTTATCGATGCGCGGAAACTTGGAATACACGCCCTCGATGTAGCTCATCGAGCACAGCTTGGCCAGGTTGTGGTAGCCGGCCTGGTCCTTAGCCAGCAGCAACTGGTGGCGGCGAATATCCCGCTCGCCTTTCTCGCGGCTGAACGCCTTTTTGTGGCGGTCTTCTACCAGGTAAAACTCGCAGCCCACAATAGGCTTCACGTTGTATTTATTCGCCTCAGCCACAAAGTTGAAGGCCCCGAACATGTTGCCGTGGTCGGTGAGGGCTACGGCGGGCATGCCGTCGGCCTGGGCCTTTTTCATCAGGGCCGAGATGCTGGCTTGGCCGTCGAGAAGGGAATATTGGGTGTGGCAGTGTAAGTGCGAGAATACGGGCATGAGCAACGGGCGCCGCGCCGTTAGGGCGCGAAGCGGATAGTAAAGTTACCCACGAATCAGCGGACAGGAAAGGTTGTGCGGTAAGAGGTTTTGTATAAGACACCACATGCAGGCGTATTACACGCTACTGTACTATTACCGGAAGTCGTTGGCAAACTAAACCGTGAAATTCACGAAAAGCTAGTGTGAAGGACGCCGATACCATCACTCTATTCCACGGTTTGAAAAGAGCAAGCTGAACCCGTTGAGTTTAAAAGCGTTTACCTTAGCATACATAATGTTTTGTTTTTCGGGTCCTGCCGGATTTTTCTCGATATGCAGCGCATTCTTCTCTCCGTCTCCTAACGGTTGCGTCTTTCTGTAGGCAGCAACCCTACCCTCATGAAAGTCCTTACCGCCCTCACCGACCCGGTGTATACCGAGCCCGTTGCGCCTACCCGTCTCGATACGTTCCTGCTGCGCTTCTGCCAAGACAAGCGTGACCTGCCGTTTCTCTACCTCTTACTGGAAATCTCGGCGACGCTGGTGCCTATGGCCGTGGCCTTATTTCTGCCGTTGCCGGGGTGGGCATGGTGGTCGGTGCTGGTTGTATATTTAGGGCTATCCACTTTCTATTTTAAAGGTCCGTTTGGGCTGATGCTGCATTGTACCAGCCACCGAATCTTGTTCAAGAAGAAGTATGGGTGGATGAATCAGTACATACCGTGGGTGATTGGGCCGCTGTTTGGACAAACGCCCGAAACGTACTACACCCACCACATGGGCATGCACCACCCCGAAAATAACCTGCCTGACGACGAAAGCTCCACCATGTATTACCAGCGCGACTCGTGGCTGAGCTTTGGGCACTACCTCGCCGACTTCTTACTCCTGGGCTTCCCGAAGCTGTTTGGCTATCTGTCGCGCACTGGCAAAACCAAGTTTAAATGGCGGGCTTTCAAGGGGGAGCTAGCCTTCATTCTGGCCTGCGTGGTGCTGGCCTTCGTGAACCTGCCAGCTACGTTTGTTGTGCTGATTCTGCCGTTGATTGTTGCGCGCATCGTGATGATGCTGGGCAACTGGAGCCAGCACGCGTTTATCGACGGCAACGACCCCGCCAACTGCTACACCAATAGTGTAACGTGCATTAATACCAAGTACAACCATAAGTGTTGGAACGATGGCTACCACATCAGCCACCACCTCAAGCCCGCCCTGCACTGGACCGAGCACCCCAATCACTTCCGCAAAAACGTGGCTGAGTACGCCCGCCAGGAGTCGGTGGTGTTCGATGGTATTCACTTCCTGCACATCTTCGCCTACCTCATGACGCGCCGCTACGACTTGCTGGCCCGCAACTTTGTGAACCTGGATGGCCGCTACGCGTCAGATGTAGAAATTATTGATCTGCTTAAAGCAAGGACACAGCGCATTGCCCGCGTGCCGGAGCCAGTGTTGGCATAGCTATAGCTACTGAGTAGGAGTTGAGTTGTTCGTTAGCTAGTAGCAAAAAAGCCGCTGTCATCCTGAGCACAGCGAAGGACCTTCTCACATAGAAACAAGTCTTTGTTACGACTGTCGTTCAGATGTAAGAAGGTCCTTCGCTGTGCTCAGGATGACAGCGGCTTTTTTGCTGCCACCCGACAAATTACTTCGCTGGCGTGACGGTCAGCACCTCACCGGGG
>NZ_JAHWGL010000032.1 GCF_019334315.1 Hymenobacter profundi
CGAGATGCTTCGGCTCCGCTCAGCATGACGGTTTCTCTATTCTACCTACCGCTGGCTTTCGGCGTTGCCTGCGAGGTAGCGCCTTTGCCTGTTTCGCTGCCATTGAGCAGGCGCAGCGTGTAGGTGTAGCTGTACTTCTTGTCCAGCAAGCGGTACTGCTCGTGAGGTAGGGCGCCCCAGCTGTCGTCGCCGCCTACACCACGCTGTTTCAGGTCGAGGTGGAGGTAGGTTTGCTGGTGGGGCGGCAGGTCGGTGGGGTGCTGCTGCTTTTTGGTGAGGCCGGGGTCGAGGTCCTCGGCACGGTAGGGTAGGGCGCTGAAGCTCAGGGGCTGCTGCCCTTCCACGCGCAGGCCCTGGCCGGCGGCATCGGTGAGCGAGAACCAGCGCACATCGGTGTGGTAGCCGTTTTCCTGGGGCCGGATGTACCCCTTCACAAACTGCCCGGCCACTGAGTCCTGGTACGTACCCAGGAAGGTAGCGGTGTTACGGTCCTGGTAGTTTTCCCAGGGGCCGCGGCCGTAGTAGCGCAGCTGGCGGTAGCGCTCGGGCAGCTCCAGGCGCATCCCGAAGCGGGGCAGCTCGGGCAAGTCCTTGCCAGTCATGTCGATAGCGGCCGTTACCTGCACGGCACCATCGGGACCGATGAGGTAGGACACCGTGTAGGGCACGCCTACCGTCGTCAATAGATACTCCACCTGAATAGGTAGGCCGGCGGCCGACTGCTCGCCTACCGTCACGTTCTTCACCTCGCGGGCGGCGTGGGCCGTGCGCCACACGCCGAGCTGTTGGGGCATGCCGTTGCCGAAGTCGTTGTCGGTGGGGGCGCGCCAGAAGTAGGGCTCGGGGAAACTGCCCAGCGTGCGTTGGTTGCCACGGCGGTAGTCGGTGAGGCGGCCCTGCTTGGTGTTGAACTCGCCGCGCACGTCGCCCGAGGTGAAGGTCAGCTTGTCGCCCTCGCGCTGCACTTGCAGGGTGCCGCTGGTGGCTGGGGCGGCGGCGAAGTAGGTAGTGGCCGGCGTCAACAGAAACTGCTCGCGGGCTACCTCGTGGCCGGCGGGCAGTAGTGGCGCGGCGGCTTTGGTGGTGGCAAACACGTTCAGCACGTACTCGGTGCCGGGCTCGGTTTTCAGCGAGGGTAGGCCCAGCTTCACCTCTTTCTTCTCACCAGCGGCCAGCTTGCCCACGGCAAAGGTGCCGGTTTTGGCCACCGTGCCGTTGCGCAACAGCTCCCAACGGAAGTTGTAGTCGTTCAGGTCCTTAAAGGAGAAACCATTCAGCACCGTCACGCGGCCACTGGCGGGTTGGGCCGCCGAGAAGCGAATATCCTGGTACACCTTTTTCACCTCCAGCAGGCCGGGGTGCGGGGTGCGGTCGGCGGCAATCAGGCCGTTGGCGCAGAAGTTCTCGTCGTTTTGCAGCAGCAAGCCGCCCAGGTCGCCGCCGTAGGCGTAGAAAATGCGGCCGTCGGCGGCGCGGGTTTGCAGGCCTTGGTCTACCCAGTCCCAGATAAAACCGCCCTGCATGTGTGGCGAGCTGCGGATCAAGTCCCAATATTCCTGAAAGTTACCGTTGCTATTGCCCATGGCGTGCGAGTATTCGCACATGATAAAGGGCCGCTTCTTGTCGGTGGCCTCGGCGTAGGCCTTCATATGGTTCATGCGGGGGTACATGGGGCACACAATGTCGGTGTCCTCGTTTTCGCCGGCCTGCTCAAATTGGACCGGGCGTGAGGGGTCGCGCTGCTTGATCCACTTGTAGGCATCGTAGAACACGGGGCCGTTGCCGCACTCGTTGCCCATGCTCCAGATGATGACGGAGGGGTGGTTTTTGTCACGCTCCACCAACCGCTCGATGCGGTCGAGGTGGGCGGGTGCCCACTCGGGCAGGTAGGCCGGGTGCTTGCTCTTATCGAATCCGCCCTGCCACTCGGCGCCCATGCCGTGGGTTTCGATGTTGGCCTCGTCTACCAGGTAAAAGCCCAGCTCGTCGCAGAGGCGGTACCACCGCTCGTCGTTGGGGTAGTGCGAGGTGCGCACGGCGTTGATGTTGTGCTGCTTCATCAAAGCCAAGTCCTTGCGCATCAGCTCATCCGTCACCACGCGGCCGGTGGTGGGCTCCAGCTCGTGGCGGTTCACGCCGTGCACCTCCACGGGGCGACCGTTCACCATCAGCTGCGCATCCTTGATTTCCACCTTGCGGAAACCTACCTGGCAGCCCGTCACGGCCAGCGGCTTGCCTTGGTTGTCTTCCAGCGTCAGGCGGCACTGGTAGAGGGTAGGAACTTCGGCCGACCACGGCCGCACGTTTTTCACGGTGCCGCTGAGCTTCACCGTTTCGGCGCCGGCCGCCACGGGCTGCTGCTGGCGCAGTACGGTTTTGCCGTTGCTGTCCAGAATTTCGGCCGTGAGGCGGGCCGGGGTGCCAGCAGCCGCACCGAAGTTGCGCAGCATGACGTCGGCCGAGAACTGGCCATTTTTATAAGTAGGGTCGAGGTCGGCGTGGGTGAAGAAGTCCCAGATCGTGCGCTGGGGTAGGCTGTAGAGGTACACGTCGCGGTCGAGGCCGGAGAGGCGCCAGAAGTCCTGGTCTTCGAGGTAGGAACCGTCGTGCCAGCGCGTAACCTGCACGGCCAGCGTGTTCTCGCCCTCTTTTAGGTACTTGGTAATATCAAACTCGGCCGGCGACTTCGCCACCTTGCTCATGCCCACGCGCTGGCCGTTCACATACACTACCGCGTAGCCCGAGATGGAGCCGAAGTTTAGCAGCACTTCCCTACCCGCCCACGCGGCTGGCACCGTGAAGGTGCGCCGGTAGCTGCCCACCGGATTATCGCGCCCGCCAATGAAGGGCGGATTTTTGGGGAACGGGTAGGTGATGTTGGTGTAAATGGGCGTGCCGAAACCCTTGATTTCCCAGTTGGAAGGCACGGCAATGCTGGCCCAGCCTTTGTCGTCGAAGCCGGGCTGCTGGAACGTGGTAGGGCGCTCGGCGGGGCGAGGCACGTAGTTGAACTTCCACTGCCCGTTCAGCGACTGGTAGTAGGGCGAGCGGGCGTAGTCGTTGGCGGCCACGTCGGCGGGCTTGTCGTACACCATGAAGCTGGCGTGGGGCTTCTCCTTGTTCTGCTCAAACACCCGCGGGTTTTCCCACTCGTTGGGGGTGTTTTGGGCGGTAGCCGCGCCGCTGGTTAGGAGCAGGGCGGCCGTTAGAAAGTGAAAGTTGCGCATCGAATGGATGAGGTAAGCGAGGCAGATAGCGGCGTGGTTGGCACCGCGCAATAGGCCTCAGAAATGCATAGGCAATAGTACGCCACTCCCCGCGGAGCAACCGGGGGTATTTCGGGACAATGGCGGGGTGATATTCGTCGGGTGCAGTGGCCGGCAGCTTTTACCATGTGGCGAAGACACTGACCACAACCGCATTTAATCATCTGATTATCAACTCGCCTATTCTACCTCTGCCTCTCATTTACCCCTACCCTGCACCCGGATAACGACCAGCGAATAGGGCTGCGCTGTGTAAGCAAACGCTTTGCGCGCTTTGTAGCTCACCTTTTTAGGCAGTACCGTTTGCGGACTGGCCAGGGTGTTCTTCGCGTCCTTGTCGCCCGATAGCACGGTCAGCGTAGCGGCAGACGCCAGCCCTTTGAAAGAAGCCAGGTTGATCGGAAACGTCTGGGCCTGGGGGCTGGCGTTGATCAGCTTCAGAATCACATCGCCGGTTTGGGCGTCGCGCACGCAGGAGGCAGCCAGGGTCGTATCGGCGGCCGCGCTGGTAGGAAGCGTGACTACCCCCTGATGGTATGTATTGCCCTGGTTGTGACCAAAGAGCTGCTGCACGTAGTAGTTCACCGTGGGCACGATGGTGGTGTTGGTGAAGTAGATCATGTCGGGGTTCCACTGCGTGTGGCCTTCCTTAGCCAGGAGCGGCGCGTAGGACGCCAGTTGCACCACGTCGCCGTTGCGCTCTAGGCTGGTCATGTAGGCAGCTTCGGCCAGGGCGTTGTACACGGTATTGCCCCACGAAGCGTATTCCCCCAGATACACCTTCGATTTGGCCCGGTCGTAGCGGTCGTAGCGCTGGTTGTTGGCCCAAAACCACTTCGGTTTTTCGTAGTAATGCTCGTCTACGAGCGGCACGTCGAGCTGATTAGCCAGCGCCCAGCCCAAGTCGTAATCTTCGCCCTTCGGGCCAGGCCCTACCGTGCCCACAATTTTCAGGTTGGGGTACTTGGCATGCACCGCGTTGTAGAGCAGCGTGAAGCGGCTACGAAAATCAGGGGTAATCTTGTCTTCGTTGCCGATGCCCACATACTCCAGGTTGAATGGGGCGGGGTGGCCGGCCGCGGCCCGTTTGGCGCCCCAGGACGAGGTAATGGGGCCATTGGCCCACTCCACGAGGTCCAGCACGTCCTGCACGTAGGCGTCCATCTCGCTGAGCGGAATGGCCTGCTGCCCGACGCTCCCAATGCGCCACGAGCCGCCCGAGTTCTGGCAGCTCACGCCGGCCGCCACCACGGGAAGCGGCTTGGCCCCAATGTCTTCGCAAAACTGAAAATACTCGAAGTAGCCTAGCCCCGCGGTTTGGTGGTAGTTCCAGATGTTGCGCTGGGCCACGCGCTGCTCTACCGGGCCAATAGTTTTCTTCCAGTCATACAGGTTATCCAGCCCGTCGCCGTGGGCCAGGCAGCCGCCCGGAAAGCGCACAAATTTCGGTTTTATGTCGGCAATGGCCTGGGCTAGGTCGGGCCGCAGCCCGTTGGAATGGTTATGAAAGGTTTTCTGCGGAAACAGCGACACCATGTCGAGGTCGATAACGCCTTTGCCGGTGACCAGTACCACCAGCGTGGCTTTGTCCTCGGTAGTGCTGGGCGCGAGGGTAGCGCTGTACTGCTGCCAGTCCACCTTCTGCGCTGACAACGTGGTTTCGGCCAGCACCTGGCCTTTGGCGCCCCGCAGCTGCACCAGTAGCGGCACGGCTGCCCCCGATTTCACCCGCGCCCACATCGAGAAGCTGTACTTCTCCCCTGCCCGCACCGGTATACCATCGAAACCGGTGTTCTTTAGCCCCAGTCCTTTCTGAAACGGGTTTTCCACGCGCAGGGTCGCGTAGTGCGGATTGTTGGCGTGCAGAGGCGCCGCGCTTTCCACCGACACGCTGCCCATAGCGTAGCCTTCGTGCAGATACTCCCAGGCCGTGAGTGAGTTCCAGCCGTCATGGTCGCTCGGGGCGTACTCGAAGGAGCGGTTCTGCACCAGCTCGGCGTACAGTCCGCCATCGGCCGCGTAGTTGATGTCCTCGAAGAAGATACCGAACAAATCGGGGCTGATGGACTTGCCGGCCGGCGCAGCCTGGCCCAGCGTGAGCAAGGGGGTAAGAACAGCCAGAATGGCCGCACAAACGCAGCGTACAGGAGTGGTCATAGGCAAGGGGTGGTTGGGTTATGGTAGGACTACGGTTGCATTACGAAGCCCCTGTGCGCCGGCGGCGTCACGCTCACGGTCACTTGTACAGCGCCGTCGGGGCTATCCACGCGGATGGGCTTGGCGATGGTAGTCAGGCCTAGTGGACCAAGAAAGGGTAGGAAGCACGTGAGGGCACGCCGGTAGTGAGAGGACATCAGGTGGGAATTTAGAGGGGCTTGTGACACCTTTCAGAATGAGTAAGGCTATAGCGGCGGCGTCTTATTGTATCGCTCCCCTCAAGTTACCGTTTATCCACGTAACGGTACATCTCGCTGGCAGCCAGCAGGAAAGCCCCTACCCCAAAGTTGGACGTAGAACTCTTATCGACCACTTGGCCGGGAATAGCCTTCTCGCCAATGGGCTGCACGTAGCCGATGGCGCCGTCGGGTTGCAGGGCGGTGGTGGTGAGGTACTGCCAGCCCCGCATGGCCGTGGGCAGGTACTCTTTCTTATCTAGCACGCCGTGGTTGATGCCCCACAGGTAGGCGAAGGTGTTGAAGGCCGTGCCGCTGGTTTCGGGGCCGGGGGCGTGCGCGGGGTCCAGGAGGCTGCGGGTCCAGTAGCCTTCGGGCTGCTGGGCTTGCTTGAGGGCGGCGGCCAGACCGCGGTACTTGCTCAGGTACTCGTCGCGGTGGGGGTCGGTGGCGGGTAGGTCTTGCAGCACGCGGGCCAGGCCGGCAAATACCCACCCGTCGCCGCGCGCCCAGAAGTCCTTTTTGCCGTTCGCCGATTTATGCTGGGGGTACACGTATTTGGCGTCGCGGTAGTAGAGGCCGGTTTCCTGGTCGTACATGATGCTGTTGGCGTAGCCGAAGTACTCATGCAACTTACTCAGGTACTGCGGGTTGTTGGTGATGGTATAGAGCTTGGTCATCACGGGCATCACCATGTAGAGGCCGTCGGCCCACCACCAGTAGTCGTTTTGGGGGGTGCTCATTTCGTACTCCATCACCTCGCGGGCGCGGGCAATGCGTATCGGGTTGGGCTTTAGCTTGTAGAGGTCGGCGTAGGTTTGAAAGCAAATCTGCCAGTCGCCAAACAGCACGTGGTCAGGTGTTTCGCCGTACTTGTACTTCCAAGTGGCACGGTCGTCGGAGGTAGCGCCTTTCCAGTGGTTGTGCTCGGCCCAGGTTTCCGAATACTGCCGGTATTTCTCGTTGTTGGTGACAGCATACGCCGCCATGTTGCCGGTATGGTAGGCGGCCACGTCCCAAAACGCCCGTTCTTGCGGCGGGTGCGTGGCCTGCCAGTGGTCATTCACCTTCGTGATGAGTGCCAGCACCTCGGCCTTTTTCGGCTGCGTGTAGGAGGTGGCAGCCGTTTGGGAAGTAGTGCAGGCGGTGGGTAGCCCCAGCAGCAGGGTAGCGCCGAGTAGGTAGGTCGGAAGGCGGTTCATGGGGTGAAAGAGGGCGTTTGCAGAAAATAGTTGCCGTCCGCCGGTCCGACGCCTGCGGCGTCGAACCGGCGAACGACCTTTACGGCTGGTAGGGCTTGCCCAGCACCAGCTTGTTGCCCGACACATCCAGCGCAAACAGGTGGGGCACACGGTGGTAGCGGCCCTTGATGTCCTGGTGGCTGTGCGCGGCCATCAGGAGCTTGCCATTGAGGGTGCGGAACAGCATGCCGTGGCCATAGTTGGGCGGGGTAATGGGGTCTTTTTCCTGCACCCAGGGGCCATCGAGGGTGCCGCTGGTGGAGTAGGCCACGCCCTGGGTGTACACGTCATAGATCCAGCTGGTCCAGATCATGCCCAGGCGACCGGTGCCGGTCCGAAACAGGTAGGGACCATCGGTTACTTTGTTGGGGCGGGCCGGCCCGGTGCGCGGGTTTTCGCGGCTCCAGGGCGAGTCGCTAGCCCGAAACAGCACCTTGCTCTCCCCTACCGTACCGCTCAGATCAGGCTTCAGCTGTATCTTTTCGATGGTGCCATTCTGGTTTTGCAGCCACTCGTGGCAGTATACCATGTAGGGCTTTTTGTCCTTATCTACCCACAGCGTAGCGTCGAGGGTAGGTTTGTTAGCGGGCAGGTAGGTGGCGTCGCCGCCGGAAACGGGCACGTAAGGACCGCCCGGCTGGTTGCTGACCAGCACGTGGCAGGCCCGGCGCTCAATGGGCGTGCCCTGCACGGTGTCAATCTTGACGGCTTGGTTGGTGAAGGTGGCAAAGTAGTAGTACTTGCCCTGGTACGGGTGGATTTCAGCGGCCCAGATCATCGGTTTCGGCCCCATCCAGGAGGCAGGATCAGGCTGGGCCACGGAATAGGGTCCCGACCAGCGCTTCATGTCCGGGCTTTTCCAGAGTAGGCCGCCGGTGCCGGTCATGTAGTATTGCTTGGTTTTCGAGTCGGCGAGGATAAATGGGTCGCTCAGCCGGATGGAATCCAGCGGCACATTTTGCTGAATCATTGGTTTTCTAGCTTCCTGTGCCTGCGTGGCCACGGCCAGTACCTGGCAGCTCAGCAGCAGCGCCCAGCCTGTTTTTATCCCTATCATCTTTGCTTGTCTTAGTCGTTATTACTTCACCCATACCGGCTGAATACCGGCGTGGGTAGGCACCACAGGCTTGATGCTGCCATCAGCATTAAATTCCATTTTATCGATGCACACCTCGCGGTTGTAGCCAGCGGCGTCGCCCATCCCGATGCCCTTGGGGTAGGTGAAGCGGTGGTAGACCAGGTACCACTCGTCGCGGCCGGGCACCTGGATGGTGCTGTTGTGGCCGGTACCGTAGATGCCCTGCGACGGGTCTTTGGTGATAACCAGATTGTTGGCGGGCACCGTAATCTTGCCCAGCGGCGTGGTAGAGGTGCCGTAGCGCACCTGGTAGTTGGGCGAGCGGGTGTCGTCCTCGCTCCACATAAAGTAGTAGGTGCCGTTGCGGAAGAACACGTGGGCGCCCTCACGGAAGGTGCGGTCGGGCGTCATCACCTGCGTGGTGCCGGGCTTCAGGCTCACCAGGTCGTCGTTCAGCTCGGCGCCGGCCATGTAGCCGTTGCCCCAGTACAGGTAGAGCTTGCCGCTCTGCGGGTCGCGGAACACGGCGGGGTCTATCTGCTGGCCGCCCTTCACGCCCTCAGGAAGTTGGTTGAGTAGCGGCTTGCCGGTGTCCTTGAACGGGCCGGTAGGGCTATCTGACAACGCTACCCCAATCTTCGCGCCCGCGCAGAAGTAGTAGGCGTAGCGGTAGCCGGTGGCGGTTTTCTGCTCGATAATGCAGGGCGCCCAGGCGTTTTTCTTCTCCCAACTCACGTCCTTGGGCAGATCCAGAATCACGCCTTCGTCCTTCCAGTTCACCAAATCGGGCGAGGAAAACGTTTTGAAGTAGGTGCCCGACCAGCCCGTGAAGCCGTCGGAGGTAGGGTAGATGTAGAACTTGCCGGTTTTCTCGGAGTGCAGGATGGCCGGGTCGGCGTAGTAGCCGTTCAGGGCCGGGTTGTGCGTTTCAGTGGCCGATACGGTATAGGTGCGCTGCTGACTACCCTGCCCTACCGTGTAGGTCACGGGGCCATTGGCGAAGTTCTGCGGGCCGCTCGGCTTTACTGCCAGCCCAAACGCTGTGAGTTGTGGGTCAAACTGTTGCAGGCTGGCACCCGGCATTGCCAGATACGCCACCTTGCCGGCCGCGCTATCTACCAGCGTATTCTGCTGCCGGATGGCCTTGTTCTGGGCCGTGCCAAACAGGTCGGCCGGTGTCAGCCAGCGGGCGGCGAGGCGGGTGGCTTCCTCGGCGGTAATGGGTAGCACGGTGCCGTGGCGGGGGTGGAAGTTCATCTGCACCTCGTCGTCAATCACCTTGAAATGCTCGAAGTCAGCAGTGCGCGTGAATTGGTAGCGGCCCTTGCCGTACACGTCGTACATCAAGATGTAGTCGGTGCTGTTGTTGAGCTTGAAGGTGCCCGCACCCTCCACGGCCTCTTTGGTTTGCTGCACGTAGGGGTCGCGCTGCTTATAGCCCTCGGTCAGCTTATCCGACACGGCCACTTTGATGCCGTTGCCCTGGCCTTCGGTCTTGAAGAAGAGGTAGTACTTGCCGTCCTTCTCTGCAATGTCGCCATCAATACAAGAGCCGTTGGTAGGTGAGAAAAACAGCTGTTTGGGCTCGCCTTCCAGGTCCGTAAAGTCCTTGTTGGCGTAGGCGTAGTAGATTTTGTCGGGCTCCGAGCCATACTGCAAGGAGAAGTACACCATATACTTCTTGGCCTTGGCGTCGTAGATGGTTTGCGGGGCCCACACCCGCTTCAGGTTTTCTTGGTTGGGATATTTCTTCTGAATGTTGACGACGCTGGATTTCCAGTTGATCATATCGTTGGACTTCAGCAGCACCATGCCGCGGTTGCTGCTCCAGCCCTTGGCCGACACCATATCGGTAGCTACCATGTAGAAGGTCTTGCCGTCGTGGCCGCGCAAAATGTGCGGGTCGCGCACGCCCCCGGTCTCGCTGATGGCCGCCGAGCTGACGATGGGCCTGTTGCCGTTGAGCGCGGTGTAGTGGTAGCCGTCCTGACTGAGCGCGAAGCGAATGGCTTCCTGCTTTTTGTCGTTGCCGGTGAAGTAGGCGAACAGGTAGGCAGTGGTTTTCGGTGGCTTGGCGGCGAGCTTCGCGGGGCCTACCATCGCAAGCACCAGCAACACCCCGGCCATGCGTCCGAAGGAGCGGTATTGACCGGTGCCAGCGTGCGTGGCGCATCGGCGGCGAAATGTAGAAAGAGAGAACGTCAGCATAGGAAAAGAAAAGTATCGAAGTGGGCGCAACGCAAAAGAGTCAAATTTTGGGAGGGTAGCCAGTGCGGGCCGCGCAAAGGCTAATTTGCCCCCCTTCTTTGACCGTTCCGCCGCTACTGTGGGGCCGCAGCGGCAAGATCTAATTGGCCAGCTGATAGGCACGCCCTTTCTTGGCCTCGAATACCAGCACATAGCCACGGGCATCGTGGGTAGGGGCGGCCCGTACGCCCTTAATGCGAAAGGGCCGGGCGGCCCGCACCGCACACCGCCCCCCGGCCAGCGCCGCGAGGGTAGCCGTTTGCAGTTGGCCGTGTTGCCAAGCCATACCCACCTCGAAGCCGCCGCGGGCGCGCAGCCCCCGCACCTGGCCCGTATTCCAGGCCGTGGGGAGGGCTGGCAGCAACTCGATTTCGCCCAGGTGGCTTTGCAGCAACAGCTCGGCCATGCCCGCCGTGCCCGCAAAGTTGCCGTCAATCTGAAACGGCGGGTGGGCATCGAATAGGTTGGGGTAGGTGCCCCCGGCGCCCCTACCCGTGGCGGGCATATAGCGCAACAGCTGCCGGATGAGCGTGTAGGCGTGGTCTCCGTCGCGCAGGCGGGCCCACCAGTTTATTTTCCAGGCCTTGCTCCACCCTGTGCCCTCGTCGCCGCGGATTTCCAGCGTCTTGCGGGCCGCCCGGAACAGCTCGGGCGTTTGGGCGGACGAGAGCTGCCGGCCGGGGTGCAGCCCAAACAGGTGCGACACGTGGCGGTGCTGCGGATCGGTTTCGGGGAAGTCGCGGTACCACTCCAGCAACTGACCCTGCTTGCCCACGCGTGGTGGGTACAGCCGCTCCCGGCTGGCTACCAACTGGGCGCGCAGTTCGGCATCCACGCCTAGCACCTGCGAGGCCTCGATGACGTTGGTAAACAAATCCCAGATGATGGCCATGTCCATTGTGGCTGCCACCGACACGCTCTGCGCCTTGCCGTTCTGGTCTTTAAACTGGTTTTCGGGGGAGGTGGAGGGGGCCGTCACGAGGTAGCCGTCGGGGCCTTCTACCAGCCAATCGAGGCTGAATAGAGCGGCTTGCTTCATCAGAGGGTAGGCCTGCTCGGCCAGGTAGCGCTTGTCTTGGGTGAAGGCGTAGTGCTCCCATAGGTGCTGGCTCAGCCAGTTGCCGCCCATGGCCCAGTTGGCCCACACCGGGTCGCCGTGGCCTACGTCGCCCACGGGGCTGGTGGTGGCCCAGATGTCGGAGTTGTGGTGTGCTACCCAGCCTCGGGCGCCGTAAAACTCGCGGGCCGTGTGGGTGCCGGCCTTTGCCAAATCGTGCAACCAGCGCAGCAGCGGCTCGTGCAGCTCGCTCAGGTTGGTCACCTCAGCGGGCCAGTAGTTCATTTGGGTGTTGATGTTGATGGTATAGTTGGAACTCCAGGGCGGGCGCACCTCCCGGTTCCAGATGCCTTGCAGGTTGGCCGGCGGCCCACCCGGCCGCGACGACGCCATTAACAGGTAGCGCCCATACTGGAAATACAGCGTTTCCAGGGCCGGGTCGTAGGCGCCGCGGGCGTAGGCTTGCAACCGCTCGTCGGTGGGTAGGGCCGGGGCGGGGTGCCCGGTGGTGTCGGCCACCACCAGCGCCACGCGGCCCAGGTAGCGCTGCACATCGGCCACGTGGGCCCGCTGCAACGCCCCAAACGACTTGCTCGCTGCCCGTTGCATATTTTCCACCGCCATGGCTTTCTCGTCACGGCCTTCTTGGTCAGGGCATTTGTCGAAGCCGTTGAAGCTGGTAGCCGCCACCACGTACAGCACTACCTCGTTGGCCTGCTCAATGTGCAGTCCCGCAGGACCAGCCGATACGCGCCCGCCAGGTGCTACGGCCCGCACGCGGTACTGAAACCGCATGCCCCGGCAGCCGCTGGTATCGTCGTACACAATGTGCTCCTGGTCTTTGGGGTTGTAGTAGTTCGGGTCGACGTGGGCGGGGGCTTTGCCACTCACGACCAGCTCCTGCCCCTGCTCCACGGTCCAGCTGTGGTGTAGGGGGCTGCTAGACGCTACGTCCAGCGTGAGAGCGTGGGCCCGGCTGGCCCGCAGGCGCACCAGCAGCACGTTGCCCGGCGCCGAGGCCAGCACCTCGCGGGTGTATTCTACGCCGCCAACCGTGAAGCGCGTCGTAGTCGTGGCCGATGGTAAATCCAGCTCCCGGCGGTAGGCGGTAGGGGTAGCGGCGCCCAGGTCTTGCTGCAACACCAGGTCGCCCAGCGGCAGGTACGATTCGGTGAACAGGCCCTGCATGTGCCGCACCAGTTCGTCGGCCTTGCCATAATCTTGCTCGCGCAGCAAGGCCTCGCGCACCTGCGGCAGGTAGGAAGCCGCCTGCGGGTTAACGCTGGCCGGCACAGGACCGCCGCTATATAAAGTGCTTTCATTCAGCTGAATCAACTCTTTCTCCACACCACCAAACACCATGGCCCCTACCCGGCCATTGCCTACGGGCAAGGCTTCTACCCACTCCGTGGCCGGCTTGCTGTACCACAGCTTCAGGTCGGCGGGGGCGCGCTGGCTCTTGAGAGTCTTAGCGGTAGCCGGATTGCCATAGGGGTGCCCTTCCTGACTGCGTACGGCGGGGGTGGTAGCAGCGGCTGGCAGCGCCAGCAGCCCCCACAAAACCAACAGACAGAGAGAGTATTTCATCAGGAGAATATCAAGCGAGAAGATAAATAACACAGCACGCAGGGGCCGGGCTGGCAACAGTTCCGCCCCGACCGCCTACCCTCCAAACGGCATAGGGAAGCAACGCCCTGCAAGAGGTTCGGTAAGTTATAGCTTCACGGTTAGCTTCTTGCCCGCATAGCGAACCTCTTTGGCGGGTTCGGTGCCCTCGCCTACTCCGGTGCCGTGCTGCTCATCTACCAGTACCACCCGGAAGGTGCGCTCCTGCGCCATGCCCGGAAACGAGCCGGCGCGGTTTTCTACTGTCAGCTGCCGGGCCTTGTCGTTCCAGCGCAGGCGAATGGTGGCGTAGGCGCCTTTTTCGTAGTTGTAGTTGTCGTTTTCGTCCTCGTAGAGCATAAACTCGCCATCGGCGCCGGGGTACACGCGGAGTTCCAGCGGCGCATCGGGCTTCTCGCCGGTGTACTGTTGCAGCGGACCCAGGGGCAGCACGGAGCCAGCGCGCACGTAGAGCGGCATCAGGTCGATGGGGGTGGCGCGCTGCACGGTTTGCCCGCCGTTGTGGCGCTTGCCCGTCCAGAAATCCACCCAGCTTGTGCCCGCTGGCAGGTATACTTCGGTGTTTTTGATAGTCGAGAAATCGGGTGGTACTGGTTGGTTTTTGTCGGGTCGGTTTACGTACTGCGCCTCCACTACGGGCCTCACCAGGAAGGCCGGGCCGAACATATACTCCGAGCCCATGTCCACTACCTTAGGGTCGGTGGGGAAATCCATCAGCAGGGCCCGCATTAGCGTGCCGGCGCGGCTGGTTACGCCCCAGGCGTTAGCGTAGAGGTAGGGCTGCAATCGGTAGCGCAGGTCGATAAACTTCTTCTGCGCATCAAACGCCCAGCTGCCCTTCTCGCCAAACTGGTAAATCTCGCGGGGCGTATACTCGCCGTGGGCGCGCATCATGGGCGTGAAGGCCGCAAACTGCTGCCAGCGCGTAAACAGCTCCTGAAACGCCGGGTCCTGCACGCCCTTCGGATACTCGCCGGACGGGAAAAAGCCGCCAATGTCGCTGTTCCAGTACGGGAAGCCGGCCAGGCTCAGGCTGAGCGCGGCGGCCGGCTGCTTGGCCAGCACATCCCAGCGCGAGTTCACATCACCCGACCATACCATAGTACCATTGCGCTGCTGCCCGGCAAAGGCCGAGCGCGTGAGGATGAACACGCGCTTGGCCTCGCTGGTCTCGCGCTGGTGCTTGTACACGCCGGTGGTACTCATGAGGGGGTAGGCGTTGCGCACCCGCCGGAAGCTACCCAGCGCCGTTTCGTTGTCGTCGTCGGTATCGAAGGGGGTGAGCTGGTCGGGCTCGGTGGCATCGAGCCACCAGCCATCCATACCCAGCCGGAAGATGTTCTTATTCAGATAGCTCCAGTAGATGTCGCGGGCCGCGGGGTCGAAGGCGTCGTAGACTTTCACGTGGGGCGTGCGCGGCCAGGTGATGAAGTCGAAGAGCATGTCCTTGGCGGCAAACTCCTGGTAGGCCTTGGTCTTTTTGCCAAACGAGGGCCACACCGAAATAATCTGGTGGGCGTGCAGGGCGTGCACCTCATCTACCATGCCCTGCGGATTGGGGAAGCGCGGATTGCCGAACTCCGTGGAGTTCCAGTAGTCGTTGTCTTCGCTCCAATACTGCCAGTCCTGCACAATGCCATCGAGGGGCACGCCCAGGGCGCGGTATTTCTTCACTACACCCACCGTCTCCTCCTGACTGCGGTAGCGCTCTTTGCTTTGCCAGAAGCCCAGCGTCCAGCGCGGAAACATAGGGGCTTGCCCGGTGAGGCAGCGGTATTGTGCCACCACGCCATCGGCCGTGCCGTTGCCGTTCAGCAGGTAGTAGTCGGCGCAGTCGCCCACCTCCGAATCGAATAATGTACCCTGCTCATTGTCAGCAAACTGGGTGGTGGAGTAGTTGTCCCAGAACACGCCGTAGCCTTTGCCCGAGTGCAGTACCGGCACGGCAATATCGAGGTTTCGCTGTTTCAGCAGCACCTTCTGGCCGCGGTAGTTGAGGTGCCCGTCCTGGTGCTGGCCCAACCCGTACACTGCCTCGCCGGGAGCCAGCTGAAATAGCTGCCGCACGCGGTAAGTAGCGGCACCCAGATCCTGCTTGCTCGTGAAGCGCGAGCCGTTGGCTTTCTCGCTGATCAGCGGCTGCCCTTTAGCGGTAAGAAAACGCACCTGCCCGGTTTTCGGATCGATGCGCACCTCGGTACTGGCGCTGCTTAGGCTGATGAGGCCCTTTTTGCTCGCGTACTTCAGTTTGCCCGGCGCGGGCGTTTGTATCACTACCAGACTCTTGCGCTCGTTTTCTTTGCCCTTCGGAAACTTCACCACCCGCACAATGTCGGGGCTGTAGAATTGCACCCGCACCGTGAGCGAGTCGGTGGAAAGTTGCAGGCCGGTGGCGGTTTTTTGGTATTGCTGGGCGTGAGCAGCGGGCACCAGCAGCAGGCCGAGCGCCACCGAAAACAGAGGGTGTAGAGTGGATGTAGTCAACAGAAAGATAGGTTGAGTGTATGATAGAATAGTAGTTCGTGTAAAGCGGTGTGTAGAGACGCATACTTGCGTCTTGTCGTCCGCGCCGCGTTGCCGATGTCGTTCAACGATGAGACGCAAGTATGCGTCTCTACACCGCTACCCAAGGTATTATTCCAAACGCGCGACGCCCCACCTACCCCACGGATTCCCACGGCCGCTGAGTAAGTTATCTATAGTAGGAGCTATAACTAGGCCCGGCTGCTTCCCTAAATATACAGCCGTACCCAAGCCCCCACTAGTAGGAACGCCACGCGTTATGCGGAATATTATCTGTTGATTATCAATACTTTATGGTTTTATTTTGACCGTTTGCCATGGTCAAAGTGATGATGCCGGATTGAGCGTCGTAATGAATATTTTTCACGGGTAGCATCTCTTTGTTCGTCCATTTCTCGCCCGATTTTTTCCAGAGCAGCAAGGTGCTGAATACAACGGGGTGGTGGTTGGGCGAGGTGGTGCCCACGGCATTGAGCACGGTGCTTTGGATGGCGGCCGGGTGCAGCCCCGTGGCGTCCACCACCTGCGTTTCCGACCACCCGCTGAGCGGCACCAGCGCCAGTTGGTAGGTACCGTTGTCGATGATGTGCGCCGTGTAGCTCCCTACCTTGCGCGTGCTGAGCCGGATGGTGCCCGCGAGTTTGGGTAGGGCGTAGTGCCCCAGGCGCAGGTCGGTGGCCGCGGGGCTCTGACTTACGTCTACCCGCAAAATGCCGTTGGGGAGGGGCATTTCGGCCAGGTGCAGCTGCACGTTTTTATCGGTTTCCAGCACGGCGTCGCGGTAATACACGCCATCCTCAAACTTCTTGAAAGTGTAGAGGCGCAGGGGCTCCCACTTGCCTTGCCGGTTTTTGAACACGTAGTTCATGGCTACTTCGCCGTTGGGGCCATCGGCCTGCCACGGAAAGGCGCTGTTGTAGCTCAGGCGGTTGTAGTTTTCGTCGCCGCGGTAGGGATCGGAGCTATCCTGGTGGCAGGGGGCGCGCAACTCAGCAGCGCCCGTGTTGGGGTAGTCGGTCAGGAGGATGTTGGGGCCGGGCTCAAACTTGTTGAACACCGTGCCTTTGGCTAGGGCCGGGGTAGCCCAGGCGCCTTCGTTTTCGGTGGCGGTCCAGAAAGGCGAGTCGGCGGGCACCAGCAGGCCCAGAAAAGCCTTGGCCATCCAATACACGCTGCCCCGGCAGCTATACGGCTGCACGGCTGGCTCGAAGGATCCGTAGAAGCCCAGCGTGGGCACGTTATCTTCTAGAAAATCGGGGTGTTGTAAAAATTGCAGCATAGCCCCCGAGGCAATGCGCCGCATCCAGCCGAAGTTGGTATCGGCGGCGGGGCGCAGGCCCATTAGCGGAAACGGCACCACCGCCGCAAAGCGGTACGTAATGCTGCGGCCCCACATAATCAGGTGCCCATCGCGCCCAAACTGGTAGGGGTAGGTGTCGCGCAACGGGGCGAAGTTCTCGTTGAGCTTCGCCGCAATTTCGGGGTAGTGCTGGCGGCCGTAGTACTCGCTCCACAGCCGGCCGTACATCTGAAACGCCCACATGCTGTAGTAGTCGTAGGTAGGCGCGTCGTTGTACCAGCCCTGGCCATCGTAGTGGGTCAGTTGCTTTTGCAGGTATTCTTCCAGCAGCTTTTTGTTGACCTGGTAGCCGCGACTCTCGAAAAAACTGAGGATGAAGATGTTGAAGTAGCGCCAGTTTTGGGGTACTGTGGGGCCGTCGCCGTAGCTGAGCATGGTAGCAGCCAGGGCATCTTTGGTAGCCTGGGGCAGCGGGTCCCACAGTACCTCGGGCGCAGCAAACAGGGCGACGCCCAGCCCCCCAAACTCCACCAGAATCTGGCTGGGGCCGCCGTTTTTGGCGCGGGGCTGAATGTAGCTGGGGCTTTTCGAATCGACGAGCAGCCCCAGCTGGTGGCGGTAGTAGTTGGCCACCTTCACGCCGTTGAGCGTGAGGTTAGGGTCTTCTTTCAGCAGCGGCGCGGCCATGAATAGTGTGCGACACAAGCCCTCCAGCTTCTCGGTGGGCACCTGGCCCTCGTTGCGGGGGTAGCTCTTGCCTGGCTCCTTCGGAAACTGCATGGGGTCGTCGAGCTTCTGCACATAGCTAAATGCGCCGCCGAGCAGGTAGCGGGCCGCATCCTGCCAGTGCCGACGTGTCATGCCGGTGAACGGGCTCAGGCGCTTGTCGGGCTGCTTCACCTCAAACGGCGGCAGCTTGGTAGGCGCCGGCGCCACATGCGTATCGAAGTAGGTAGGCGAGGCAGTTTGTGCCGTCCCAGGGGTAGGCGCTAGCCACCCGCCTACTCCTAGCAAGCCCACAAGGGCAGAGCGAAGGAGTGTAGCAGGAGAAGGTGTAAGCAAGAAGGAGCGTTGGGTGGAAATGGGCACGGATTAGTTGGTCTTGCGGGCTTCACCTTCCGGCTTCAGCACGTTCAGAATGGGTTTGTCGAGGCCGGTGAGCTGGTCTTGCTCAGGCTTCAGCAGCTCCAGCACTACCACGTCGTTGCGGCCTTTCTTCAGCCACTCGGCCGGCGCGTAGAGGGTTTGCTGAGGGCCGGTTTCCCAGTAGCGACCCAAGTGGTGGCCGTTCAGCCACACGCTACCCTTGCCCCACTGGCTCATGTCGAGGTAGGTGTCGGCGGGGGTAGCGAGCGTGAAGGAGCCGCGCCGCAGCACTGGCCCGTTGCCGGCAGAGGCGCGGCTGGCTTTGGTGGCCGGCACTTTTGTAATGTCATCAAACGGCAGCGGGAAATGTTGCCAGCCGGTCAGCTCCTGGCCCGCAAACGTCACCTGCTCCGTGATGCCCTTGCGGTTCTCCAAGAGGTAGGCGCCAAAGTTGATACGGCCCAGGTTTTCCACCAGAATGTCCAGCGTAACGGTGCCAGCGGGTAGGGTGATGGTGGCTTCCTGGTGCTCACCCTTGCGGCGGTCCAGCACGGCCACGCGCAGGCCGTTCACCAGCACCACGGCGTAGTCGCGCAGCTCGGTCAGGCTGAGCACACCCGTGCGGCCGCCCGGCACTTGGGTGCGGTAGAGCACAAAGCCGTAGGGCTGGTGCAGGTCCTCAAACGTCTGAGGCTTGGCACTGGCCACGGCCTTGGGTAGCACACTCAGCAGCGGGGTAGCCTGACTCAGACTAACAGCCGGAATGCGGGTAGTGGGTTTGGCGGCGGGCACCGCGGGCAGCTTGGTCCCGGCGGGCAAGTTCTTCTCTATCACCTGCCGAAAGGCCATGAACTTGGGGGTAGCATTGCCGGCCTCGTCCAGAGGCGCATCGTAGTCATAGCTGCTGATCTGGGGTTCGTAGCGCGTGCCCTCGCCCTTGTAGTTGGCGCCGTTCATGAAGCCGCGGGTAGTGCCCCCATGAAACATATACATGTTGATGCTCACGCCCGCCGCCAACACCGAGTCGAGGCGGCCGGCATACTGCGCGGCGGGCACCGTGTGGTGCGGTGCCCCCCACCAGTCGAACCACGCGGGGTACCACTCGGCAATGAGGTAGGGGCCTTTGCCCGCGTGGTTGTCACGCACTAGCTTCTTCACCTGGTCGGGCTTGTCGAGGCCGTTCACGGCGGGCAGCAGGCCGGGTAGGTGGCCTTTCGCCACGTCGGCGGCTGGGTCGCAGGTGTAGAGCAGCCCATCGAAGCCCGCTTCGCGGAACAGCTTTTGGTTCTGGGCTAGGTACTCCTTGTCGGCGCCGTAGGAGCCGTATTCGTTTTCCACCTGCACCATTAGCACTGGGCCGCCGTGGTTTACCTGGTAGGGGGCCAGCTGCTTGGCCACGGCGTTGAGGTAGCGCTTGTAGGCGGCCACGTACTGCGGCTCCTGGCTGCGCACCTTCAGGCCGGCCACGTTTTGCAGCCAGTAGGGGTAGCCGCCAAATTCCCACTCGGCGCACACGTAGGGGCTGGGCCGTAGCACCACCCACAGGCCCTCTTCCTGGGCCATCTTCACAAAGGCGGCCACATCATGGTTGCCGCTGAAATCGTACTTGCCAGGCTCGGGCTCGTGCACGTTCCAGAACACATAGGTGCCAATGGTGTTCAGGCCCATGGCCTTGGCCATGCGCATGCGCTGGCGCCAGGCCTCGCGCGGCACGCGGGGGTAGTGCATCTCCCCCGAAATCATCTGAAAGGGCTTGCCGTCGAGCAAAAAGTGCTCGTCGCCCAGCGCAAAGGTGTGCTTAGCGGCAGCGGTGGTAGGGGCAGTTTTCTTTGCAGGCTTGGTTTGCGCCTGCGTGGTGGTAGCAAGCGTGGTGAGGCTAAGGCCGCCCAGCAGCAGCGCCCGCACAATCATCTGGTTCAGCACGGCCTAGAGGGGTTTAGTAGAGGAGTTGTTGAAGAAATTGAGGTTCCACTGGTCCAGCCACCCAATGGTAGGCTGACCATCTTTGAACTGTACCGGCAGCCACAGGTAGCGACTGTCTTTCAGGTCTTTGGGGTTCCAACGGTCGGCCATGAAGATGAAGGCGTCTTTCTTGCCCGCCACCGGCAGCACGTAGGTCGACTGCCCGCCGAAGGTGAGCTTGGCGTTGGGGCCGGTCATGGGGTCGCCCAGGGGTTTCCAGGGGCCAAAGGGCCGGTCGGCTACATGCAGGGAGGCCTGGTTGGGGTCCCAGCCGGTGCAGCCCGAGGTGATGAGGTAGTATTTGCCGCCGGTTTTGAACAGGGCCGGCGCCTCCTGGTGCTTGCTAAAGAGCAGCGAGTCCTGGGGGGTAGCCGTCAGGTAGTCGGGCGAGAGGCGGGCCAGACGCAGGTCGTAGTTCTCGCGAGCCGAGTAGATGTGGTAGGCCGCGCCGTCGTCGTCCACAAACAAGCCCATATCGCGCGACATATTGCCGTTGGGCCGGAAGCTGCTCACGTACCGAAACGGGCCGGTGGGCTTGTCGGCTACGGCCACACCGGCGCGGGCGGCTTTGTAGCCCTGGCCCTTCAGCTCCAGGTGAAACCACATCACGTACTTGCCGGTCTTCTTATTATAGAGGACTTTGGGGCGCTCCATCAGGCAGCTGGCCGCAATGTCGCTCTGCGCATCTTGGCTGGGGGGTAGGGCCACGCCTTCATATTTCCAATTATAGAGGTCTTTGGAGCTGTACACGTTCACGCCTTCTTCCTGGTGCTGGGCGCGCTTCTCGCCGTACCAATAGTAGGTGTTCCCTACCTGCAACACGCCGCCGCCGTGGGCATTGATGCGGTTGCCATCGGTGTCGTACCACAGCTCGCCGGGGCGGAAGGCGGCGGTTTTCGCCTTCGGGACGTTGCCGGACGTAGCGGGGGCTTGTGCCAGGGTAGTACCCGTGCTCAGCCCCAACCCTACCACAAGAAAAAAGACTTTCTGCATACGCATAACACTATACGGCCGACTGCACCGGCAGTCGGCCGTCTACCGATGAAGGGTAAGGTTAGTAGCCTGTGTTCTGACGGAGAGTACCGTTGATGTTCCGGTCAATCTCCGACTGCGGGATAGGCAATAACAAGTTATTGGCTGTCAACCCCGTAACGGAGGCCCCATTCAGGCGGAGCGTGCGCTCTACCAGGGTGCCCGTACGGACCAGCGTAATACGGCGCTGCTCTTCTCCTATCAACTCGCGGGCGCGCTCGTCCAGAATAAAGTTGAGCGTGATATCCGAAGCCGTTACCTGGGCAGCTTTGGCACGGGTGCGCAACACATTAATGCTGGCTGCGGCATCGGCTAGCTTACCCTGCCGGAATTGGGCTTCTGCCAGCAGCAGGTAGGTTTCGCCCAGGCGCATCATGGTTATGTCCTTGATGGTGCCAAACCCAAAGGTGTCGGTGGGGTCAAACTGATTCCACTTGGTGGTATAGGGCGTGATGTAGAAAATGGTATCCGAGCCCGTCAGGCCCGTTACACGCTTACCGTACGTGGCAGTCTGCGAGGGGTCGTTGTAGTAGAAGCGACGCTTGAGATTATACTTCGAATTGCGCATATCGGCGCTTTCATCCTTGGGGTAGAGGCGGTAGTCGACCCAGTTGCTCAAGCGCAAACGTCCCAAGCCACGGCCACCCAGCGAGTCGGCCAGGGCCATACCCTTCACGTTGTAGTAGGCCGGCACCCACACACGGCGCTGCTGGGCGCTGGTTGTGGCACCGGGTACTAGCAGCTGCTGCTCAATACCCCAAATGAGCTCGGTGTTGCCTTGGTTGCGGCGCTGGTTACCGATAATAAACATATCGGAGAAGTAGTCGCCGGGCTGATTGGATTTCACCCCGTAGCGGGCCGTGATGAGCTTGTACTGACCACCGTCGATTACCTCTTTGAGCACCTGCTCGGCCAGCGCGTTCTGATTGGTGCGCAAATATACCTCCCCCAGCAGGTGCTGCGCTGCCCCCTTCGCAATACGCCCCGAAATCACGCGGCTGGCTGGCAATAGACTTGGAATAGCTGTTTTCAGATCGTTGATGATCAACTCATTGACTTCAGCAATAGGCGCGCGCGCAAAGTCGGTGCGGGCCGTTGTGACGGGTTCCGTTATTAGCGGCACATCGCCCCAGAGTGTTGCCAAGAAGTTGTAGGCGTAGGCACGGTAGAAGCGTGCTTCGGCGCTGATGCGGTCTTTGTAGCCCTGGCGGAGCGTAGCGGGCGCCGTAGCGGCTCCGGCAATAATCTGGTTGGCGTTGTTGATCATCCGATAGGCCTGGTTCCAGAATACGTTGGCTCCCTGGTCCTGCGAGGTCAGCTGCGTGTAGTTGTAGTAGGGCACTTCCACCCCCTGCACCTGTCCCGGAATGGCCACATCGGTGCCCACCTGCATCACGCTCAACAAGCCTTGTTCGTCGGAGCGGGTGTACTGCTCGCGTACAACGGACTGCAAACCGGCCATAGCCGCCTCAAAGCCCAGCGAGTCTACCAGTACTGTTTGGGGGGTGTATAAGGATTTTGGATCTTCATCCAAGTAGTCTTCGGCGCAGGAACTGAGCAGCTGCGTAGCGCCCAGCAAGCCAAAGCAAGCAACTATAATACGTTTCATATCAGAAGCTGTAAAAGACGGGTAGGGAAGATTAGCGCAGCGTCAGGTTGAGGCCGAACACGTAGGTAGCCACATTGGGGAAGTTGGGCGGCCCATTGCCGTCGGTGTTGCCCGTACCGTTGCCAAGCGTGTAGTTCTGCTCGGGGTCGTAGCCTACCCAGTCGGTCCAGGTATAGAGGTTGCGCCCGCTGATATAGGCCGATACTCCCCCCAGTTTGAGCCGCTCTACCAGGGCCGGAGCGAAGGTGTAGTTTAGTGTTATATCCTTGAGGCGGGTGAAGCTGGCATTGCTGGGGTAGCCGTAGCCGCGTGGGTTGAAATAGTTCAGCCCAGGGCGGTCCTGGCTCATGTTCTCGGGCGTCCAATAGCCTACTTCACGCGGGGTGTTCAGGCGCCCGCCCAGGTCCAGGAAGTTGAGCGTGGGGTTGTTTTTGAGTACGCCTTGCACCGTTTGGAAGAAAATGCGCAGGCTAAAGCCTTTGTAAGCAAAGGTGTTGGTAAGACCCGCCGAGTAGTCGGGCAGCGCAGTACCCAGGTACTGCCGGTCGAGGCTGGTGATGCGGCCGTCGCCGTTGAGGTCGGCAAATTTTAGGTCGCCGGGCTTGGCACCGGGGTCCAGCGCCGAGGGGTCTTCGCCTACCTGCCATACCCCTACCTTCTCATAGTCGTAGATAGCGCTCAGCGGCTTGCCAATGAAGCGGCGGTTGCCAATATCGTCGGTGCCATTGCCGTACAGATCCAGGATCTTGTTGCGGTTGCCGGAAATGTTGAAGTTGGTGCTCCAGTTGAAGCCGTTTTTGTCGATGTTAACGGAGGTCAGCGTCAGCTCAATGCCGCGGTTCTGCACGCGGCCAATGTTGTCCAGAATGGAGTTGTAGCCCGTTATAATCGGAATCTGGCGGGCCAGCAGCAGGTCTTTAGTTTTGGCATCGTAGTACTCCACCGTTCCCGACAGACGGTTGTTGAAGAAGCCAAAGTCCACCGCGTAGTTTACGCTGGAGGTTTGCTCCCACTTCAAGTTCGCGTTGCCAAGACCAATATTACCGATAGTGCCTGCCCGCAGGGAAGTAGAAGCTACCCCACCGTATGCATATTGCCCTAGCGCCAAGCCTGTGATGGTGCCGTACGCCGGAATTGCTTCATTGCCAGTTATACCATAAGAAAAGCGCAGTTTCAGGTTGCTGATTTTGTTGTTATTGCGCAGGAAGGCTTCGTTGGCAATATTCCAGCCCACCGCCACCGAGGGGAAGATGGCGTATTTATCGGCATTGACTCCGAATACAGATGAACCGTCGCGGCGGGCCGTGGCCGTAAACAGGTAGCGGCTGTCGTAGTTGTAGTTGATGCGTCCCATCTGCGACACCAACGCCCGCCGCTCGCTGTACGAGCTGATGGTGGGCGTGTTGGAACCCGAGCCAATGCTGTTGAACCCAATTTCATCGTTGATGAAACCGCTCGCGTTTTCGGTGGTGGTGAAGTACGTATTCTGCTGGGAGCTGTACAGCGCGGTTACATCAAAGTGGTGCTTGCCAATGTCTTTGTTGTAAATCAGCAGGTTCTCGATGGTGTAGTTCATCCGCTCATCATTGACAAGCTGGGCGCCACCGCGCAGGTTGCCAAAAGCCCGCCCTTCGTAGTAGGCGTAGCGGTAGGGCCGGTACGAGTAGGTAGCGTTCAGACGGTACTTCAGGCCATCCAGGAAGTTGGGTGCTACCTCGGCGTAGCCCGTGCCTGTGAGCTGGTTGACGCGGCTCTCGCGGGTAGTGGTAAGGCCTACCAATGGGTTCTTAATCAGCTGTTCTGGGGGCTGCGGGAAAACCGTGTAGGAACCATCGGGGTTGTAGATGGTACCGTATGGGCTCGCTACCTGGGCCAGGCTGAGGTCGGCGCGGCCGCCATCGTCGTTGTTGCTGGAAAAGAACGCCGACGTACCCACACGCAGCCAGGGCGTCAGGTTGGCGTCGATGTTGGTGCGCAGGCTGATGCGCTGGAACTGAAATCCTTTTACTACCCCCTTCTGCTTGAAATAGTCGCCCGACACGAAGTACTTCACGTCGTCCGTACCACCCGACACCGACAGGTTATGATCCTGAATCATGCCCTGCTGTGAAATCTCGTCGAACCAGTCTACCGTGCGGCCGGCTTCGTAGTTGGCCTGTTCGCCGAGGTTAGGCACTGGGGTTACGTTTAGCCCCCGCTGCCGGGCAAACTCCTGATATTTAGCGGAGTAAGCAGGGCCATCGAGCGGGCGCAGCCGGTTGTTCAGGTACTCGGGACCGATATAGCCGTTGTAGCGAATCTGCGGCTTGCCGGTTTTACCTCGCTTGGTAGAGATAAGAATAACCCCGTTGGAGCCCCGCGTACCGTAAATGGCCGTGGAAGAAGCATCTTTTAGAATCTCAATGCTGGCAATGTCATTGGGATTGATGTCGTTGAGGTTACCCGGAAACGGCACCCCGTCCACAATCAGATAGGGGTCGGCGTTGGCCGTGATAGAGCGCACCCCCCGAATCCGGATGCTCGGCTGGTTGCCCGGCACACTCGATCCACCCGTAATCTGCACACCTGCCACCGCCCCTTGCAGCGCCTGCGCCACGTTCGAGACCGGCAGCTTCTCCAACCGGTCCTGCGGCACCGATACCACCGAGCCCGTCACGTCGGAGCGCTTCTGGGTGCCGTAGCCTACCACCACCACTTCCTCCAAGGCCTTGGTATCCGTCACCATTCGCACATCAAACGTGGTGCGGCTGCCCAGCGGAAACTCCTGCGAGGTGAAGCCGATGGACGAAATCAACAATGTCCCCCCCTGGTTGGCAGTGGGTACCACCAGCGAAAAGCGGCCGTCGCCATCGGTGCCAGTCCCGATAGTGGTACCTTTCACTACTACCGTCGCGCCGGGTAGGGGCTGGCCCTGGTCGTCGGTTACGCGGCCGGTAATGGTCTGGTCGACGGGAGCTGCCGCTGCCGTTGTGGAGCGCTCGTATGCTCCGGGGTGGCTGTGCGCAGCAGGCGCAACGAGGGCTACTTGCAAGGGTACAAGCGTCCCGCATAAGAGTAACGGTTTTACTCTCATAGAAGTGAAGGAATTTTGCATCTGGAGAGGACCAGTGCAAGGTGGGAGATGTAGAATTTTTCCAAAAAGTCTTCTGTAGGTAGGCGTTGTTGTCGGGGCGGGGCAGAGGGAGGTTGTTGTTCAGTGCAGACCAACCTATCCGTTTGTGGGCGTCTTCTTAGTAGTAGGTAAGCGCTGCTTTCAGCAACTACCACCGCGGTGTTGGGAACTAGCCAAATGTAGAAGGAGCCCTAGAGGAGAGTAGGGGACAATTCAATCGAAAAAAGGGGTTAAATTGGTCATCCATTCTTCACACAATCGATTGATATATACAACCAATCAAAATAACCTTTTCACCATCAGGTATTTGCATCCTTATTTAGCTCTCTTACCGCTTTTCTTTTTCTTTCTGAATGGCTAACCGCAATCGTTTGCAAACTCACCTCCGAGACATTCTAGTATTCCCTTCTACCCCATTTTTTGCGGTCCTGAAGGAGGTATGTATCCGGTATATCTGGGGTGTTTTGCTGACGCTGGCTGGAGGCCACCAAGCACTGGCGCAGAGCGCGCCCAGTGCCTTTCGCTTCGAGCACCTGACCGTCAACGAAGGCCTTTCGCACAGCGACGGCATGGCCGTGACCCAGGACCGGGCCGGCTTTATCTGGGTAGGCACCAACCGCGGCCTCAACCGCTACGACGGCTACACCCTGAAGCAGTACTCGCTGCCCGTGAACCCGCACAACGGCATTTCCAGCAATCGGATTTCGGTGCTGCATGTGGGGGCCGGGGGCCGGCTATGGGTAGGCACCGAGCGGGCGGGTCTGAGTTTATATAATGCCGATCAGGACGACTTTTTTCGACTCGATGAGCAGCACATTCCGGCGGCATACCAGGCGCAGGCGCGGCTGCTGGCCCAGTCCGACGTCACGGCCCTGGTATCGGATACGCTGGGGCGTTTGTGGGTAGGCACCGGCCGCAACGGGCTGTTTGCACTGAGCTTCGACCGCCAAGGCCGGGTGCAGCGTCTGCAACAACTGCCGCCTACCCTACCCGGCCGGGCCGCTCTCACACGCATCACCAGCCTAGCCCTTGATGTCGAAGGCAAGCTGTGGGTGGGTAGCAGCAGCCACGGCCTGTCGGTTATTCGCACCACCCAACCCCTGCTAGATCTGCATGCTACGGAGCTGTCTACCAAACCGGTACGCGTCCTGCACCTCGACCACCACGGTGACCTATGGATAGGCACCGACCACCACGTGTACTGGGTGAGTGCCGCCAACCGCCGCACCGTGCGCGAGCTGGCAGCCCACCCCCTACCCCAGGAGTTGCCGCTGGTGCAGTCGGTTTACACCGATTCGTTTGAGCGGCTGTGGGTGGGCACCATCTACGGGCTGTATGTGTGGGAGGCCGGCAACCGCACGGCCGTGGCGCCCCCGCTGCGCGCCGCAGCCCCTACCCTGTTTATGCCTCAGGACGGGGAGCCGTTCAGCATCAACTCTGAGCGAATTCATCAGATTTTTGAAGACCAGCACCAAGTGATGTGGCTGTGCGCTTCGGCCGGCGGCCTCAACAAGGTAGACTTGCGCCAGAAGCCTTTTGGCAGCATCCGGCAGCAGCTCACGGGGCGGCTGGCCTTGTCCAACAACTACGTCAACGCTATTTTCAAGGAGGAAGCGCGCAACACGCTCTGGTTTGGCACCCGCAACGGGGTAGCCAGCTACGACCTGGCCCAACACACCTACCATAACTACCTCAACCAACAGAGCGGGGGCGCCCGCGGCATCGATGTCTCGGCGGTTTTCCAGGCCACCAACGGCACGTTCTGGTTTGGCACGCGCGGCCACGGCCTGGTCACGCTCAGCCGCGCCAACGGCCAGGAAAAGCTGACCACCTACGATAAACTGCCCGACGGCTCGCTGCTCAGCAACACGGCCATCGAGCGCATCACCCAGGACCAGCGTGGCACGGTATGGGTGGGTACGTTTTCGGCGGGCTTATACTGTTTCAGCCCCGAGGGGCAGTACTTGGCCACCTACAATACTTCCAACAGTACGCTGCCTACCAATCAGTTATCTTTTCTACTTTATGATGCCAAGCGCGACGTGCTGTGGGCCAGCACCCGCGACGCGGGCCTGCTGAAACTGCGTGCTACGCCTACCGCGGTGCGCCTGCTGCACCACTACCAATACGCGCCGGGTAAGCCCAACAGCCTGCGCGTAAACTACGTGTGGCCCTTGCTGCTCGACGAGCAAAATGCGCTCTGGATTGGTACCATTGGGGGCGGCTTGCACCAGCTGCGCACCGATGCCGCCGGGCACGAAACCATCCGGTCCTACTTCAGGCAGCTGCCGGAGGAGGATGTGGAGAGCATCCTGGCCGATGAGGCCGGCCACCTCTGGATTGGCGGCACGGGCCTCTACCGCTTCACGCCCGCCACCCGCCAGTACCTGCGCTATGACGTGGCCGACGGCTTGCAAAGCAACTCCTTCAAGATTGGCTCGGCGGCCCGCGCCCAGGATGGTACTCTATACTTTGGGGGCATCAACGGCATCAATTACTTCCAACCCTCTGATATTCAGGCCAACCCCTACGCGCCGGTGGTGCAGCTGACCGACCTACGCGTGACCAACCGCCCCGTGGCCGTGGGCGACACCCTGAATGGTCGCGTGCTGCTCCGGCAGGCACTATCGGTGCCGCAGACGGTGACTATCCGCAACGCCGAAAACGACTTTCTGGTGGAGTTTGTGGCCCTGAACTACGCCAATCCGCAGAAAAGCCGCTACGCCTACCGCCTGGTAGGCTACAATGAAGAATGGGTATACCCCGCACCAGGACAGCGCACGGCCAGCTTTGCCAACCTGCCCGCGGGCAATTATACGTTGGAGGTGAAGGCCAGCAATGGCGAGGGCGTGTGGTCGAAGCGCTATGCCACCATGCAGTTTGAGGTGCTGGCGCCCTGGTGGCGCACGTGGTGGGCCTACCTACTGTACGCGATGGCTGCGCTGGGCGCGGTAGCCTGGTTTCGGCGTGTGGAAATGGCCCAGCAACAGCTCAAAAATCGCCTGGTGCTGGAGCAGTTTCAGGCCGAAAAGGAGAAGGAGCTGACCGATTTGAAGTTGGGCTTCTTCACCAATATCTCCCACGAGTTGCGCACCCCGCTCACCCTGATTCTGGGGCCGATGGAGGAAATTATGCGCGCCGCCGGCCCCGTAGCCGACCTGCGCGGCAAGGTGCAACTCATGCATCGCCAAACGCGCAAGCTGCTGGAGCTGGTGAACCAACTACTCGATTTTCGTAAGGTGGAAACCGGCCACGTGCCCCTGCGCACCCAGCGCGCCGATGCCGTGCGCTTCCTCACCGACACCTACTCCGTTTTCCAACTGAAAGCCCAGGAGCGCAATGTGGCCTACCTCCTGGACGTGCCTGCCCAACCGGTGCCACTGTATTTCGACCGCAGCAAGCTGGAGATTATCCTGACCAACCTGCTGGCCAATGCCTTCAAATACACCCGCAACAAAGGCCGGGTAGAGCTGGCGGCTATGGTTATTGGCAATGCCCAAGGCGAAGCGCTCTACCACCAGGGGCAACTTACGGGTAATTACCTGAAAATTAACGTAACAGATACGGGTGTGGGCATTAAGGCCAGCGAGCTGGGACGTATTTTCGACCCTTACTACCAAGCCTCGCACACCGATACCCTGCGCATGACGGGCACGGGCATTGGCCTGTCGCTGGCGCGGCAGTTTGCCGAGCGCCACGGCGGGCAGCTCGTCGTGAGCAGCACCCAGGGGGTAGGCACCACCTTCGAGCTGCGCCTGCCGTTGGGCGCGCAGCATCTCAAGCCCGAAGATATTCAGTCAGAGGATGTTCAGTCAGAAGAAGATACACTTCCTACCTACATCGAGTCGGAAGGGTTGTTTGATGTGCTTGAAGTAGAGGAAGTGCCGGCCACCCTACCCACCACGCCGGCTGGGCCGCCGCGCTTGCTGGTGGTGGAAGACAACGACGAAGTACGCCAGTATCTGCAACAGCTTTTTGCGGCCGAGTATGACGTGCTGACGGCTACCGACGGCCTGGAGGGCTGGGACGAAGCCCTGCAACACCTCCCCGACCTGATTATTTCGGACGTGATGATGCCGCACTCCGATGGGCTGGAACTGTGCCAACGCGTGAAGCAGCATCCCAAAACCGCGCATATTCCGCTGCTGCTGCTCACAGCCCGCACCGCCGAAACCCATCAGCTAGAGGGCTTGGGCCTGGGCGCCGACGACTACATGAGCAAGCCCTTCAATCCTACCCTGCTGCTGGCCAAGGCAGAAGCCCTACTGCGCAACCGCCGCAAGCTGCACGAGTACTACCAACGTCACATCTTACTAGAGCCCACCGAAATAACCGTTCCCGACGCCGACCGCGAGTTTCTGGAAAACGCCATGCGCGTGGTGGAAGAACACCTTGAAGACGCCGAATTCAACGTGCAGGTGTTGGTGCGAAAGGTAGGCATGAGCCAGTCGGTGTTCTATCGGCGCATTAAGAGCATCACGGGCCAGACAGTGGTCGAGTTCATCCGCGACGTGCGCATGAAACGCGCCGCCCAGCTACTGGCCGGCACCACCATGCGCGTGTCGGAGGTGGCGTTTCAGGTGGGCATTGAGGACGCCAAGTACTTCCGCAAGATGTTTCAGAAGATCTACAGCGTGACGCCCTCCGAGTACGCCCGGCAGCATCGGCAGGGCAAGGAGGCAGCTTCTGTGGAGTAGGCCTATCGAATGGGGAGGCCGTCATGCTGAGCTTGCCGAAGCATCTCGCGTGCTGACGTCTGGATTACCGTTGTAACGTCAGCACGCGAGATGCTTCGGCAAGCTCAGCATGACGGCCTCTATTTGAACTGCTAGGCGAATATCTCCCCCCTAATCTGAGGATCCGCCCCCCTACCGTGTGCGGGCAGATGCCTACTATTGTGGATACATTCCCTACCCTACTCCTATGTCTCGTTCTTTCACTCTGCGCCGTTTGCTCACTGGCGGCCTGCTTCTCACGTTGGGCCTGCATCAAGTCAGCTACGCCCAGTCGACTGCTACCGTCGATAAAGCGCTGTTCAAGCCGAAGTTCATCAAGCAGCAATTGCTGAAGACGACCAAGTGGCAGTTGGCACATCCCAAGCACGCCCTCACCGACTGGACCAACGCGGCCTTCTACTCCGGTGTGTTTGCGGCTTACCAAACCACCAAAACCAAGTGGGTACTGGACTCGCTACTGGCCATGGGCAACCGCACGCAGTGGCAACCCGACAAGCGCTACGACCACGCCGACGACATTGCCATCTGCCAGACCTACCTGAACCTGTACCGCCTCAAGAAAGACCGGCAGATGATAGCGCCTACCCTGGCGGCCTTGGATAAGCTCTACACCACGCCCGGCCCCGAGGTGCAGCGGCACGGCATTACGTGGTGGTGGTGCGATGCGCTGTTTATGGGTCCGCCCGTGCTGGTGAAGGCCGCCCTCATCGACAATCAGCCCAAGTACCTCGCCTTCAACGACACCTTATATAAGCAGACCTACCGCCGGCTCTACAACCAGCAGCAGCACCTGTTCACCCGCGACGCTTCCTACCTCTGGAATGAGGCCGGCGAGGGCAAGAAGGAAAGCAACGGCCAGCCTATTTTCTGGAGCCGCGGCAATGGCTGGGTGATGGGCGGCCTGGTGCAAATCCTGCAAGAGCTGCCGAAGGACCACCCCACGCGGCCGTTCTACCTGAACCTGTATAAGGAGATGAGCGCCCGCCTCATCGAGCTGCAACAGCCCGACGGCCTGTGGCGCGCCAGCCTCCTTGACCCCGGCGCCTACCCCGGCGGCGAGGCTTCGGGCTCGGGCTTCGATTGCTACGCGCTGGCTTGGGGCATCAACCAGGGCCTGCTCGACCAAGCCACCTACCTGCCCCACGTACAGCAAGCATGGGCTGCGCTGAACCGGTGCGTGTCGCAAGAAGGCCGTGTAGGCTGGGTGCAGCCCATCGGCGCCGACCCGCGCCGCGACTTCTCGGCCGAGAGCTGGGAAGTGTACGGCACCGGCGCGTTTCTGCTGGCTGGTTCCGAAGTTATCAAGCTGAAGTAGTCCGGCTGCTTCGTTTCACTCTTCTTTATTGTATGGAAAGACGCACCTTCGTTGCGCAGTCAGCCGCGGCTTTATCGGCACTGGCCCTACCGGGTGCCAGCCTGGCGAGCGGCGCCCTGCCCCTACCCGCCCCCGCCAAAACCACCGACCGCGAGTACTGGCTCAGCACTTTGCTGAAGGTAGTAGACCCCGTATTGACCAACGCCGCCCAAGGGCAACTGAAGGCCCAGATGCCCGTAGAATCTGCCCCCGGCCAGGAGGCGGGCCGCCGCAGTGTCACCTACCTCGAAGCCCTGGGCCGCACGCTTACGGGGCTTGCGCCCTGGCTGGAGCTACAAGCGGTGCCCGCTAACGAGCTGGCTCGGCAGCAGCGCTACCGGGAGCTGGCCCGCCAGGCCATTGCCCAGGGCGTGAACCCCCAGTCGCCGGGCTTCCTGAACTTTACGGAGGGCGGGCAGCCGGTGGTAGACGCCGCCTTTCTGGCGCACGCCATGCTGCGCGCCCCTACCCAGCTCTGGACCCAGCTACCCGACACCACCAAAACGCAGCTGGTAACGGCTCTGCAAAGCAGCCGCGTCATCAAACCATATTACAGCAACTGGCTGCTGTTCAGTGCTATCATTGAATCGGCCTTGCTGAAGTTTACGGGTGTGGGCGACCTCATGCGCATGGACTACGCCATCAAGGAACACCTGACCTGGTACAAAGGCGACGGCACCTACGGCGACGGCCCCGACTACCACTGGGACTACTATAATAGCTATGTGATTCAGCCCATGCTGCTGGATGTAGTAGGCACATTGGTTGTGGCCGGCAAGGAGCGCAAGGAGTTGCTGGAAACTTTGCGCAGCCGCGCCCGGCGCTACGCTCAGGTGCAGGAGCGTCTGATTTGCGCCGATGGGTCGTTTGCGGCCTTTGGCCGCTCCCTGGCTTACCGTTGCGGGGCGTTTCAGCATCTGGCGCAGGTTTCGTTGCAGCAGTTGTTGCCCGAGGAGCTGCCGGCCGGGCAGGTGCGGAGCGCCCTCACGGCCGTCATTCGGCGCACCATGGACCCCAAAGGCACCTTTGATAGCAAGGGCTGGCTGCAAATCGGGCTGTGTGGGCATCAGCCGGGCATTGGCGAGGTCTATATCTCTACGGGCAGCCTCTACCTATGTACCGCGGCCTTCCTACCCCTGGGCCTACCCAGTACCGACACTTTTTGGGCAGCCCCGGCGCAAGACTGGACCGCCAAAAAAATCTGGTCGGGGCAGGATGTCAAGACCGACCACGCGCTGTAAAGTCCCGCATTTCCTACCCTACCCCGACAGCCCAGGACAGTGGACCAATCCGCGTCTTTTATCTTGTTGGCTCACACTCACCTTTTGCTTATGACTTCTTCTTTCGATTTGACGGGCAAGCTGGCCCTCGTAACGGGCTGCAACCGCGGCATTGGGCAGGCCATGGCGATTGGTCTGGCCGAGGCCGGCGCCGATATCATCGGCGTGTCATCGTCGCTGGCGCTGAGCGGCTCCGACACCGAGCGCCAGGTGCAGGCGCTGGGTCGGCAGTTTCACGCCTACCAGGCCGATTTCAGCCAGCGCCCGGCCGTAGATGCCTTTCTTGCCCAAGTGCAGCAGGATTTTCCGCAGATTGATATTCTGATCAATAACGCCGGCACCATCAAGCGCGCACCCGCCGCCGAGCACTCGGATGAGCTGTGGGACGAGGTGCTGGCCATCAACCTGGACGCGCCTTTCCGGCTGGCCCGCGCCATTGGCGGGCAAATGCTAGAGCGCGGCTCCGGTAAAATCATCTTCACAGCCTCGCTGCTCACATTTCAGGGCGGCATCAACGTGCCCGGCTACGCAGCCAGCAAGGGCGCTATTGGCTCCGTGGTGAAAGCGCTGGCCAACGAATGGGCCGGCCGGGGCGTAAACGTGAATGCCATTGCGCCCGGCTACATCGCCACCGACAACACCGAGGCCCTGCGCAACGACCCCGACCGCTCGGCCAGCATTCTGAGCCGGATTCCGGCCAGCCGCTGGGGTACCCCCGACGACTTCAAAGGCCCCACGGTCTTCCTGGCGTCGTCCGCCGCCGACTACGTGCACGGCACCATCCTCACCGTCGACGGCGGCTGGATGGGTAGGTAATGTACTGATGAGTTGATTGATGTGCTGAATGTGTAGGCGTGTGTCATCCTGACGTATGTCATCCTGAGCGGAGCGAAGGAACTTCTCACGTGAGGACGAGTCGTTGTTGCGCAAGTCGTTCTGCCGTGATAAGGTCCTTCGCAAGCTCAGGATGACAGTGCCTCCACAATCAGCACATCAACAATCAACTCATCATCACACCAAAAATCAACACACTAAAACACATCAAACACCTACCATGATTCAACGATATGCTATCGGGCCGCGCGAAACGGCTATGATGAACACGGCCGAGCTACGCGAGAACTTCCTGCTGGAAAACTTGTTCGTAGCCGGTGATATTCAACTGATATACACGCACTACGACCGCATGGTGGTAGGCGGCGTGGTGCCCACCGGCGATGCCATTCCCCTACCCTGCCCCGATAACCTGAAGGCCGATTTCTTCCTGCAACGCCGCGAGTTGGGCATTCTCAACATCGGCCAACCCGGCACCGTGACCGTAGACGGCACCACCCACGAGCTGGGCCGTCAGGACTGCCTGTACGTGGGCAAGGACGCCAAAGAGGTAGTCTTTGCCAGCGCCGACCCGTCGAAGCCAGCCCGGTACTACCTGCTCTCTACGCCGGCCCACGCCACCTACCCTACTGCGCGCCTCACGCAGGCCGAGGCTACCCCCGTCACACTGGGCACCATGGAAGCCGCCAACCAGCGCACCATCTACAAGTACATCTACAACGAAGGCCTGCCTAGCTGCCAGCTGGTGATGGGCCTTACGCAGCTGCACCCCGGCTCGGTGTGGAACACCATGCCCGCCCACACCCACGACCGGCGCATGGAGGCCTACCTCTACTTCGACCTCCCGGAAGGCCAGCGGGTATTGCACCTGATGGGCCACCCCCAGGAAACCCGCCACCTGTGGGTAGCCGAGGGTCAGGCCATTCTGTCGCCGCCGTGGTCGATTCACTCGGGCTGCGGCACGGCCGGCTACACATTTATCTGGGGTATGGGTGGTGAAAACCAGGAGTATACCGATATGGATCCTGCTCCCATCGACCAACTGCGCTAGCCTGTTTCCTACCCTTTTGACTTGTCGATGAAACCGTTACCGCTTGCCCTACCCCTGGCCGCGCTGCTGTTTGCGGGCGCGGCCCCGGCGCCCCGCCCGGCTGCTACCATCACGGTGCGCAACGCCCTGAACCTGGCCCGCCGCGCCGAAACCATCAGCCTACCGCTAAGCAAGCTGCCGGCCGCCGCCCGCCAGTTGGACCCAGCCGACTTGCGCGTGCGCGACGCAGCCAGCAAATCCTTGCTGATCAGCCAGTTGGTAGACAACGACGCCGACGGCAAACCCGACGAGCTGCTGTTTCAGACGGATATGGGGGCCAGGGCAAGTAAGACGTTTATGGTGGAGCCGGCCGCGGCGGGGCCGGTCCCAACTACCCCCGATGTCACGTTTGCACGCTTCGTGCCGGAACGCACCGACGACTTTGCCTGGGAAAACGACCGGGTAGCATTCCGCACCTACGGCCCCAATGCCCAGGAGCTGGCCGAGAAGAAGGACCCCAACGGCACGCTCAGCAGCGGCATGGACTGCTGGCTGAAGCGCGTATCCTACCCCATCATCGACAAGTGGTATGGCCGCCACGTGCACGAAAAACCTTTCGCCTACCACACCGACATCGGCGAGGGCTACGACCCCTACCACGTGGGCAGCAGCCGCGGCGTGGGTGGCACCGGCGTGCTACTGGATGGGAAGTTGTTCGTATCCAAGAACTTCACCAAGTATAAGGTGCTGGCCACCGGGCCTATCCGCACGGTGTTCGAGCTGACGTATGCGCCCTACCCGGCTGGCAGCCTGTCGGTCACGGAAACCAAGCGCATTTCGCTGGACCGAGGCAGCAACCTGACGCGCTTCGAGGAGCATATTTCGGCCGGCCAGCCGCTGCCCAACTGCACCGTCGGCCTCACGCTGCACGAGCAAAAAGGCGAAGTAAAGGCTGACCCCAAAGCCGGCTGGTGCCGCTACTGGGAAAAGGTAGACGACTCCTACCTGGGTACCGGCGTGGTAGTAGCCCCGCGCTACCTCACGGACTACCAAGAGCACCGCAGCGAGCAGAAAGACCAGAGCCAGCTCTACATGGTCACGCAGCCGCAGCAAGATGTGGTGGTGTTCTATGCCGGTTTTGGGTGGCAGAAAAGCGGGCAGTTTGCTTCTGCCGATGCTTGGGATACTTACTTAGCGGAGTTTGCCCAGCGTATCAGCTCGCCGTTGGTAGTGAGTTGGAAATAATCCATCTGTCATCCTGAGCAGAGCGAAGGACCTTCTCACGCGTGAACGAGTCGTTGTTATGACCGTCGTTCACGCGTGAGAAGGTCCTTCGCTCTGCTCAGGATGACAGAGGGGGTAGGCTAACAACGCCTGTCGTTCTGGCGTGATAAGGTCCTTCGCAAGCTCAGGATGACAGACAATTTCTAACTCACAATTCCACAACCTCACCCTTCCCTACTCCACCCCAAACCGCCGCAAGTCGGCCTCTATCTGCTGGTCCCAGCGCTGCTGGGCGGCGGCGTTGGTGCCGTGGTGGGTTTCGGCGTCGTACCGTTCCTGAATGCGATTCATTTCCATGAAGGAGCGCAGGTACTGGCGCTGTAGGATGCTGTTGTAGTCCTCCACGGTGAGGCTGTCGGCGGTGGCGGAGCGGCGGAAGCGCTCGGCCACCAGCTTCACCAAGTCGAAGTGGCGCTGCTCGTGAGCCAGGTAGTAGGCGTTTTTGCCAGGGCCTACCCAGGAGGAGCTACGCACCACAAAGATTTGCAGCGTAATATCCAGCTCTAGCACGCCGTTGCGCAGGCGGGGTTTGCCCTGGTAGGAAAACCCTGGAAACACGGCCGCCGCATAGATGCCCGCCCGCGGTGGCCCTGTAAAATCCGACCAGCGCAGGGGCCGCGCCGGGTCGTAAAACAAGGTATCAGACTCGGTTTGGCGTTGGTCGTAGCGGAAGGAAGGTTGCACGCGGGTAGCCAGGCGCGCGTCTTGCTCGGCGGCTTGCAGCAACCACCTGTTGAGGTAGCGTAGCCCACCTGCTAGCACCTGCCTAAGGGCCGGCTCTACTACCGCCGCATCTGTAGCTAGGCGGCCGTAGCGGGCACCACTGCGGTACTCCGTGAGCAGCAACGGCGCGGCATCGGGCCGGAGCCAGTCGAAGGCCAACTGCACTTGTACCTCACCCTCCACGCGCCCACCTGGCACGGCCTTTTCCGTGATGCGTAGTGTGCGGATACGCACCCGAACCGGGCGCGTGCCCGGCTGGGTTGGTATGCTTTGGGCGGCAAACTGCTGCAAAGCCGCCTCAGCTCCGCCCTGCAAATCGGTTGGGCGCGGCGCGGCCGGGTTGGTACCTGGTGCAGGCAGGAGCCATGCTACGGCCCGGCGCTCGGGCCGCTCGTCGCGCACCTGCGCTACCCGGAAGGTAGGCGGCTGCAAGGCCAATGGTTCGGCGCGCAATGTCAGTGGCTTGTCGGGTAGGCTGCCTGCCGTCAGGGGCCATATCAGCAGCCACCGGTAGCCTTGCCGGAAGAAGGCGGATAGACGGAAAAGTGTAGACACATCAGCCAGACACACTTAGGCATCGGGTTTGTTCCCCGGTGTATTAACATCTCATTATCTGATATTTGTCTTACAGGATGATGATTGACCCTGTTTGCAGTGTTGAGTTGCTCGACTCATACGCTGGGCAATGTAGTTGTTGCTAGGAGAAGCTTCCGTGTACCTATGTTGCATCATGTATACAGTACACGAATGCTATGTGCAATGAACAACCTGATGAGGAAGCCAAATCAATGCTTCTTCTTGTAGCTTTATCATTTACAGCACTATACCGAGTGTAAATTTTAGATGGAGATGGGTTGTAACTCTACCTTCTCGTAGGTCGTGCTATCTTAATAGACGGCCTATCCACTGCATTGTCTACCGATCCTGGACGCATCTAAAAATATTTTGCAACATTTGTGCAAAAGAGGCGTTGTTTACGACACCCTCCGAACAAACAGCGCTTTCTTCTGCGCGTTTCGCTGCCTGCATGCTTTCTCTACGCTCTTTCATCGCCTATTTCCTCCTCATCTGCTTCGTGCGGGTGATGGTACCGGATACGTGGCTGTTGGCGTTGCATGCGCATGAGCACACGGTGCACGAGGCAACGCATAAAAAGGCCTCATCGATTTCGGCGCAGCACCAGCATTGCAGTGTCGACCAGTTTTACAACGTTCCGTTTCAGCTCTCGGCAACAAGCGTAGTCTTTGCCAGCGGCGTTACGCACGCACCTCATTGGATGATGCCGCGCCAGTCTGTGTGGAGCCAGGCCCTACCGACTATTCGTCATCTGCGCGGCCCTCCGGCAGCTTAATGGGCGTAATACACTTCGCCCACTGCGCCTGTTTTTGCTCGCCTTTTCTGCCTGCACTATAGGGCTTAAGCTACCGTAGTAGCTCTGCTCGGGTAGGCAGCCGCTTGCTGGTCTACTGACCAATTCGAGAAACTATTTCCTTGCGCAACGCTTCTGCGCAGCATAGCTACGTCGCTTAGTATGTAGCTAATCATCAGCCTCTTGCCTTTCGACATACACGGCTGACTGATCGAATAATCCCTCTCTTTCATGTTGTTTCGCTTTGTAGCGGTCTTGCTGATGGCAGGATTGTGCCTGGGCTTTGTGCATACTAGCACGGCTCAGAACGGGTGCAACCTGCCGCTGGCGGGCCGCATCACCGACCACGAGTCGCGGCAGGGGCTGGCGGGGGCTACCGTGATTGTGCAGCCCGGCCAGCAGGCCACCCAGACCGACGCCGACGGTAATTTTCATTTTCACGTGTGCCCCGGCACTTACCAGCTGGAGGTGCGCTTCATTGGCTACGCTACCGAACGGGCTGAGGTGCGCATGAACAGTGCGGCCGTGCGCAACTTCCAGCTCCACCCCGATGCCGTGACGCTGCGCGGCGCCACCGTGCGCGGCGAGCGGGTGCAGGCGCCCCTACCCCAAGCCAGCGGCTCGCTAACGGGCCAGGCCCTGCAACAGACGCGTGGCCAAGCTCTGGGCGAAGCCCTCGAGAAGCTCCCCGGCGTGGCTGCCATTCAGACTGGCCCCAGCATTTTCAAACCTATGATTCATGGGCTGCACTCCAACCGCGTGGCGATTATGAACAACGGCGTACGGCAAGAAGGGCAGCAGTGGGGGCAGGAACACGGCCCAGAAATCGACCCATTCATTGCTTCCGACCTGACGGTGGTGAAGGGCGCCGCCAGCGTCCGCTACGGCACCGATGCCGTGGGCGGAGTGGTGCTGGTGCAGCCCAAAGCCTTGCGCGATTCGGCCGGCATTGGGGCCGATGTGAACTTGGTGGGTATGTCGAACAACGGGCTAGGGGCTGTTTCGGCGGCGGTTGATGGTAACCTGCGCCGCCTACCCTCCCTGAGCTGGCGCCTACAAGGCACCCTGAAGCAAGCCGGCAACACCCGCACGCCCGACTATCGCCTCGACAACACCGGTTTCCGGGAGCACAACTTCTCGGCGGCCGTGGGCTGGCGGAAGGACACGTACGGCCTCGAAGCCTTCTACAGTCAGTTCAACTCCCGCCTAGGTATTCTGAGCAGCGCCATTGTGGGCAACCGAGCCGATCTGGAAGCCGCCATTGCCCGCGGCCGCCCCGCCATAGACCCCGATTTCACCTACCAGATCAACCGGCCCTACCAGCAGCTTCAGCACGATCTGGCCAAGCTAACCGGCTTCGTGAAAACCGGCAACGGCGGCCGGCTGACGGCCACGGTGGCCAACCAGCGCGACTACCGCGACGAGTACGATGTCATTCGATCTTCGAGTGATGCAGGCCGCCGCAACCTGCCTCAGCTCAGCTACCAGAACTACACCACCACCGCCGATGTGGTGTGGGAACACCCTACCCTGGGCAACTTTCGGGGTAGCGTGGGCTTGAGCGGTACTTACCAGTTCAACCGCTATGCGGGCGGCACGCGGCAGTTTATCCCGTTCTACACCAACCGCACGGCGGGCGCATTCGTGATTGAGCGGTGGCAGCACGAGCGCCTACTCCTGGAAGCCGGCCTGCGCCTCGACCACCGCGACCTGCGCACCCGCCGCCTCACCCGTGGCTTCGCTACCGACTCCAGCTCCTATTATGGCGTAGAGCGCAACCGCTTCCAGTTCTGGACGCCTTCAGCCTCCGTAGGGGCCGTGTATGATGCCAACGTGCATCTCACGCTGCGCGCCGACGCGGCTTTGGTGCAGCGTGCCCCAGCTGCCAACGAGCGGTACTCGCAGGGCGTGCACGGCGGCATTTATGAGGAGGGGTACGACATTTCACGGCCGGCCGGTACGCCACCTCTTCAACCCGAAACGTCGTATAACCTGGGTGTAACGGCTACCCTGCATGACAATCCGCGCCTGAACGGGGAGCTGACGGTGTATCAGAACATCATCGACGGCTACATCTACCAGGTGATAGGCGAGCCGATTACGACCATTCAGGGCTCTTTCCTACCGTGGCGCTTTCAGCAAACCGATGCCGTGTTTCGCGGCGTAGACGCTACTCTTGACTACCAATTGGCCGCCAACTGGCTGCTCAACGGCAAAGCGGCCGTGATTCGGGCGCGCAACCGTACCCTCAACGACTACCTCATCTACGTGCCCGCCGACCGGTTTGAACTGTCAGTGCGGCGCGACTGGGCTGGCCAGAAGGCCGCCCGGGCCAATCAGTTTTTTGCGTTGGTACGGGGCACGGCCGTGCGCCGGCAAACGCGCGTGCCCGGCGCCGAGTATGACCCACAACCTGCCCCCGATGGCTACGGCTTGCTGGGCGCCGAGGTAGGTGCTACCCTACGTCTGGGCAGCACGCCTGTGGAGGTGAGCCTAGCCGGCTCCAACCTGCTCAACGAGCGGTACCGCGACTATCTAAACCGCTTCCGCTACTTCGCCGACGACATGGGCCGCAACGTGACGCTACGCGTGCACCTCCCCTTGAATTTCAGCCCTAACTAAGTATTTCATTCACTTTTTCCATTTCCATTTTTTCACATGAAGACTTCACTTTTCCGTCCCTTTGCTGCCGCGCTTCTGCTGGCTACCCCCATGTTCTTTGCCTCGTGCAGCGACGACAGCGACCCAGAGCCTGAAGATGACAACGAATTCATCACCACCATTCGCTACAAACTCACGCCCACCAGTGGCACGGGTCAAGCCGTAACAGCTGAGTGGAAAGACCTAGATGGTGCCGGTGGTGCAGCCCCTACCATCACTGGCCTCGCGCTGGCGCCAAATACCTCCTACACAGGTACTATCTCTTTTCTCGATGAGACGAAAACTCCTGCTGACGACATCACTGAGGAAGTGCGGGAGGAGAACTACGAGCACTTGGTGATATACACGCCAAATCCAGCAACTGGTCTCATGAACATTACGCGCACTGATAAAGACAAAAACAATCTGGAAGTGGGATTGACGACCAATGTGCAAACCGGAACGACAAATAGCGGTAATCTGACTATTCAGCTACGTCACCAGCCTGGCACTAAAAACGGTACCGCGGCCCCTGGCTCCGACGATGCCAACGTAACCTTCCCCGTTACACTGCGCTAACACTCTGTTGATCAATATTCTGTTCACAACATACATCTCTAATGCAAAAGCGCCGGCTAGTAGCCGGCGCTTTTGTTTTTTCACTTGATTACCAACCTTACCTATTCCCAAATGCTGTTTGCCTCGGTCAGAATAATCGGCTTGTCATCCGTAATCACAATGGTGTGTTCGTGCTGAGCCACGAAGCTGCCGTCTTTGGTTACCAGCGTCCACCCATCACTGGTTTGGTGCGCTATGGAGGCACGGGTAGAAATAAACGTTTCCACGGCTACCACCGAATTCTTCTTGAAGCGCTTCAGGTTGTACCGGTCGTAGTAGCAGGGTATTTCCTTGGGCTCCTCGTGCAGGCTGCGCCCAACACCGTGTCCCACTAGGTTTTTGATAACCCGAAAGCCTGCTTTGCGCGCTTCACCTTCTATCAGCCCGCCGATATCGGCAATGCGTACGCCGCCGCGGATGCGGCTGAGGGCCGTGCGCAAAATCTGCCGGGAAGCATCTACCAAGGGCTGGTGCTGGTGAATATCGGTACCTAGCACGAAGGAGCCGCCATTGTCGGCCCAGTAGCCCCCTAGCTCCGCCGATACGTCGACGTTTACCAAATCGCCTTCCTGTAGCACTTTGCGAACCGACGGAATGCCGTGCGCTACCTCGTTGTTCACGCTGATGCACGTCCAGCCCGGAAACCCATACGCAAGCCGTGGGGCCGACTTCGCCCCTAATGACGTCAGCAAACGGCCACCGTACTCGTCCAGCTCTTTGGTCGTCATGCCCGGCTGGGCGTAGGCGCGCATTTGCTTGAGGGTAATGCCAACGGCTTCGCTGATGCGCTGTAGGCCAACTAAGTCTGCTTGGGAGGTGATGGACATAGAATAAAGGGGGTTGACTTTCTGATATGGGCCGGCGTTGCCTGATTAACACCGGGAAAGCGGCGGCGGTTTAGGCTAAAAGCCTGTTATATATCCAACCGCCTACGGGCTTGCATTCTACCCACAGCAGAGACAAACCCTGAATAAATCAAAAGCCCGGTAACAGACTGGTTTAAAGTCTACTACCGGGCTTTTGCTTGGCGCTCCCTCCTGGGCTCGAACCAGGGACCCTCTGATTAACAGTCAGATGCTCTAACCGGCTGAGCTAAGGAAGCGGTTATGGCGACGTTTATCTGTCGTTGCGGGTGCAATATTAGGGTAGATTCCCGCTTTTTGCAAATCCTGATGCAAAAAAACTTAGATAAATTTTCTAGTTATTGATGCTCAGTAAATTACCTGACACGTTGGTAGTATAGCGCCGTAGCGGCCGCGTGGCCGGGCCGGCCAGCACCTGCCCTTGCAGGTCGAAACGGGAGCCGCAGCACGAATCGACCAGAAACAGGCGCGACGAAGGATCAATGCTGACGCGGGCGCAGGCATTTTGGGGTTGGTAAGGGCAGGTGCGCTCAAAGGCAGTGTACGTGCCGCCGGGCTGTCGCACCACAATCAGCCCGCGCAGTCCCCCGGCGTGCGTCACGGCCCCGTTGTCGAAGAGCAGGTTGGCGTTTTCCTGGTTTCTCAGGTTCAGCAACTCGTTCACGATGGCGTAGGGAATCTGTGGGCTGGGGTCGTTGCTACTGTTGGAGCCGCAGCCCAGCAGCACTTGGCTCAGGAAAAGAACGAGGGCCAGCAACGCCCGGCTGGTAGTGGTAGACAGCATACAAGGGTAGCAAATAGAAGATGATAACGCCCAAAACGAAAGAACGCCCCGGTTAAGTCCCCAAGACGTTCTTTTTATTATTTCAACTGACTCTGTGCCGATGCCTACGCACCCTCAAATTGCCGCAGGAACCGCATGTCGTTTTCCGTGAACAGGCGCAGGTCTTTGATCTGATATTTGAGCATCGTAATGCGCTCGATGCCCATGCCCCAAGCGTAGCCGGAGTAGCGCTCGGGGTCGATACCGGACTGCTGGAGCACGGCGGGGTCTACCATGCCGCAGCCGCCGATTTCCACCCAGCCGCTACCCTTGCAGATGTTGCAGCCCTTGCCCTTGCATATCAGGCAGGTGATGTCGATTTCGGCGGAGGGCTCGGTGAAGGGGAAGAACGAAGGCCGGAAGCGGATCTGAATGTCCTCCCCGAACATCTCCTGCACGAAGTAATACACGGTCTGCTTGAGGTCGGCAAAGCTTACGCCTTCGTCAATAAAAATGCCTTCTACCTGATGAAACATCATGTGCGCCCGCGCCGAAATGGCCTCGTTGCGATACACGCGGCCGGGCATGATGCTACGGATGGGCGGCTGCTGGCTTTCCATCACGCGCACCTGCACCGTGCTGGTGTGCGTGCGCAGGAGGTGAGACGGTGAAGTGGCAGACGAGCTTTCATCATTCGCCAGCTCACCATTTTCTAAATGCGCAGGCGGAGCGGTAGGGGCGATAAAAAACGTGTCCTGCATGTCCCGCGCCGGGTGGTTTTCGGGGAAGTTGAGGGCCGTGAAGTTGTGCCAGTCGTCCTCAATTTCGGGTCCCTCGGCCACGTTGAAGCCGATGCGGGAGAAGATGCGCACCATCTCCTCGCGCACTAGGCTCAGGGGGTGGCGCGTGCCCAGAGCCTGGGGCACGGGGGGTAGGGTGTAGTCGAAGGTAGGGTCGGCGGGGGCATTGTTTTGGGCTGCCTCCAGCTGCTCGCGCCGCTCATCGAACTTCTGCTGAGCGAATTGCTTGAGCTGGTTCAGCTCCTGGCCCACAGCCCGGCGCTGCTCCTGGGGCACGGTTTTGAGCTGATCGAATAGATCGGCCAGCTGGCCTTTGCGGCCGGTGAAAGCAATGCGAAACTGCTCCAGCTGCTCGGGGCTGGTGATGTCGTACGCATCCATGTCGGCGCGCAGCCGCGTGATATTCTCCTGCATCATACCGCAAAGGTACAGGGGAAATGGTGAGATGGTGAAATGGTGAGGTTGTGAAGTGGTGAATCAGAAAACGGGTGTCATCCTGAGCGCAGCGAAGGACCCTCTCACGC
>NZ_JAHWGL010000033.1 GCF_019334315.1 Hymenobacter profundi
ACGGCAAAGTTGAGCACCTCCGTCACCTGCCCCTGCGCGTCGCGGATGGGCTCGAAGGTAGTGCGGTAGTAGCGGCGCTGGGGCTCGCCGGTGCCGGCAAAGTCGGCCCAGGCTTCGGTTTCGGCCTCGTAGAAGGGCTCGCCCGTCTCGTATACCCGGTCAAACAGCTCGTAAAAGCCTTGGCCTTCAATATCAGGAATGACCTCGCGGATGGTGCGGCCTAGGGTAGTACGGGCCGGAAACAGCCGCTCATATTCGGCGTTCACCAGGTCGTAGATATGCTCGGGGCCGCGCAGCAGGGCAATGTTGGCCGGCATGCGCATCAGCACCTGAGTCAGGCGCTGGCGCTCGGCTTCGGCCTCGTCGCGGGCCGCTTCGAGCTGCTGGTTGAGCTGCTCGACCTGCTGGCGGGCGCGCACCTGCTCGCTCACGTCGTACGTAAAGTCCATCACGCCATCAATGTGGCCCCCCACATCGCGCAACGGGTGCAGGGAGATGTTGAGAAAGACCTGCACCAGCTGCCCGTTGCCGTGAAAGTCGAACCAGCCTTCCATTTCGCGCAGGTAGACCGGCTCGCCGGTCCGGTACACCTGGTCAAACAAGGCCACGATCCCCAGCTCGACGGCCTCCGGGGTCCCCTCGCGAAATGGCCGACCGAGAAAGGAGCGGTGCGGAAACAGGCTCTGATAGGTGGGATTAACAAACTGGTAGATGTGGTCCGGGCCCTGATAGACGGCAATGTAGGCGGGCATCTGCGTGAGCACCTCGCGGAAGCGGTGGCGCTGCTGCACGGCCACGGCGTGGGCCGCTTGCTCGGCGGCCTGGCTCTCGCGCAGCTGCCGCTCGGCCAGGCGGCGGGCGGTAATGTCTTGTACGGATTGAATGATGCACTGCACCTGCCCCTGAGCATTGAGCACGGGCGTATGGCGCGGCTGCCAGTGGCGCTCGATGAACCGGCCGGGCCGGGTGCGGTCGGGCACGTCGTAGTGCTGCGGGGCCATCGCGTGCGGCTGCTTGGTGGCCAGCACCGTTTCCAGCGAGGCGCGCACGTTCGCGACGGCATTGGCCTCGGGCGTTTCGGGGTTGTCGGGGAAGGCGTCGAAGATGTGCTGCCCGACAATGGTAGTCCGCTCCGTAAGAGTGGCGGCCAAGTAGTCGTCGCTGGCGCCTAGGATCACCCAGTCCGGGGAGAGCAGCAGCGTGGCGCCGGGCTGGGCGTTGAAGACGGGCAGCAAGTCGAGCGGAGGCAGGGTCATCGAGGATAGCGGTAGGGTCGGGATAACAATACGAAGGTCGAGGATAGGTAGCGAAGGCTCGTTCGACTTTTGTACTAAACTTTTAACCAAAGCTAAGGATGAAAATGCGTGGCAGCCGAGCGTATAACATTTATTGAACGCACGTTTACTAAACGTTATAAGGCCTATCTTGTGGGTCGTTTCTTCCCTACTGCCTCTGCTCGCATGTCGGCACCCACTATCCGTTACGTTCCCTACTATAGAGTCTCCACCCTGAAGCAAGGCCAGTCCGGTCTAGGCCTGGAAGCCCAGCAGGCCGCCGTGCACGCCTTCGTCACCGATCCTGCGAATCTGCTGCCCGCCTACGTGGAAGTCGAGAGCGGTAAGAAGAACCAACGTCCCCAGCTGCTCGCCGCCATCGCCGAGGCCCGCCGGGTGGGGGCCACGCTGCTCATCGCCAAGCTTGACCGGCTCTCCCGTAACGCGGGCTTCATCTTCGCCCTGCGGGATAGTGGGGTGGAGTTTCAGTGCTGCGACATGCCCGACGCGAATACGTTGACCGTGGGCCTGTTTGCCGTCCTGGCCCAGCACGAGCGCGAAACCATCAGCAAACGGACGAAGGATGCGCTGCAGGCCAAGAAGGCCCGCGGCGCCGTGCTCGGCACACCGGCCAACCTCACGAGGGCCGTCATTGAGCATAGCCGGGCGATCCGCACGCAGAACGCGCAGCAGCACCAAGCCAACCGGCAGGCGGCGCGACTGGCCTCGCTGCTCTCCGCGCAGGGGCATACCTTGCAGCAGATTGCCCAGGAGCTCAACGAAGCCGGCTACCGTACTCGCCGGGGGAAGGCATTCTTCCCCATGTCCGTGCAGCGCTTGCTCAAACGGGTGAAGGCTGCTGACTCCCTATTCAGCTCTTCTTTCCCTACTATAGCGCGGGAGAAACTTTTGCAGTCTATTATTTTTGTTCCTAGTTGATTCTTCTTTTTACTTTTTGGTATGTTTCCTCCCACCAATCGGCTGTATTTCGAAAATGCAGCAGGTCGCGTTGAAGAAGACCATGGCGGCTTCGTGCGGCTAACCTATACAGCGGGGCAGCGAGCGCCCGGCACGTGGCACGGGTTACTACAACACACTAAACATTTACTTACCCGGCAGGGCCACGGCCGGCTGCTCGTGGATCAACGTTCCATGCGCGCCTTTTCGCTGGAGGAACAACGCTGGCTCTTAGAGCACTGCTCCCCCAGGCGATTATAGAAGGTGGCTACCGCTACGGCGCGGTGGTGCAGGCCCATGATGTATTTGCCCGCCTGGCCATGGACACCATCCGCTCACAAGTCCAAGGTCTGCAACTAACCTACCGGTACTTCCCCGAGGAAGCGGCTGCCATTGCTTGGTTACGTGTGCAAGCGACTACCGCACGCACGTAAAGCAACGAGTTGCTGGCAGTTCGCACAACTAGCTAGATAATCCATAGGGGATTCCCTTTGCGCAGCCTTTCGCAGAGTTGCTGGTAACGGCTCCGCTCCCGTTTCTCAAACAAGTTTGTAACACGGAGTTCTCTGCTAGCAACAATACTACAATACTAGCTGATCGGGGCTGGTATTAGGTGGTTACTGACTACCTCAATAAGAAAGGCACTTCCAGAATTTGAAGTCTTGTACTACTGGCTGCGTGGCGGTAACGGTCACGACATGCTGATTCGCGACTTGCTCGGCCAGTACTACTACGTAGGTGTCGGCTGGTGGCGCAGCGCGGAATTTGCCCGCTTTGACAGGGTAATGTAAGCTCGCTTGTTTGAGTTGCTCGAAGCTACCGTTGCCTAATTGATCCAGGGCTTGCTTGCGGATGAAGTACACCTCTCCCGTATACATGTTGTACTTGCGCCCTGCTTCGTCTATGGCCGGCATGCAATCGCCTGCACCATAGACGATCTGACCACGAATGCTGATCGTAGGCGTTACCTCTTCCTCGGTCGAGTTGTCATCCTGTGTGCAACTCTGTAGCAATAGAGAACTGAAAGCAAGTAGCGTAAGAAGTGATTTCATAGAAAGCGCACTAAGTGGGTAGAAGACGTAACAGCAGGATACCCGAGTAGAGTAGAAGGTTGCAGAGCTTGGCATTGATCAGCGAAAAATCGACTGCTCAGGAGTTTCTCCGTTTACAATTCCGGCAAGTCAATGTACACGGCATACTCCTCCATCTCCTCTGTTCGGACAAACGTGCGGCAGTGGTACAGGTGGTTGGCATCCGGATCATAGTACACCTCGGCAAAGAAGCTGCCCATGTGGTAGAGGTTCACCGTGTCCTCTTCCTCAAAGCGCGTGACGGAATAGCCAGTATGCTATCAGCTTATTAGGTGGATATCCCTAGGCGAGATACTTGGTTGCAGAGAATAGCATTACACTCCTGAAACCAGCTAGACATGCCGCGAAAAAACTCGACCGAGCTTGCCGCATTGGAGTCAAACACCTGCGTGTCTTGTCCAGGATAAGTTGCAACAATCACAATATGACTGCCCCGTTGTTGATCAAAATCCACCCACCAGCCTACTTGTCTGGCGCCGTAGAAGGCAATGTAAAACAGGTATTGTAGGTTCGAACGCACTCTAGGAATTGCCATGTATCCTAAAAATAGTATAGCAAACGAGTAAAAGGCAAGCTCAGCAAACACTTAATGTTATAAACAAAACGGCCCGACCAACCGGCCGGGGCGCTTTATTGCTGGGCATTTTGGCTACCCAGCCAACCCAAAGAACCACAACAGCAGCCGCACCAGCCCGCATAACGCTAGCACGAATAGTGTTTTCTGCCACAGCGTAGGTTCGTTGGGGTCTTCGTAGCTGGAGGGGTTGTAGCGGGCCATGCCCTAGAATAGCAAACGCCCGGCCAAGTGGTCAGGCGTTTGTGTTGCAATAGAGTGGGGCGTGTACGTCTCTATAGTCGAAGAAGCAGGTTGTTACCCTGGTATACAGTAGTGTTTTTTTGAGCAGCTTATTCGTTGCGCTCAGCTGGTGAGCCTACTGCCGGCCACGCTGCCACTACCCACCCACGTCGCTAGAGCCTGCTGTACAAACACCGTACAAGCAAGTGTTCCCTTTCATACCTAACCACGTAGTTGCACAGTTGTACAATTGCGCAACTGTGTAATTGCGTAGTTAGGCAACTGCGCAACTATGTAATTATATAACTGTGTAGTTATACAACTGTATAGTCATATAGTTAAATTGATGTTCTGATACCTTGATGTTCTTATGTTCTGATAGTTGAATAATCAACTATACTGGCAGCTATTACATCTGGCTTTGATCTTTCACTGCACAGTCGTCTACTTGTCTTTTTCCGCCCTGATCAACTCCTGTTAGGCAGGGCTTGATCCTACTTTGGATAGGGGGCAGCAAGCCATGTCTTTGTAGCTACAAACCGGCGGTTTGCAGCCACGAATACTTCCCGTTCAAATTGCACGCAAGCTGGTGACCGTAAGCAGATAGCTAGCCGACGAAGCTATCGTGTTTTCTCTTTGCTGGTAGAGGAGAATGGGTTGGCTGGCAACCGGAAGACAACGCAAACGCCCCCTCAAAAGAGCGGAGGCGTTTGTTCTTATAAGGCTGGTAAGTCGATACACACTGCGTACTGCTCTAACTCTTCTTTGCCCACAAAGGTGCGGCAGTCATATAAGTGGTTGACTTCCGGATCATAGTACACCTCCACAAAGAAGCTGCCCAGGTAGTAGAGGTTAATAACGTGCGCGTTGTCAACGCGTTGCAGCAAGTATGTGCCGTGTCCCATCACCATGCCCAGACGGCGATGCAAGGAGTACTGGTCGAAGGTAGCGCGGGATGGAATAGCCATAGAAGCAAGACAAGATACGCAGTACTGAGTGGCCTTTTACAAACCGCATGTCATGGCCTATGTCACCCGTGCGCACAGGATGGCGGCGCACGTATCGAACCACTGCTTTACGTCCTGCCATGTGTCTAAGGTGCTGTGATCAGTTGAAGTGAACAGCATGAGTTCGTGCCCTAAATACGTAGCGCAGACTACCCACTGCTCATCACTTCTCCGCTCTAGATCAGCCCGCCATCCTGCGCGGCAGGCCTGGGCAAAGGCGAGCTCAAATAGGGACCGGATCTGCGTTTGTTCGAAAGATGACATGCTAACTTCCGCTTCCAGGGTTGAAGGGTTGAAATAGTAACGTACACCAACGGTAGACAAGCACGACCAGAAAAGATGCTATAGCATAAAGGGCCTTAACCGTATGACTAGGGCGATCCTGGCAAAGCCACTACAACGCTCATCTTGGCCGGTCTTTTCTGTTAGTTTTGAGGCCTGATTCTGTTCGTATGCCGACGTCTATTCAACCCGTGTACTTCGAGAATGCAGTGGGACGCATCACCGAGGACGCAGCCGGTTACGCGCTGATCCGCTACCATGCCGTCAAGCGGGAGCCTGCCGAACTGCGGGCCCTGCTCACCCACCTGGGCAACTTGCTGCTGCGGCGCAACTGGCAGTGCATCTTAGCGGATATGCGGACCATGGAACCGCTGTCCACCCCGGAGAAGATCCTCCTGATGGAAGAATGGTACGGGGGCCACATCCCGCGGCCCGAGCGCCTGTGCACGGCCTATGTGCTGGCAGATAATGCGTTGACACGTTTAGCCATCTACGAACTCCAACAGGAAGCGCGCAAGCACCATCGCTCCGACGCGTTCACAAGCTTGGAAGAAGCGCACGCGTACTTGCTTACCTGTACGCAGCCGTAACGAGAAGCAGTCGCCTAATAAGGCAAACGCCCCCACGGGGAAGTGGAGGCGTTCGGGAATTGTTGCAAGAAAGAAAGGTCGTGGTATTCTGCTAAGACGAAAACAGGCAAAAAAGGTTACCAGCTATATATAGCCGGACGCTATCCGATTAGGATGTACGACCTAACAATCGTAGACGAGTGTTTAACACATGCGTGGTATTCGCACCCCTTGCTACGATCTTCTCGACAATCCCATCATCTGAGATGTTGACGTTGAAGCCGGGCATTTTCTTAATGGCCTTAATCATCTGTTGATTGCCTTGTTCAATGGTAGTCGTCAGCTTATCCAAATTGACGACTGGCGCAGCAGCTTGCTGCATGGCTGCCGCGCCACGGGCAAAGGAGTGATTAATCACCTCGGGTAGTTGATATTGCACCGTCGTAGCGCGCAGAATTTCGCGCGTCCGTTCAGCCGTGTGTACAACGTCATTCTGGTGCAGGTACGTAATGCCGCGCTTCGAAGCTAATCGCATCCCCTTACCCGGCGATTCAATCAATTCTGGACCGCGTTCGGCTACCTCAGCATATTCTGCGGGGCCACCACGGCGGCCTTTGAAGTATTGGGGCAGCGGTTGGGACAACACTACCGCGGCCTGCGCAATGCCCTGGGCAACGACCAACGCGCTCAGAATACCGGCGGAAATGCCAAAGTCGGCGTACCGCGTGCCCCCGCCCGTGCTGAGCACGGATGCCACGCCCGCCGCCGTGTTCAACGCAATGGAAAAGAGCGCCTGTCTGCGTTCCTGCGCTGCGGCCTCCCGTCGCAACTTCTTGACCCGCTCGTCATAGTCCTGCTCAATCTTCAACCGGAGCTCCGCGTTGTCGCCGGCCGCGTCCACCTCCCGCTGCTTGGCGGCCTCGGTGTTAGCCAGTTCGGCCTGCGTGCGATTGGCCTGAATCTGGAAATACGCACTGCTGATCGAGTCGATCTGCTGAGCCACTAGTTCCGTAATGGCCTGTCGCTTTTCGCTCTGCTCCCGGGCCTGCTCCAACTCCTGCTCGTTGTAGCGCTGGCGCAGCTGCTGTTTGCGCTCCAGTACGTCCCGGGTCTCCCCGAATTCCCGCTCCAACGCTGCAATGGCTTCCTGCTCCTGTTGGTTCGCTAGGTCGCGTACTTGCTGCTGATAGTGTTTCTCTGATACCAGCCGCTTGCCGCGCAGCGTCTCCAAGGTAAGGGAGGTGCGGGCGTAACCCGCCGCCACCTCGTCGGTGTACTTCTGCGCGTCGAAGGGTTTGGCCCCTTTCAAAGTCTGGGCCAGGGCCGCTTGTTCTTCTTCGTTGATGCGCTTGAGAGCAAACAAGTCGCCTTTCGCGGCCCGACGCTTGGTTTCCGATTCGAGCTCCACAAGTTCCAGCCGGCGGGCCATCGCGTCATAGGCCGCTTGTTGCCGCACCTGGTAGCCCGCGTTCTCGTTCTGGATGATGCGGTCCAGAGCCTCTATTTCCTGGTTAATCAGCAGCTTGTCGATCTCGGCGAAGGCATCCAGGGTAGCGTTACGCAGCGCAATTTCATCCTTACTGAGTTTACTTCCAATACTTTTGACCTGCTGCGCGTACTTCTCAGCCAGCCGGATGCGCTCCGTACCGGCAGCAGCTTCCCCGTTGAGCTTGTCTTTGTTAGCCTGCACGGCCAGGCGCACGCCTTCCACCTGTTCCAACTTGGCCAACTCCAGCCGGGCCTGGGCCGCTTTGCGGAGCGCTTCGGTGCGCAGGGCTTCCGTATTGGCCGGATTCTCTGCTTGTCGGTCCAAGTCCGCAATGCGTGTTTCCAGGCGTTGCTTGGCGAGATCGTATTCAGCCTTCGTTACATCAGCCACGGACTTTGCCTTTTCTTTGTCCTTGTTGATGCTATCGCCCGCGTTTTTGTCTGCCTCCTTGCTGTTTTTGACTTGTTGATCTCCCAACAAGCGGGCGGCATCGGCTGCGTTGAACCCAGCTGCCTCTAGTTTTTGCAGAATCAAGGCACGGCGCTCCTCAATCGCACTCAACGCCCGCGTACCCAGCGTCAGCTTGCGCTGCGCTTCGTCATAGGCATCAATGGCTTTAAAGTCGTAGCCCCGCACGGTTTGCCCCTTCGCCTGCGCCTCAATCTGCAACGCGCTGAGCTGCTGGGCGCGTGCGACAGTGAGGCCCACGGCCGCTAGGTTCTGCTTGCGTAATTCCAACGTGGTGCTCAGGTCCGCATTCAGTGCTTTCTGCCCCTTGGCGTCCCGGTTGGCCTGATCTAGTTGTAACGCCAACGTGGAGGCATTCTGGTTTGCCAACAGCAGCCGCTGCTTGATGGCGTCGCGCACGGCATCCGCATTGAGTTCAAACGCGCCGGTTTCCTGATTGAGCTTCCCAATATTCTCGCCCAGTGCATCGCGCAGCCGCAGCGTAATACGTTGTAATTCCTGTTTTTGCTCCAAGGTAGGCTGCTGCCCCTTACTCTGCAATAGTTGGTGCTGACCCGTGAGGCGTTCATACTCCCGTTCCAGTTCGCGCGCCGAGTTCGCAACCCGCAGGTTGGCGGCAACCTGATCCCCCGACAATTGAATAGCGCGTAGCTTGCTCTGCTGTAGCTTGTCGCCCTGCAATGCGGCAATGGTTGTATTAACACCGTCAATCAGTCCTTTAAAGAACTGGCCGATGCTACCATCGGTCACTAAGTTGGTGATGCTATTCTTGAGCCGATTCCACGAGCCGGCCAAGTTATCGTTCTTGATAGCGGCTTCCGCTGCCACGGAAGTACCCTTCTGCAGCTGCTCGCTGGCCGTGGCTTGGCGCTCGGCAAAGAGCTGCGTGTTTTGTGCCAGGGCTAGAATGGTGTTCTTGGCTTCTCCACTTTGCAGCTTCAGCGTGCCCAGTAGCGCGTTTACTTTCGTGGTGGAAGTACCCCCGGCGTTCAACCCTTTCAAAAACAGCTGGATGGCGGCGTTGAAATCGGTGTTGACCAGCCGGGTGAACTCTTTGAGCGTCAACGTGGAGTCGCCCAGTTGCGCAATCTTGAAGGAAGCCTCCGTCTTACCGGCAATGGTCGAGAACAAGCGGTTTAACGAAGTGCCCGCCCGTTCCGCTGAACTCCCCGACTCCTCCAGCACGGCCGCGTAGGCCAGCACGTTCTTCAGGCCAACGCCGTACGCGGCGGAGGTTTGTCCCACGCGCAAGGCCACATCCGTCAGGAAAGGGGCCGTAGCCGCGCCTTGTGCCCCAATCTCGTTGACGGCCGACCCAATCGCGAGGAGGTTGGTGGAAATATCCGGCCCCAGGTCTTTCTTGAAGACGTTGGCAATCTTACCTAGTTCCGTGGCGATCTGTTCGGCGCCTCCGCTGAAATCATCGCCCAGCGCTTGTACCGCAATATCCACGGCGGAGGTAAAGTCCGCGATATCTTGCTTGGCAATACCCAACTGTCCGCCTACTTTGGCAATGTCCAGTAGCCCCTGTAGGCTAGTGCGCGTGCTCAGCGCTTTTAGTGAATCAACCAGCCGGTCGGCCTCATCCGCCGTCAGCCCCGTGGTCTTGCGTACGTCGGCGAGCTGATCGCTGAATTCCACATTCCCCTCAAAGACCTGCTGCACGGCCCGCGCAATGGCTTGCAAGGAGAAGTAAGCCGCACTAAGGGTTAAGACGTAATCTTTTAGCTTTTTACCGGCTTGGTCGACAAAGCCATTGCTCTGTTGCAGTCCAACGCCGTAAGTGCGGAGCTGGCCGTTCACATCGTCTAGGGCCTTATCGGTTTGCTTGATCTCCTTCTGCAATTGCTGCTGTTGCTCAGCTGACAGCCCGGTTGCCTGTGCTTGGGTACGCAAGGCCGCTGACGCCCCTAGTAGCGATCGTTGCTCTTTCTCCAACGCAGCGACGGCCTCCAGGATCCCCTCCGCGTACGCCCCGACAGACCGGTAGGACTGGCCCAGCGCTTTATCGGCCGCTTTAAGTTGGGTATCGAGTTGGCTGATACGGGTGTTGAGCTCGACGACCCGCGGGTTGGTCTGATCGAAGCCCTTCCCAGCACTGTCGAGTCCCCCACCCAACGCCCGTAGTTCGGCGCGCAGGGAGGCCAGTTCAGCGGAAGTAGCGTTGTAACTACCCTTGGCGTTGGTGAACTCGGAAGCGACCCCGCGGGTGGCTTTGGCTAACTGGTCACTATCCTGTTTGAGGGCCTGAATGCTGAGCGCCGCTTTGCGCAGCCCCTCGAAGTTGCCGGTATCGTAGGCTTGCTTGAGGGCCGCCCGCTGCTCTCTGAGCTCTTTGGTGTAGACGCTGGTGGTATCAGCCAGGGCTTTCTGGGCCGCGACATTCCCGCGTTCCTGCTCGCGCAGGCCAGCTTTGGCGGCCCGGAGCGCTTCCACCTGCTGCAAGAGGTCGTAGAGCTGCTTCTTCTCTGGCTCACTCGTCAGGTTCAGCCCGCTGGTGGTGTTGCCGATCGTGCGGACAGTGGCCATGATCTTGCCCAGACCCGCTTCGATGCGTCGCCCATCCTCTTCCAGGCTTTTGCTCAGCAGAGTAACGGCGGCTTTCAGATTGCGCACGGACTTGGCCGCTTCCGTAACGCCCTGCTGGCCGGTAATATACTTGGAGAGGTCTAGTTCCGACATATGCTAACACACTGTTTAGTAGCATAAAGATACAATTTACTTAAATCATTACTTTAATTAAGAGGCATAAATAATTATTAGTCAATGTAGTAATTAGTATTAGCTGGTAGCAGAAGTGCATTAGAGAATGTACTTCTTCGGAGTTTGCTTTTCATGCAGCCACAGTCGGACGTTAATCATCAGCTTTACTCTCTTTATCCACGCTTTCTGAATGCTATGCTCAGTTGGCCAAGGAATCCGCTCACCGTCTGCCAGTTCTTTGATTTCGTCCACCAGCATATGCTCCCGTATCTCATGTGCTATCCGGTATCGCATTCGAAACGATTCATCCTGCTCCAGCCAGCGAAATACACTTCTGGCAGCTGGCATCCCGGGCATTTTCTCTATTTGCCGTAGCGATTTGCCTTCTATCAGATGATTGCAAATAGCCGCACCTAATTCAGGGGTATAAAAAACACGTTTTGGCGGTTGGTTATCCATACAAGTTGGTTTTTGAAACTGGAAGCATTCAGTGGAGCAGTGGCTGTCAAACGGCAAAAAAAGCAGGGCAGATGTTGACAAATGTTAACATTTGAGTCGGCGTAAGCTACTGAAAGCAGATGGCTGTCTCCACCTCATTGGACACTTTGGACACCATTAAAAAAGCGGTGCTTCCAACCGATCGAATGCTAACAAATGCTAACATCCGATCCGAAACACATTGTTGAAAAGGCGTGGCTACCTCAGCTATAATGAGACACTTCGGACACAGTTAAAAAGGGAGCGTGCTTGAGAGGCGGCGCACAACGTGGACACCGTTAGAAAGCGGTGCTTTCTGGAAGAAATGATGACAAAAGCTAACATTGTTGCGCGTAGATGTTGCCTTCCTCTCGGATTCTGGGCAGCTATGTCAGCACTCACGCGTGCATGTGCGCGCGGAACGTTCGGGAGAGTGGTGAGCTGAGTGGATGAGCTTGCGGGTACCTCAATCTCAGTATAATGAGGAAGGCAAACCTGTCAAGACCATACATTTTGCCCTTACCGACCTCACAAAACCTCACATTCGGAAGCTTAGAGCGTTACCAAGCATTGGGTGACGAATGCATACACGGGTAGTTCTGCTGGCTTCTGTACCCCAACGCCCTGTAGCCGATCACATAGTTGCTGTAGTACCTGTTCTCGTAGCTCCTGCGCCGCTTCGGCAAATTCAGCTCCCCATGGGGCGGGAGTAAGTAAATCCACCAGCGCTTCATGTAGCTGCTGAGGGCTTTGCACTGGCAGCGTTTCTCCAGTTAAGTGCCGAGCGCATTCAGCCAGCATGCGCCGCTGCCTTTGTTGGTAGATCTGAACATCCGTTGCCATCTGCTGACACACGTTTGGGAAGGCCGTAGCCAACTCGTTTATCAGGCGCTCACTGCTACTGGCAGTTTCCGCCTGGAGTACGTGCGGTGGTATTCCTGTCGTCCGTAGGAGCGACAGGAAATCATACCGATCAGCCTCGTCTAACAAAAGCAGGCGCATATCATCCAGGGTTTGTACCAGGGTGGTGAAAGCTAATTCACTTGGGGAAACTATCTCTGGGCGCACCAGTTCCGCGTGCTGCACGTCTCCTGGAAGTTGTAGTTTGAGCTCAACCAACGCACGACGCTGCTTGCTTTCCGCAGTAGCAGTCTCGATGGGGGTCGGAGGCGGTAGCGTGCGGGGAATGAACTCTACAGCGGTGCGTTCCCAGTAGTTACGAAAGACAACCAGATGCTTGATGGGTAACTCCCAAATGCCGTTGTAAAGGCCGAGAGTGTATCCACTGTTATGGCGAAGCGTGTACATAAGAATGCTGTGTTAGCTTGCTTGAGGTGCTTGCTTCTTCCGGGTCGGCTTCTCTTTCTCACCGTCCGCAGTAGCAGCAAGCTCCGCTAATGGTGTTAACAGCAACTGCTGGAAACGTACGCTCTGCGTGTTCTCGCCACCTTCTGCGACAAACTCTTTGTGCGTGTCTACGATATCCGCTGCCAGCTGCCGCAAGCGGCTATGGAGGGCATTATTGAGGGCCATCGCTACCTCCCGGCCAACAGACGGATCAACTACCTGTGTGATCGTTTTTGATTCACTACAGATCGTAATTTCAAACGGCCCTTCCGCAAAGGCATGGAAGAGAGCCTTGTAGTCGGTGCACGCCTTGGCATACAGTTCTTGTAGCATCGCGATGCGTTTGGGATAGTGGTCGGACTCGAAAGGAGTAGAGTCCTTTTTCAGTAGGCGGGAGAGTTCTTGCGTGAAGTGTGGCATAGCGTACAGTCGTTAAGTTGCTTTGAGTAAATGGCTAGGTGCCAAGTCGAAGGGGGAATACTGCTCTTTGGCAAAGCTTCGAAGCACCGGTATGCTAGAGCAAGTCCAAGATTTGCTGTAAGTCGCCCCGTTGTTCGGCCAGGGTCTTGATCTGTTGCAAGTCGCCTGCGTAGGTTTCGGCAAACAGCGCTTCCTCGGCGGCTTCCAGCACGGCCCGGTTGCCCTGCCGGCGTAGCTCCCGCTGGGTCATGGGACGTAGGCCGCCTTCCTCGTCGTGGCAGAGAAACGTACCGTCTTGTCCGCTAACGCTTCGTTCGGCCCGCTCGGCGGCCACGTCGGGTAGGAGTTCGATAAAGCGCAGCAAGGCCGGGCTCAGGGTCAGGCAGCTGATATTACCTCCCCCGTGCAGGTAGCCCAGCATGTCGGTGTAGGGGTCGTAGGGGAGCTCCGGCGTTTCCGGGTCTTCGGTAAACTCGTAGCCATCTTCCTCATAGCCCTCCGGGATGGTGCCAATCAGACCGTGCTGGCAGGCGGCTTCGATGTGCGCTAGGCTGTCGCAGTGGTCTTCGATCTCGGCTTGTAGGATGGTGGCCTGGCCGACGGTCTTCGTGTAGTGGTCAAAGGTTTCAGGCGTAAACTCGTACTGCTCGGCGCGCAGCAAACGGGTGAGGAAGTAGTGCATGCGCACGTGCAAGTGCGTGTTCACGGTTTCAAAATGCTGAATCTTGCTCATGGAAGTCGTCTTAAGGGATGATAGAGTTCGTTAGGTGTTGGGGCGCACAACGTCCAGCATCAGGCGCAGTAGGCCCAGTAGGGCGCGGTACTCAGCGGCAGTATCTGAGGGCAAGCGCTCGTAGAGTTGGGCCGCGCCAACGCCCAGCGTAAGGATGCTGGTGAAGGTGTCGGCTAGGCGAGCATTCTCGATGTCTTCGTTGAGTTCGTCTTCGATCTGATCAGCCAAGGAGAGCGGTTGCATCTCCCCATTTTCTCCTTGCTGGTACACGGTGAGTTCCGTATTGCCTGGGGAGCGGCCCAGCATCTTGCGCAGGCTCACGTCGGTTTGCGTGGCCACGGCCTGGGTATAGGCGGCAAAATCTTCCGGACCACTGGTACCGATGTACTCCCCCCGGGTCTCGTGGCCGTGGAAGAAAGCGCCCAGTTCGTGGTGCAGGGTGTAGTAGGTCAAACTCGCCGGATCGTCCTTGTAGACGGCCTGCCACTGCGGATTACCTTCCTCGTCGAGTTCACCGGTTTCCTGCCAATCGTCGTCCTCGTCACTGCCGTATTTTTCCAGGCTGGCCAGGCGGTTCTCAATGGCGTAGCGTTGTAAGTCACCCTGGTAGGTGGTGAAAAAGTCTTCCAGCAGGGCGACTGCTCCCACGACGCTACGGTGGATACCCCGCAGGGCATTGCCCAGCACGGTGAGCTCGTAGAAGACCTTGGCTTGCCGGGCCATGGAGTGTTTGGAGGTGGGCTTGCGTTTGTCAGTTTCGAACGCCTCCCGGCACTCCCGCATGGTTTCACGGGGCGTGAAGACAATTTCGATGGTCGACAGGCCTTGTTGATAGCGGTTGAAGAGCTGGGCCAGCGGGTCGTCGGCTTTTATGGGACGCAGGATATCGTAGAACATGGTAGTCGAAAAGGTAGAAGGTTAGAAAAAGCACACGTCGCGCAGCTGCTCCAATTGGGTGAGGAGCTCGCGGAAGTCGTCGCTCGTTTTACAGGTGTGGTAGTGGGTGGCGGTTTTCTGCGCCTCGTCTAGCACCAGGTGGAAGTACTGGACAATGGACTCGTTGCGTAGGTCTTCGCTGAGTTCTCGTTCTACCTCCTCGCCCAGTGATTCAGGGATCATCTGCCCTTCGTCATTGGGGTGGTAGAGGGGTAATTCTTTGCCCGTGAAGTCGCGTAGCATTTTGAGCGGGTTGAACGAAGTGGCGCGAGCGACAACATCGGAGAAGTAGGCAAAGTCCCCGGCCTTGCTCGTACCAATGCGCTCGCCCATCGTGTCGGGGGCGGCGAAGTGCTGGGCCAGGTCACGGTGCAGGCTGTAGCGCTCTAGACTCTGCTCGTCGTCTTTGTAGGTGACTTTCCATTCGGGTTCTCCTTCCTCGTCCAGGGTGCCGGTTTCTTCCCAGTCCGATTCGTCGTTGCTGCCGAACTCGTCGAGGACTTTCAGGCGGGTCTCGATGGCGTAGCGCTTTAGATCACCCTCGTACTCGGCAAAGAACTTGGTCAAGGCGTCCAGGGCCCAGTGGATGTGTTTATGGAGGTCGGTGAGGGAGTTGTCCAGCACGCACAGCTGGTAGAGGCGGGGAGGAGCCCACTGCAACCGCTGCTCGGCTTCTTCGGTAGGCGACAGACCGGCGGCGGAGTTGAGTAGCTGCCGGAATTCATGCATGCTCTCGCGGGGCAGCACGGTTTGTTCGTATAGGAACAAGGGCTTCATGTAGGCGTTCAGCAGCAGGGCGAGGTTATCGTCGGCGTCGAAACGCTGAAGGATATGGTAGCGCATAGGGTAGATTAAAAGAAGTGGGAGAGGGGGTGCACCGTCTTGATGCAGCCTTGTGGGGAAGTAGTCCACAGGTGTGGACTACTTCAGGGGTTAGTAAGCGTCGTTGTTGGCTTTCCCCTGAGCTTCGGCCTTGCGGGCCTGCCGGTTGTGTTCGCGCACGAACGTGTCGTAGTCGGGGTATTCCAGTAAGGGAGCAGGGGAGGCCGAGAAAGACTTGCGCAGTCCGTCGAACTGTAGGAGCTGGTTGAGCATCTTGCCCGAGCCCCGTTTGTTGTAGTACTTGATGTGGGCCAGATGACTGGCGTACTGGATGTTTTCCGGCGTAGAGCGCACCGCGTCGATGATGTTGGCGAAGCTGATGGAGAAGTCGGAGTTGTCGAGGATCTTTTCTGAGCCCCGCACGAAGGGTCTTGCGTCGCGGGTGTGGGCGGCACAGGCTTTGGTGGTGTGGCAGATCAGCATGATGAATAGGTTGTAGCGCTTGGCTAGCTCTTTCAATTCCAGCGTGATCAGGTTGAAGCGCTCGGTCTCGTCCTTGGCTTTCCCACCCATCACGGACAGTCCATCGATGGCGAGGATGTCCAGCGAGCCGTACAGGCGGATGGTATTCTGGATGTCGCGCTCGTAGTCCTGGGTGGTCTTGCCGCCGACGCTAGTGAGGATCAGTTGATCGTTGATCGTCTGCGAGCCCAGTCGGAGCATCTCCCGGGTATCATCCTTATTCTCACGGGCGTAGCGCTGCAAGCGTTTGCTGGCCGCCAGTCCCTCCTCGGGCTCGAAGTACATGTCCAGGAAGCGGTTCACCGTCTCCGGCTTGCCCATTTCCATCGACGAGTACAGTACCCGTTGCCCGTAGCCGAGCACGTTATGGGTAATCACATTCTGCAGGAAATAACTCTTGCGCGTACCGCCCGAACCGATGAACACCGCCAGCTTGCCTTTCAGGTTGTGCTCCTGGTCTTCGTCGATTTCCGGGAGTAGACACGTCATGGGGGAGGGAGCCTGCGTGTAGTACTCCAGCCACTCCTCGGTCCAATCACTCCAGATTTCCACCTTGTCGGTGGCCGCGGGCTGGGTGCCCAGTACCGAAGCTTTTGCTTGGGCCTTACCCTGCTGGGTGCGCTTGAAAGCGGATTTAACCAACGTTCTCACCTCGTCGTTGGGCAGGGGTACCCCACTGGCGTCGTTGATCAGGCTCACGAGTTGCAGCACGTGGGTTTCGTACAGGTCGGAATGGTCGAAGAGGTGACAGGCCTGCTTGAATAACTCGTTGTTGCGGTTGCCCGTCTGGGGAGGAGCGAAGAAGTCCCGGTCGATCGTACTACCCTTGCCGGTGGTGCTCTTGGTGAACGCCGCTACGTCGAAGGTGCGGGCGTACTCCCACAGGGCCGCGAGTTCAGGGATGGCCACCTGAGCCGTGAGCTTGGTTTCGGGCTTGTAGTCGGTGCGGGGCTGTGCGGCCAACGCCTCGATTTCTGTGAGGGGCAGGTTGAAGAGCTCTTCGCTGGTGAGGCCCACCTTGTAGCGGCCGCTTTTCTTGTTCAGGGAGTTGATCACTCGGAACAGGCGGTTGGGGTTGTAAATACCCAGGTCGGCGTCGGCGAAGTTGCCACCCGCTTTTTTCGCCTCGACGTGCCGGGCCTGCATTTCATCCAGCGTCAGGTCGTGGCACTCGGCGAGCAAACGGGCCGCCAAGACCTGGATTTGTTGGGGCAGTTGGGGAGAAGGAGCAAACCCACCGAACAGGCTCTGGTGAAAGCCGATGTGAACCCCTTTGCTGCCCGAAAAAGAGAGATAAACTTGCTTGGGTGAGAGTTGAAACCGCTGGTGCAAACGCCGGAGCAAGTCACGGGCGGACTCCAGCACGCCCCACAAGTCGCCATTGCGGTCCAGATCGAAGTACAGGAACTCACAGAAGTAACTCCCGGCAAAGCCCGAGACCGTATGGTTGAGTTGCAGGTGCTCGTAGATCGAGTTGTCGAACCCGAACAGGGAGAGGTAGAATTCCTCACTGGTGGGGGTCAGGGCAATCTCGGCGCGGGGCTTGACAGTCCCCCGGTTGGTGAGGCTGCCGCGCACAATTTCGTAGTTCAAGACAGTAGGGGTAGAGGTGAAAGAAGAGACAAGGCCAGGAAGGGCCGTTTTCTTACTGCTGCCGGCGTTTGAGCCAGCTTTGGGCAGTCAGATTCGCCGAGTCGTACTGCGTGGTCAGCTTGGGCTTGTTTTGCATATCCCGCAGCACGTCGGCTACGGCCTCGGGCGAATACCGGCGGGTAAGGGCTGCCAACTGACGGGGACGCAGGGGTTCGGCCATCTGGAAGAGCTTGGGCAACGGGTTGTGCTGCTCCCAGGCTACGAACCGGTCCCAGACCGCACGGTCCTCCTCGCTCAGGGCTGCTACCTCCTCGGCGTAGCGCTCGGCCAGCGGCAGGAGAGGATTGGCCGGAGAAGCCCGCGCCGGGGACGCCCGGCCCGCGGCCCGGCTTTTCTTGCCTGTCTTGCCAGGGGGCGGCGGTTCATCGCCTTCCAGGGGTTCTTTCCCCGGTGGTGATTGCCCGGCAAGCGAAGCAGCTTCTTGCCCACTCGCACCCGCACTGACAGCGTTAGCTGTCTTTCTTTTTGTTTTGTTTAGTTTAGTTTTATGTAGTAGCGGGGTCTCAGGGGGTAAAAGGGGTGGGGAAAGGGTAGGCGAAAGGGGTGGCATAAGGGGGGTGTTTTTCTTATCCCTTTCCTCATCTTCATCCGGATCGATCAAGTAGTATTGCGTGGTCCAGCCGCGTCCATCCCCATTCTTAAACTCAATCAGGCCGGCTTGCTTCAAGCGGTTGCGGGCCGTGGTGAACGGGTCCTTGGTCTTCAGTCGCAGCTTCATCAGTAATTCGTCTACTGAGAAGTTGAAGGGATTCTTCCACCCTAACGCGTTGCAGCGCTCCAGTAATCTGAAGTACACGGCGATGTCATTGGGGGTGAAGGAATGCTCCAGATCCTTGGCCCAGAACTGATTGATCAGGGAGATGTAATTCATGGGGCCGACGCTTAGGCGGCCTGTTTCTCCGTTGAGGGATGCAGGGGCGAAGATTCCGCCGGCGCAGCCAGTAGCTCCGACACCGCCCACTGCTGCTCGCTGGCATCCAAGCCGCATTCATTGATGCCGGCTTCCACGTACACCCGCTGCTGCAAGATGCGGTGCTCGTAGCGGCTGAGCTCGCCTTCCAGGTACGTTATGATGGGCCGCAAGGCATCGGAGAGGGTCTTCTCGCCCACAAACACGTGCACGTGCTGCGTCTGCGTGCGAATGGTTAGCTCCGCCGTATCATCCTGTATGGCGTTCCATAAGGCGCGCACGATCTGTTGTTTGGCCGCGTATAGGGTTTGTGCCTCGGCCAGTTGCTCGCGGGAAGTAGGGAAGTCGTGGCTGTTAAAGCCCTCCTGCCGCTGATGTTGGAGTAAGGCAGAGGCCGAGAAGTTGGGAGATGGCTGACTTTTCATTTTCTTTGTAGTCAAGAGGTTAGTTGTTTGTGATGGGCACCCCGGCCGGGGTACCTGTAGGGCAGAGAGGAGCGCGAGTTCGAATCCCATCCTCTCTGCCTAAGCGGCCTGTTGCGCCTCCGGCGCCAGCGTGCGCACTGCCCGGCCCTGCTCGTCGATGGGCGTCAATAGCAGCGTGAGGAGCTTGACGAGCTCCGGCGACTCGCCTTCCCGCGCCAGGCTTTCGTGTTCGAGGATGATGCGCTGCTGCAAGTCGTGGAGTTGGTCGCCGAGCATCTCGCTCAATAGCAGCGCCAGCGCCGGGCTTACCTTGCCTTGCACGGGCACGGTCAAGGTTTGCGTGCGGCTGCGTAGCGTTACTTCCAGGATGCCTTCGGCTTCCGCCTGCCATACACTGTCGTAATCTGCTAGCAGGGCCGTGTATGCCTTTTGCAAACGGGCGAGCAGCCGGGGATAGAAGTTGGCGTCGAACGCATCGGCGTTGGTGTCGACGTGCTGGAATTGTTGCAGGATGGTTTGCATGATTCTTGTGGAGGATAAAAGTGGTGATTGATGGAAGGTGGGTGCCCGAATGCGGGGTGCCCATTTTCTTTGGTGGTTGCTGAGAAGGGGGGATTCGAACCTTGCCTTAGCTGGCCGGGGGCAGGTGATTTCCCTGTTTGTGCTGCACAATCAGACGGGCTACCGACTGGGCGGCGCGGGCACACTCCAAGGCGCAGGCTTTGTTGCCCCGTACCTTTTTCTGCTCGATGCTCTCCGCGGCCAGGATCTCTGCCAGGTGCAGGACCACAAGCTCTTTCTCGCTCATGTGCTCGCGGGTATTGGCTTTCTCAGACAGCTGCTTGCGCTGGCGGATATGGGACGCTTCCCCACCCCACAGGGGCTTGTAGGTCGCGTTGGTGCACAGACGAAATCCATTGGGCGTTTTCACCCCGTGGTGGGACAACACCGACACCAACCGACTGCGGGAGGCTTTGCCCATGAACCGGGCTTGAATCTGGCTTTCCGTAAACCCACGTCGGCGGTAGGCCGCTTCCGCCCGGTCCAGGATCTTGTCGGGGTCTCTCTCCTCAGCCTGCCGCTCGAAGAAGACTTGGTTGACGGCCAAGTGCAGTTCGGGAGAAAGCCACTTGGCGTAGGACAGCGCCAGCGTCTGCTGAGCGTAGGTGCCGCCGTGGCGCCCAGCCTGGGAAGCGACGAATTCTAATTGCCCCATTTTTGGGGTAATTAAACTCTGCGCCATGTCCAATAGGTCCACGGTGGATTCACGGGCCAGCCACTCGGTGGGCTTCTTCTTGCGGGGCCGGCCGGCAGCCTTCCACAAATCGGTCAGGCTCACGCGCTCGGCTTCGTCCCGGCGGATGATCACGCCGTTGAACGCGAAGGGGATGGGGGCCGCACTCATGGCTAGGCAGCGAGTTTGGCTAAGTCCTGGGCCGCATCCAGCGCGCCGCATTCGCGGGCGATGCGTAGGGCTTCAATCACGACTGCATTCCCGGGCTTGCATTTTTTGATTGCAGCGCTGACCGCTTGTTTCTTAATGCCGAGTCGCTCGGCAATCTTTTGCTGAGACCCACGAGGTAGTAGATCAGCTAATGTGAGGGGTTCTTTGACATCCATGGTCGCTTGACTTTTCGTGGAAAGAGTTTACTTTGCCGCGTATTTCACTGTCTTTCATTGACAAGTCAAATATAGTCAAACGATAAAATATAAGTCAAGTCATTGATTTGATTTATTTTACAATCAATCGATTTTCTTTCCGAAAGTCAAATTAATCAATGATAGGTACCACAGCCTCCTTAATAAAATCCTTCCGCATACAAGCTGCTCTTACACAAGAGCAGCTAGGAAATAAAGTTGGAGTAACTAAGGCATCTATTTCTGCCTACGAAAAAGGGAAAGCACAACCTTCTGATCATGTGCTTTCACTGTTAGCAAAGGAGTTTGATTTATCAATTGATTCTCTCCGTGGAGGTATACTGGGAGATACACGTTATAACACCGCTCCCCTATTAAGAAAGGTTGTCCCATTTGGAACAGTTGAATTGACTTTCATCTCTGTGCCAGCTCGCGCCACTTTCGCTGAAGTAGGAGCATCAAAAGCTGACTTTGATCAATTTGGTACTATTGCGGTACCTATAATGCCTGGAGAGTCGCCAGAACAGCTAGAAAAGTGTGTCGTATTCGAAGTTAATGGTGACTCCATGGAACCTACGTTGAACCACGGCCAAAGAATCGTTGCTGAGCCTGTGAATGAAGCAGACTGGGAGTACCAATCTGATAGAGTATTCGTAGTAAGCTACGCCGGCTACTTAGTTATTAAGCGTATAAAGACAAACCTCCTCCGCCAGAAGTCATATCTAGAACTATGGTCTGATAATGAGAAGAAAGGTGGTGTAAAGACTGCACAACGTAGTGAAATACGTGGAATATGGAAAGTGCTTCGATTAGATCGAGCTCCTGATATTTATTAACGCCACTTACTCCTCCAAATTTCTTTCATACAGACAGGAAGTAATCAAGATCATGTCCAGTAAACGTTTAAATAGCTTACCATTATTTCCTGAATTTCAGCAGAAGAAACGCCAGCTAATAAATAAAAAAAATAATTTAAATAGCAGGGTTCTACTACATACTTGCGTCCCGCCACATGCTGTTGTTGATTTATTCTGTGGAGTAGGTGGATTAACACATGGTTTACAAACAGAAGGTCTTAATGTAGTAGCAGGGCTAGATTTTGACAATACTTGTAAGCATGCATTTGAGGCTAATAACAAAGCTAATTTCCTTCATCGTGACATCACGGAAGTTACGGCAGATGATATTAGATGTTTATATCCTGAGGGGAAAATCAAAATTCTTGTTGGGTGCGCGCCATGTCAACCGTTTTCACGTGTACCAGGTGAACGTGAAGATAAGGATGAGAAGTGGCGGCTTCTTTATTCCTTCGCGAATTTAATTAGTGAAGTTCGTCCTGAAATAGTATCGATGGAGAACGTGACTTTATTAGCTAGTTATGAGAAGGGAAAGGTTTTAAATGACTTTATCGATACGTTAGAATCTTTAGGTTATCATGTCAGCACATATAGAGTAAATGCTGCTAATTACGGCGTCCCTCAACGACGTTATAGGCTAGTTTTGTTTGCTTCCCTAATAGGTAAGGTCGATTTGATCAATCCTACTCATCAAAAAGGCAGTTACGTAACAGTGCATGATGCAATAGGAAAGTTACCTCATATAACAGCCGGGCAGATTCATGAGCTTGATAAGCTACATAGATCTAGGTCTTTAACAGAAATCAATCAGAGAAGAATAGAGGCTACTCCTATGGGAGGAGATTGGACTCATTGGCCATCAGAATTACTAACAGGATTGACTTGCCGTGAAACGACTTCTGGCAAACGTTTTACAAGTGCCTATGGAAGAATGTCATGGAATGATGTTGCTCCAACATTAACAACCCATTGTACAGGCCTAAGCAACGGACGATATGGTCACCCAGCTCAGCATCGGGCTATATCTATTAGAGAGGCTGCTCTATTACAATCCTTCCCACTCAATTATCAATTCTTACCGAGTGAGACTGAGATTCAAATGAGTACATCTGCACTTACGAGACATATAGGTAATGCTGTTCCACCTGCTTTAGGAAGCGCTGTTGCTAAAAGTATTATCCAGCATCTTAATTTTTATTCAAAATAATGGGAGGCAAGTTAAAGTGGCGTTTTGACGTAAGCACATTCAAACTACTGGGACGGGGTCTAATAACTGACAGAATAACTGCTATATATGAGTTGGTAAAAAATTGTTATGATGCCAACTCAACTAAAGTTGAATTACAGTTTTCGAATGTTAGCTCTAGGTCTTCAAAAAGCCGGATTGTCATTAGAGATAATGGCTTAGGCATGACCTTAAATGATATCAAGGATAAGTGGCTTGTGGTTGGCACTGCTAGCAAAAGAAAGGATAAATTATCTCCTTCTCCTTTTAAGAGACGATATATAGGGGAAAAAGGTGTTGGTCGTTTCGCCACAGATAAACTAGGGCAACACCTATGTATAAAAACAAAGAAAAAATCAGATAAAAAAATATTAAAAGTAACTATTAACTGGAAAGAATATGAGAGGATATCCTTACAGCAGCAAGTAATGTTCACAGATTTAGAAAATGAATATGAGTATATTGAAAACGATGATACTTTTGAAGATGAGCAAGGCACAGAACTCATTATTACTATGCTTCATGAAGCTTGGGATACTGAAATGCTTTTACGTTTATATAATCAATTAAAAAGAATTATACCTCCGGTTCATAAATTAAATCCTCCTTTTGACATATTTATTACCGCATCTAATGCTGGATTAAAGGATAAAAAGATTATTGCTGAGCCTATCGAGTCTATGGCCACAATACATGCTAATATACCTTTTGATTACAATGAGCAAAAACAAGGATATCTGTATTTCAATGAGATCAGTCAGGATTTTGAGATAAGGTATAGAGATATTGAATCCTTTGGACCTATAAACCTAGATTTATATTTTTTCAATCAAGAAGATCAAAGAGCTTTTAAAGCTAAATATAAAGACACAGAGAACTATATTGAGGGAGCTAAAATATATCGTGATGGGGTTATTTGCACTCCATTTGCAGAGTATGAAACAGTTTTAGATAAGCGAAGAGATATTTTAGGCATTGATAAACGCAGATGGCAAGATGCCTTTAACAGGTTAAGCACAAGGGAATTTATTGGAATTATAAATATTACAAAAGATAGAAACCCACAGATTATTGATGCTACAAATAGACAAGACTTTGTTGACAATGAGGCATATAGAAGACTTAAAGAGTTTATAATTGAACAGTTAGATGTTTTTGTTAATTATAAAGTTAAAAAGAGATCTGAAAATAAGATACGCGTTCAAAATAATTTAAAGCGAGCATCTGCAGATGTGAAAGACATAAGTACGAATTTGGCTCAGATTGTGAGAGCAAGACCAGAGTTAAAAGAGGTACTAGCTCCTACAATTGCTAAAGCAAGACAAGTTACTGATATAGTAAAGGAGGGGGTCAAAGACCAACAAGAGACTGAACAAGAGTTTCTTCGAAAAGAAGCACTGTACTTAAGCTTAATGTCCCTACAAGATTTTGCTGGGGAATTAGCTCATGGTATTCGTTTTGCATTAACTCCGATAAAGCACGCTTCCGAATTTTTTATTGATACTTTCCCGAATCCGAATTACAATACTCTATACACTAAATACAGCAAGGTTATTTTTGACCAAAGTGAAAAAATTAGTTCTTTAATAGATTTTATGTTGAGCTATGCACAAGTTGATGTAGAGGATACTACTTTCTCTATAAAGGATTTAATAACTTCTGTATTATCAGAAGCATATGCTCTAAAATTCGAACAGGAAAACATACATGTTGACATTAATATTAGCTCAAATATTCAGTTAACTGGAAAGAAAAAACTATTAGAAGATGTATTAACTAATTTATCTTCTAATTCAATTAAAGCACTTAAAAAAACCAGTGATAAACACATATTGTGCGAAAGCTACGTTGACAGCAAAAGCGTTTATATTTTGTTTTCTGATAATGGACACGGTGTCAATGATAAAATTAAAAACAGTATGTTTGATATGTTTTCGACTACAACTGCTGAAGAAGGTGGCGCTGGTTTAGGCTTATTTATCGCTAAGACACGAATGTCTGCACTAAATGGAAGTATAGAATTAACTAACAGTGTATACTCACCTATTGGCGCAACTTTCAAACTTACACTTCCACTTAAAAAATAATTTGTATGCTAACTAAAATAAAGCCAGAATTGGTAATTATTGATGATAACATTACTGAAGCTTATCCGCTTGTAGATCGACTGAAGATGATCTATGATGCAGACAACATACATATATTTCCAACAACGAAAGAAGGAATAGAATATATAGAAAATAATATATCTAAAAGAATTATCGTCTTGCTAGACATTATGTTCGGCAGCATTGCTGAGGGGCTTAATGTTTTTGATGCTATCACAGAAAAAAGCCTTTTGATTTGCTTTATAATCATGACTGGCAGCATCAATAATATTAGCAAGGAAGATTTAGTTAAACTTATAAATAGACATGCTTGGTATATTGTACAAAGAGATAAACCAGCACAATATATTCTAGATATTATAAAAAAAGCTGATGCTCACATATCGTCACGTGTCGATAGTGCTCTTGAAGAATGGGTGTTGCGTCACTCGAGAGAAGAGCAAATCAGACCCTTTATAAAATCACGTAATGGGGAATCATATTCGCTTCTAGATATCCTTGATTCCGTTAGAAAGGGAGGTGACGACAATATCGGCCAGGAAATGATCTCTAACATATTAGCTGTTGCTATTGATATTTTAGCACGCGATAAATCACGAATTGGTAATAAATAGAATGCTTAATATAATAATAGTGTCTGATGATTGTGATGAAACAATCGGAGATAACTGCAGACGTTCCTATATTCATTTATGCACATCCTTTGATCTGAATTCACATAACTTACATGTATTGAGCGGAGATTCATGTCATTCAGTAAATGTTGAGGCTTCAATTGCGTCGTTTAACGAAGGAAAATTCGTTTTCGTAGCCTATTCACACGGTAGTCCAAGCGCGCTTGTATCCACAGCAGACCAAATGGGATATTTGAACTCAAATAACTCTCATTTATTTGGATGCAGCTTGGTTTATACTAATAGCTGTTATTCAGCATTAGAATTAAAGGATTCACTAATCAATTCTAATTGTTATGCTTATGTAGGATATAAAGGAAAAGTACGGCTTCCTGATAGTGTAGAAGATGAAGATATATTTATTACATGTGAGAATAAAGGACTAGTACATTTTTTAAATACAAGTGATACCCTAACCGAGTCAGTAAAACTAATGATAGATTATTACTGGGAACAATATTATAGGTATATTGAAGAGGATAATTTTGTAACAGCCGGTATATTAAGACACAATGTCGATCTCCTAGTTATACATGATGAAAGATCAATAACAAAGCATGATTTATACAATTAATATAAGCAAGCATCGCTAGACCAGCACACACTAGCAACCTGTATAAAATTTTAATTATATAATTTATTATTGCATTTAATAAATTATACTAGCTCAAAATACAGAAAACATCAAGATGATTGTAGGTGATACCATAGAGCAAAGTATTTTTTCATCCCTCACATGTCCAGTGAGCCAAAAGGTATTGCCACACATACAGCGACGCCTTTTGGCTTGTTGGGTAGGACATTATAAGGGTGCTTGGCACATTTTGGTGCGTTGCTCCCACTGCAAGCTGGAATACATTTGGTACACCAATGAACTACCTGAAGGCCTACAGCTCTATAAGGTGCGTGTACATGCGGTAGCGGGACCTGATCCACTTGGTGGGCGAACGCTTCCAGAGTTGACAGAAGAATTCATGGTGCTGGCTACAGACCGACAAGGAGCATACCGCCAAGCACAGCTTTCAATGGAGATGCCATTGGCGGGACAGCTAGTGACTATCTATATTGACGATGAAGAAGAGCGGGATGAGCGCTTTTAATTATGCAACAGTGGCGAGCCCTAGAAAGATTAGTTGCTCTGCTCACTGCAGTAGAATATCAAGACAACCTGTTATTCACTGTAATTCCTAACGCTAGGATCAAGGGTCACTTAAGTGGCTACAAACGACAGATTGATGTCCTAGTCGATTACAGGTATGGCACTGATATAGAGAGGAGGATAATCTTTGATGCCAAGGACAAGAAGCGCCCAATTGATGTCAAGGAGGTAGAAGCTTTCGAAGGCCTAATGCGTGACGTACAAGCTAAGAGAGGCTTCTTAGTTTGTACGAATGGACATACCAAAGCAGCTTTGAATCGAGCTCAGGACCATATAGGCATCCGCCTCATAATGCAGGAGGATATCGAAAGTTTAAACTTGAGCCAATGGGTCGAGTGCATGTCTGAAACATGTAAGTTCGGGCTCGTCCTTTGGGATTATTACTTCTATATTCAGACCGGTGGAATGATTGCCATGCATGCGGTCGGTAAATGCGACGGCTGCGGTAAGTTTCATGTTTGGTGTTGGGATTGCGGAGAGCAGGTTCACTTAGAGAAAGAGGATCATTGGCAATGTCTATGTGAACCTACTTGGTCATGGCTTAGCTCCTCTAAGACACACGAAACCTTGGGGGAACCCCTAGGGAAAAGTATATACCTCCTGTTACTTCATCAAGACACTTCTTACAACATTATTGATAGAAGACCCCTATGATGGAGCTGGCGGCAAGCATCTAAAATGTAGAGCTTGATATTTATCTACTGTTATGATTGTAAGGGTCATTTATCATCCTCATACATCCCTCTTTTCTATCATCTAATGCTGCAGCATAAGCAGTGTTTGCATATGATAGGCCATTGAGTTCTTGCAAAAGGAAGTATGCTTCGTCAGATATTTCGCGCTCTTGTCGGGCTTTGCTGCCATTTGTCGGGCGTCTACTAGGAAGAGCTGCTCGTTTCTGGAGAAGGACTATGTATTGCTTTTCAAGTGCGTCAACTTGTTGCTTGAGGTGTACTGCGTTTTTCATTGCGTACTAAAATAGAAGAAGTTTTCATTTTACCATGCAATACTTGTAAGCTTAAGGCCTGTAATCCGATCCGTTGGCTCCTCTACTGCCCCAGATCTCCAAACGTCGACAGCTATGCTGATTGCACTCTTGTAGGGCAATAGTTCAAGATTCGGCTAAATGTAAAAAGCCCCTCAATTGAGGGGCTTTGTTATTAGTTGTTACTCAACTGGCTCATCATCCTGTACAGGCTCAAGTTGAAGCTTCAAATGATCGAAAATAGTTAGGTGTGTATTCCCTAAAGGCGTTGCGGCTGTGTGAAGAGCCAGTAATGCTCGTGTATGAGCGACACTTTCATGTGCTAAAATCTGGAGCTGTTCACCCGCTAACCTCCACTTCACGCGGCCAGTCGATTCAACGACTACTTTCGATATTTCCTCAATCATAAATGAGGTTACGCAAGTACCACTGACGACAGGCTTGTCGTGCCCCTCAGCAAGGTATGTAATATCAATTCTAACTTCTACCCGCTTGCTTTCAAGGAATATTCGATGAAGCGTATTTAATTGATAAATTATTTTGTGGTCATCATCTGGTTTGAAATCTATGTCATAGTAGAAAGAAGTAAGATCTATGCTTTCCACTATAACACTTCCAGGGAATGCGTTTTCAGGCATAATAGCAACTATTTTGAAGCTTAGGCAGGGGTCAAATAAAGGCAGCAGGTTTCTCAGTAACTGCTTTTGTTGAACTAGGCATTGATAAAACGCCTTGAGCTTGACTGCTCAAAGTAAAACCCAAGATTTCATCTCTTTTTAGAACATCATCTAAGTCTTCCAACCGCAGACGGGGAACAACGCCAATAGCCAGGCACACTTCGGAAAGCTTTTCCAACGAGGCATTTGTATCGCCATTGAGCATCTGCGAAACATAACCGGGGCTGCAGTCAAGATGCTCTGCCAACTGCCGGCGAGTCATGTTGCGTTTCGTCATGAAGGCAGAAACGGCCTCGAAGACAGTCGTGCGCATTTCGGTGAGCCAATAGCTAGGATGGGATAGGATTTCGCGGCGGGAGAACATAGAGTGTGATGCTAGAGTGTAGAGAGGTACTGTAATACAAGATTTTCAAAAGCAGCTATATCAGCGGCCTGTGTGTTTTTATGTCCTGCCATCACCACTACCTTTCCAGCAGGGTCATCTAAGTGACACAAATACACGCGTAAGTTTTTCGTTTTGATTTCGTGGTTGCGCGCCCTACAAGCTTTACCGTTCGATGTGTAAGTAAAGCTCTCGCCCAACGGATGGTACTTCGTCCCAGGTAGATGCCTGAGCTTTGCTACCTGGTCCATCAAGCTAAATGCACTGATTAGTTCTGAAACGTGGTTGCCATCGTCTTTAATTTGTTGTTGAAACTCATCAAAAAAGCAGACGTCATCTTTCAGAAGCTTGTAAAAAGTAACCTTGCCCTGAATCTGCGTAAGTCTTTCGACCTCGAACTTAGGTGCTCTCTTACTACTAGAAGCAGGCATAAATGTTTAGCAATTACTTAACAATTCTTGATACAGCAATAGTTCTGAACAAAATACTTTGCTCAGTGCCACTATTCTACACATAATGTGGCAGTCTGCTAATATTCTCTGGAAAAAAGCTGGAACACTCGCATCTTAGCGTGCGGTAAAAGAGCTGGGATATTCTGCTTAATATGAGCACTGATTATCTTCTGTACCCATATCTTCTACACCTATGCCTAAGCCCACCCAACCACCTACTACTCCACAACAAAGCTACACGCAAGAGTCTACGTCGGACTATAAACAACTGGCAGCTGATTACAAAGCACAATACATGCATCTGTCGGGCCGACTAATCGGCAGCTTGGAATCGCAAGTGATGATGCTCAACGTCCTGCTGGAGCGTACGCAACGCCAATTAGATCGGGAACGGCGGATGTTGAATTTGCTCATACGCGAAGAAGCCAGCCTGCTGACACCTGAAGAGGAAGAGCAGCTGCGCGAGTTGCTCCCAGCATTCTCTGAAGCAGGCGCCCCAACCATCTGATTCCTATTATCCCACCTACTCTAGGAACATGTCGGAGACGCACGCTACCATACCACAAGAACTCCTGCTTCACGCGCAAATCATTGGGTTGTTAGAGCTTAATATTCAGGCTATAAACTCCATTTTGGAGCGTTACCAAGAAGAATTGGCGAAGGAAAAAGCCATTGTACAGGCATACTATCGGCAAGGACCACCTGGCTTACCGCTACTCTCAGAGCATACCATCCCAAAAGTATAAGCACTATGGCTCAAGAGATATTCTGCGCGGCGCTGGGTGAACCATTGGTGGAAGGAGTCTGGGTGTATCCTGCCCGCTGGGGGTTTCCTGATGGAGAGCCTATCCAACGCTCATTTTTGTGGCGCGTAGAGCTCCGCAGAAGACAACGCGTACTCGTGGCCCAGGACACCGGCCAAGTCCTTCGTCTTACAGCAGAACTAGCCGCCTATCTAGGAGTCATTCACCCCTCTCATGCCGTATCGATTACAGATTATCCTTCGCAGTGGAAGGCATGGCGCGACGATGGTTGGGGTATTTACATCATGGATGCCTGCGACGACGGTATTATGCTCAGCGCGCGTAGCAGACGCGGCACCTACACTTGCCGCATTGAAGGAAATGACTTCCTAGAACTCTTACGTACCCCCGGCGGCATGGAGAAGTTTCTGATAGAGAATCTACACAGTGCCAATCGACCGATACCCCGCAAGAAAGCAAAGCCGTTGCAGCCACGTTCTAGCAGTGCACAGAGGGAGGAAACTTGTTTTTCCTCTCTTTCGTTTTACATTTGTCACAACAACACCCGCCACGCTTCTCGTTAGATCAGCGCACCAGGGCGGGTTTTTTGTTGCCTATCGCCTGTGATTTATTCCAAGCCTGCCCTCCCGTTTGCGCAACAAGTGGCTCTATTGCAGAGTCGTGGGCTGCTTATTACCGATGTTGCCGAAGCCGAACGCGCCCTGGCCAGGCTCAGCTATTACCGGCTGGCGGCCTACTTTCTCTCGTTCCAGACGCCCGGCGACCCTACGCATTCATTTCGTCCCGGTACCACGCTGGAAACCGTTATTGGCCTCTACGAATTTGATGAGGCACTGCGCTCGCTGGTCTTTAGAGCCACCGGAACCATCGAAATAGCATTGCGGGCTCAACTCGCTTATCACAATGCGCTTCTATGGGGACCGCATTGGTATGAAAACCCACGCACGGCTATTAGTTCGCATCGTTTCCAAGGCAATCTAGTAGCACTAGATAAGGATTTAGGCCGCGCCCATGAGATGTTTCTCGATCACTACCGAGCAACATATTCTTCCCCGCAACGTCCGCCCTGCTGGATGGCCTTTGAAGTGGCCTCTTTCGGCATAGTATCCAAACTGCTACACAACCTACGCTCTTCTCCTGCTACCAAAGCCATTGGGGCCTACTTCGGCGTGGATGACGTCGTACTGAAAAGCTGGGCGCAAATGCTAAGCTACGTGCGCAACATCTGCGCGCACCATTCCCGGCTGTGGAATCGTACCCTGACGATCAAACCAGTGCTGCCTCGGCGACCCCGTAACCTATGGCCCGTCACAGGCCCTATGCCACAGGACGACCGGCTCTACATCGTACTGGTCGTTGCTGCTTATCTTTTGGATGCGATTGATCCACGAGCGGCCGTGACGTTCAAGCAAGAGTTGAAAGCGTTGTTGCAAGCCCATCCCACTATTCCCCAACGCGTGATGGACTTCCCGGCAAATTGGCAACAGGACGTATTCTGGCAATAGTTTGTAGCACCTCCCTAGCACGAGGCGAATTTATTCTTTACTTCGCGAGTACCTCTATTGTAACGCTACTTGCTCGTGACCTATTCAGAATTTGAAACCCGCTGGAAAACATCCGGCGGCGCGGAGCTGTCCAACTACGGCCTGTTCATCCAAGACCTCTGCGACCTGCTCGGCGTACCCCGCCCCGACCCCAAAACGGATAACCCCGCCCACGACGCCTACGTGCTCGAACGGGCCGTGCAGTTCAACGACGGCGGCAAGAAAAGCACCGGCCGAATCGACCTCTACAAACGCGGTTGCTTTATTCTCGAAACAAAGCAGGGGGTCAACGACTTTGTTGAAGTTTTAACTACTCTAAAAAAACGCGCGGCGCGTGATTTACCTCAGGACCTCAGGACCTCAGGCGTGAACTGGGTCTAGCCCCCGAGAAGCGTCGCACCGGCCACGCCACTCGCGGCACGGCCAAATGGGAGCAGATGATGCAGGCGGCCCGCCAACAAGCCCTGAGCTACGCCCGTGCCCTACCAACCGAAGAGCCCCAACCCCTCTTCATTCTAGTGGCCGACGTGGGCTACTGTATTGACGTCTATAGCAACTTTGCCAGCGTCAGCGAAGCGTTCGTCCCCTTCCCTGACCAGACCCGCTACCGCCTCTATTTGAAAGACCTGGCGGAGGAAAGCACCCGGCAAACGCTTCGTCAAATCTTCCTAGAGCCCCAACAACTCGATCCTTCCCGGCGGGCTGCCCGCGTCACCCGCGAGCTCGCTGGTTACCTTGCAGGGCTTTCCTCCCAACTAGAACGAGCTGGCCACGCTGCCGATACGGTCGCGCACTTTCTGATGCGCTGCCTGTTCACCATGTTCGCCGAGGACGTCAACTTGATTCCGAAGGCCTCCTTTACGGGTCTGCTGCAACAATACAGTACGCCCGAGCTACGTGACCTGCTACCTGATGCACTACAGAGCCTGTGGCATACGATGGACAAAGGAGGGTTCTCTCCCGATTTGAAGGCCAGGCTGCGTCATTTCAACGGGAAGCTCTTTCACGATGCGATTGCCTTGCCACTGACAGCGGATCAAATGGAGTTGCTGCTACGAGCCGCCAAAGCCGATTGGACCGAAGTAGAGCCTACAATTTTCGGTACGCTGCTGGAGCGTGCGTTGGACCCAAAGGAACGGCACCAATTGGGTGCCCACTATACGCCGCGGCGTTACGTGGAGCGCTTAGTGATTCCCACGATCATTGAGCCGCTCCGTCGGGAATGGGCAGCTGCCCAGGCTGCTGGTGCGTTGTGGCTGGAGAAGGGTAAGACGAAAGAAGCCCGGGCTGAACTAACGCGCTTTTTGCGACGCCTAACATCGGTGCGCATCTTAGATCCTGCCTGTGGGTCGGGAAATTTTCTCTACGTGACGCTGGAGCACCTCAAGCGTTTGGAAGGGGAAGTACTGACCGCTATGGGGTTGCGTTAGTAACTGGACAAAGAATTACGGTAAGGCCTTGTCGACTGCTTTTGCAGTAGGCACCGTGGACTTTTCGTTGATCTGGCAGCCCGCAAAGCGCAGGATCTTATACAAGGTGCGGCGGGAGCCGATGTGGAAGTAGTCCATGAGTTGGCGGGTAGACTGCTGGCCGGCTTCGTAGAGTTCCTTGACGGCGGGGGCGATTTTCTGGTAGCGCGGGGCCAGGCCCGGGGGCCGGCCGCCCTGGCGGCCGCGAGCACGCGCCGCCTGCAGCCCAGCGCGGGTGCGCTGCACGAGCACGTTGCGCTCGTGCTCGGCCAAGGCGCAGAAAATCTGAAACACGAGCTGACCACCCGGCGAGGTCGTGTCAATCGGGTCCTGGAGGGAAATCAGGTGCAGGCCGCGGCGGCTCAGGTCCTCGACCACCTCAATCAGGTGCTTGGTGGAGCGGCCCAGCCGGTCGAGCCGCCAGATCACGACCGTGTCACCTTTGCGGGCGTAAGCCAGCAGTTTTTCCCAGTTCGGCTTGTGGGCCTGCACCCCGGAGACGGTATCGGTATAGATATCGTCGCAGCCAGCCTGCCGGAGGGCATCGAGTTGGAGGTCGAGTACCTGCTCGCTGGTGCTGACGCGGGCGTAGCCGAGTTTCTTCATGGTAAAAGGAGGGTGAGTGGTACCGGAAAGAGGCGAAACGCGAATTTAGGGTATCTTGATTGCGGAAACCCGTTTCGGGTACCGCAGTTTGCCGGGTCAGGCGTCCGATTTTGGGCGGTACTTGGTGGTACCGGAAAAGGGGCGTTTGTTTACCACCTGTCGCCTTGCGCATGCCCGCCGACTTCCTGACTGCCCTGGAGCGCCAGCGCTACCAGACCCTTCCCGCCGACCTGCGCGAAGAAGACCTGCAAGCCAGTTGCTGGCTTACCCCCGCCGACCAGCAGCTGGTCGCCCAGCAGCGCCGGGACACCAACCGCCTCGGGTTTGCGGTGCAACTGGGCGTGCTACGGCTGCTGGGCTACCTGCCACCGGAGTGGTACCGTCAGGTGCCGGATAGTCTCGTGCAGTTCGTGGCCCGGCAACTGGAGATCGACCCCGCGTTGTTTCAGGCCTACGGCGAGCGCGAGGCGACGCTAACCGAGCACCTGCGCGTGCTGCTGAACCACTTGCAGGTGCGCCGCTGGCAACCCGTGCTGGATGCCCCGTGGCTTGAAGCCTGGCTGGTGGAGCGGGCCTTGGAGCACGATAACGAGCGCCTGCTGCTCACCTTGGCCCTGGGCCACCTGCGCCAGCACGGCATCCTGCGGCCCGGCATCGTGGAGCTGGAGCGGCTGGTGGGCGCCCTGTCTGAGCGTACCCAGGCCGAAACCTACCGCCGGTTGCTCGCACTGCTTACCCCCGAAGTCGTGACCCAACTCGATGCCCTGTTGGTCGTGGAGCCCGCGCTGGGTCTGTGCCGGCACACGTGGTTGCACCAGCCCCCGACCAGTAGCTCGGCGACCAGCATCCTGCAGACGCTGGGCAAGCTAGCGTACCTCGACCAGCTCGGTGTGCCGGGCTGGCAAGCGGACGAGCTGCACCCTAACCGCCAGAAGCGGTTGGCCCACACCGCCCGCAACAAAACCAACCAAGTTCTTCAGCGCTTCGCGCCGGCCAAGCGCTATCCGCTGCTGGTGGCCGCGTGTCGGGAGGCCTATCGCGACCTGACGGATACGGTGCTCAAAATGATGGACGAGCATTGGGAGCACGCCGTGGCCCGCGCCCGGCGGGCGCTGCAGGACGACCAGCTGGCGCACGCGCGGGCCAAAGACCAGGCCCTACGCACGCTGGGCCAGGCCATCGGCCTAGTCATGGACGAGGAACACGTACCGGACGAGGTGCTGCGGGAACAGATTTACGCCCAGGTACCCCGCGAGCAGCTGCAAGCCGCGCTCACCGCCGTGGCCGACTTCGCCCGCCCGGCCCGTCACTCGTACTTGGACTATCTGCTACCGGTGGCCGCCCGCCTGAATACATTGCTGGGCCGCCTCTTGCAGCAGATAGTGTTTGAGCAGGCGTTTGCGGGCGACGACTTCGCCGACGCGCTTATCTTAATCAAAGAGCTGCACACGGGCCAGCGGCGCAAATTGCCCGAGGACGCCGCCACGGCCTTTATTCCCGCCAGCTGGAGGGCGTTCGTCTTCGACCAAACCGGCCGCGCCCAGCGTGTGCGCTACGGCTTGTGCGTGCTGGCCACGCTGCGCGAGCGGCTGCGGGCGGGCGACGTGGTCGTCAACGCCTCGCGCAAATACGCCTCGCTCGATACCTACCTGCTTTCGCCCGCCGAATGGGCGCGCCAGCGCCCGGACCTACTGGCGCAACTCGGCAGCGCCCAGCGTCTTGACGAGCGGTTGCAGGAAGTCGAGGCGCAGTTGCCGTTGCTGGAGCAGTTACTGGCGCAGGGCCAGGACATCCGCCTCGACGAGGACGGGGAGTTGGTCGTCACCCCGTTACGGGCCGAGGAACTGAGCCCCGAGGTCGAGCAGCTGCGCGCGCTGCTGAGCGCCTCGCTGCCGCGGGCGGAGCTGACGGAAGTGCTGGTGGAAGTCGACCAGTGGACGGGCTTCTCGGCCGAGCTGACCGGCCTGGACCAGACGACGCCCCGCGCCCCGGAGCACCAGGCGCTGCTCTACGCGGCCCTGCTGGCCAACGCCTGCCACATCTCCCTGCGCGAGATGGCCCAGAGCACGGGGCTCGACTACCAGTCCCTGTGTTGGGTGGCCGCCAACTACTTACGCGAAGACACGCTCAAGCGCGCCACCACCCGCCTAGTCAACCACCAGCACCGCCAATGGCTGGCCCGGCACTGGGGCGGGGGCACGCTCTCTTCCTCCGACGGCCAGCGCTTTCCCGTCAGTGGCAAAATCCGCAACGCCCGCGCCATCCCCCGCTACTTCGGCTACGGGCAGGGCCTGACCTTCTATACCCACACCGCCGACCACTACGCCCAGTTTGGGAGCCGGGCCATTTCCTCGACCACCCGCGACGCGACCTACGTGCTGGACGAGGTGCTGGGCAACGAGACCGACGTGGTCATCGTCGAGCACGCCACCGATACGCACGGCTACACGGACCTGATTTTCGGACTCTTCGACTTGCTGGGCCTGCAGTACTCGCCGCGCCTGCGCGACATCGGCGACCAGAAGCTCTGCCGCATCCGGGGCCGCGAGCTGAGCTACCCAGGCCTGCACTTCACGGGCCACGTGCAGCCCGGCTACATCGAGGCCCGCCTGGAAGACTTGCTGCGAATAGCCGGCTCGTTTAAGCTCGGCTACGTGACGGCCTCGCTCTTCATCGGCAAGTTGCAGGCCTATCCACGTCAGCACAACCTGACCTACGTGCTGCAGCAATACGGGCGGCTCATCAAAACCAATTTCATCCTACGCTACCTGCTCAGTCAACCCTTGCGGCGCAAGATTCACGCGCAGCTCAACAAGGGCGAGCGGCTGCACGCGTTGCGGGTGTTTCTTTGGTTTGGCGGCGACGGGCTCATTCGCCGCAAACAGGAAGAAGCCCAGCAGGAGGTCGTAGGAGCCTTAAATCTGGTTACCAACTTGGTGGTGCTCTGGAACACGGTCTACCTGCAGCAGGTGGTGCAAACGCTGCGGGCCGAAGGCGTGGCGGTGCGCGACGAAGACCTGGCCCGGCTCTCGCCCGCCCGCTACGAGCATATCAACCGGTTAGGCAAATACACCTTCCCCAGCCAGGTGGAAGTGGAGCCCAACGGGCTGCGCAGCCTGCGAAAGCCGCTGGAAACGGCTTAGAGTAATTTTATCCCCCCGCTGCTATAAGAAGGCCAAGTCCCAGTAGCTGCGCTGGGAGTGGTTGACCAGTTCCTGGTTCAGATGGCGCAAAGTAGGATCGGCATTGGGCGTTTCTTGCGTGCGATAGTTATGGTGCGCCACGCTTTGCGCCTGCTCCCGACTCGTAATCTTGGTGACGCGAATAATTGCAAAGGCCATCAGGTAGCGGGCTACGGATACAGGTAGAAAGAAGCCGGAGGGGATTTTCCAATGTATAGTGGGTTATACATTGAACGAAAATCGGCCGCCTCTACCGAACGATCTGTGTAGGCCTTCTATTGCTAGCCTCTTCCGCAGGAAGTGTATTATTTACTAGCTTTCTATAGGTAATGTAAACCAGTGCTTGCCTCCCTGCCTACCGGATCCGTAAGCGGTGACACTGTAGAATCAACAGCTGCTCCAGGGTCAGTTCGCCTTGCACATAGCGTTGCCACAGTGATAGTGTTTCAGAACTCACTTGCGGGAATCCTGCTTCGGCTATTCCCACAATCTGCTCTGCCTGCTGGAGGCGCGATAACCACCCTTGTTGTTCAGGTAGAGACAGAGAAGCAGGCGGGCAAGGCAAGTAACCAGAAGACATGATACAGCAATAAAGTACAAAAGCTATCACAGCTTTGAGGCTCTAGTACGGAATGTGCTGAGGTGAGTTACGCCTTATGGAAACGAAAGTAACATGGTCTTAGCCCTGTTTTACCAGCCAGTCTTCTTGCTCTCGCTTTTCTATTCTGAAGCCGTCCTGTAGATAGATCTGCTGCAGATGTTGCTCAAAGGTATCCGCCCGTTTCTGGCGTTGCGCATAGGGCCCAGGGTTGTTGTACATCTCCCGCACTTCGCTTAGCCGGAAAGCCACCTCCGCCTTTTTCTCCGTGACCTGGGGTAGTTCCTTCTTTGCTAATTGCCGAGGCTTTTTGGAGGCAGTATAATCCTCCAAGAGGTACTTCTCCACCAGGGCTTTGTAGATGGCGCCAGCGGGCTTTTTAATCTTGCCCTTGCGAAACTGGCTCTGCACAATGTGCATCACGTATTCCACGTACCCTTCATCGTACTCCCCGGCGCTCAGTTGCGCTTCGATGGTGGCAATACTACGGTTCCCCACTCCGCTTTCTATCAGACGCTGCTGCCACACAGGACGCGCAATGGACGTCATTATTGTAGCGGTTCCCGTTGGCGGGAAGGAAAAGATGATGCTTTTCGCGGACCGCCCACTGCGCTCTACATTGTAGGTGAACGGTATATCCGTTGTCGCAATTTCGTCTTGTGCTTTGTCAAGTACCCGGGCTTTGAGGTTCTTAAATTCACGGTACTCGTTCTCATCAATATCAAGGGCAAACCGTAACTGTTCCAGCGTCATAGTCCGCTTGCCGAAGTCGCCGTACTCACGGAGCAGGAAGTAGATGCGGAGCGAATACGGGCTCTTCAGTTTGTGTAGCTGCTCTACTTCGGCCGTAGTAAAGTTGCCGCTCTCTCGAAGCTGTAGCAGGTAAGGCATGATCAGTGGGTTGAAAGAGGCGACTACCCCACCCATTTCGCCATGGTAGTCCGCTTGCGCCATAAGCGGCCGGTTGAGATACACAGGCTTCTTCTTTCGCTTCCGAGTCTGCTCATCCAGCTCTTCTATGTGCACCGTGAATTTGGTGATATCACGACACATGTCAGCAATTGCCTCGTAGCTGGAGCCACCTTTTTTACTCTTGGAGTGCAGCAGTTCCTCAAACGGAATGAACTGAGGTTGAAACTCCTCGTCATTGAAGTCAATGCGCGTGAGTAGGGCAATGAAAAGCCGCATTTGCATGGGAGCGAAGCTAAAGCGGGCATTCACAAGCGCATTGTGTTGGGCAACGACGGCTGTAATCTTGCTGGCTGGACTCTTCATGGAAGTAACGTCATTTTTGTAGCGGTTGAAGTCCTACTTGACGTCATTTTTGTAGCTGACTGACGTCATTTTTGTAGCGCCCGACGTCATCTTTGTAGCGGTTAACGTCATCTTTGTAGCGGTTGACCCTCTTAACTATTTGTAAAACTGTGAGTTATGGCACCTATAATACTATTAATATAGTAACAAGTAGTAAAAGCTAGCTAGCTTTTTTTGACGTCATTTTTGTAGCGGTTGTTAAGTTCTGGGGAGTATAAATTAGTATACAAGCTCAATTTTACACCGCGCGTTTTTTGCGTTTTTATACTTCTAGATACTACCTATTTATGTACTGACAGTCAACGGGTTGTAGCTCACATCACGACCTTACGATACAGTCATGTCCTCTTCTACGCCGGGGGCAATCGACGGCGTTTCGCTTGCTTTGCTGGGATCTCTCGTTCAGCTTCAGGTTTGCCATCCAAGTAAGCCAGCAGCGCATCGTTAAGTACGTCACCGATCGTCTCGTGAGACCAGAAGGTGTACTGTTGTAGACGACGGAACGTGCTAGGTGGTAACGCGTTGGTGAATCGAATCTTGGCCTCGTCACCTGCCGTTGGTTCAGGTGCAGGCTCGATCCGCGGGGAAGGTGAATTGCCCAGAAGAAGATCGTCCACCGATTGGGCAGGCTTTGGGAGCAGATGACCGAGGGTTACTTTCTGTTTCGACATTACTTTTTGCGTAGAATTTCTTGGGTAAGCGCTTCGTAGTCCTGCAAAGCTGCGGATTGAGGAGCCCACTCGTACAACGACTGCTGGTTGACTTGCGCTTCGGCTACTGCGACGTTATCACGAATCGTAGATTCCATCAAATAGGCCCCCAGGTTGGGGTGCTGTTGCATGACATCGACAAATTGGTGATGCAAGCTCTTGCGGTAGTTCTTGGCGTATTTCGTCAGAAACACCCCTCCTACCCGTAGGTTCGGTGAGAAGTTTTTCTGAATGCGACTTACTAAGTCGAGCAGTGACTCCAGGCCGTTGAAAGCAAAGTACTCAGGCGTTGTAGGAATGTAGACTTGGTCCGATGCTGTAATCGCTGCCATGGCCAAGGCCGAGTTTGGGCTGGGCCCTGTATCGAAAATCACAAAGTCCACCAGCTTGCGCAGGTCGCCTACCAGATTCTTGAACGCCAACGGGTACATGGCGTCGGTACCCAGCAACTTTTCGGCAGCCGCCAACGACGGAGAAGCGGGTACTAGCCACAGGTTAGTACCGACCTGTTGCATAGCTTCTGGGAAGCCAAGAGAGCCATCAAGTATCTGGGTCAGGCTCTTGTCCTGTGAGCTGGCTGGAAGTGCCTGGGTAAGATTCATCTGCGGGTCGCCGTCAACAAGCAACACCCGGTGCCCATCATGAGCAAGACAGTGAGCAACGGCCCATGCAGAAGTGGATTTGCCTGTTCCTCCCTTGCGGTTTGTAAACGTTAGTATCTGCATCGTATTGGTATTGTTGAGAACATTGCGAGTAAACATACGCAGTATTCACAATACGAACCATAAAAAGCACATTGTATTCTTAATGTTGGAGATGTTGTAGGTATTGACAATATGCTTTGTGTTGTGCGTGTGTATAATGCACAAATACAATATTACCAACATACGGCAGGAAACAATAGGGACTCTATACGCTTCCCTTAGAAGATAGCCAGTTGACAGTGAAGAAAACCGTGTCGTAACACCTTGTAATTCACCCTTTAATAAAGGTTATAGACTGTAATCAGTGCGTTCACTTCGAGGCTGACAGTTGATAATTCGGTACTGGAAAGGGTCTAGTAGATTGCTCCATACGTTCCCCTACTAATTTAAACGTGAGACGAGTACCCGTGATCGTATGGTAGTCTAGTTGCACAAATCCATAGGCTGGATGGTACCATAGGTCCAGGGAAGAATTTCCCACCGGGCAGCTGGCACGGGCGCGGACCAGCCAGCAGGAGAGTGAACCGAGCGGCATATGTACCACTTGCTTCCCGACCACCCGGTACTGGCTGCGCACTTGGATTCGACCCCGCCACGTGGCCCACTGCGGATTACTCCAACTCTCACCCACTGTTAGATCCCACGTCCACTGATGGCCTGTTTTAGCGGGTAATTGTATGTAGGGGAAAGGACTCAGCTCCAAGATGGCGTAGTCCCCCTCCCGCGGAGGGTGACTCCACAGGAGCGAATCATGTTCAATTACCCCAGAAAAATTTGTAGGCGTGGCGTGAGCCCCGTAGCTATAGCCGAGTCTCGTCTGCCGCGTGCGCAGGGCGAAATGGGCCGTACGGAAGGTGTCAACTTCCCAACTAGGATCGATTCCGAAACTGGTGAGCACCAGCGTATCTAGTTGTACCTGTTGACTGCCGGGAGCAACCCGAGCCACTTGATAGGTGAACTGATGACCTTCCCGAAAGGCATTGGCTGGTGGCGCTACCGGCGCTGTTTGCGTTTGACACGCTAGCAGGGTGGACACTGCTCCAAGCAACCCGTAGCGATAGCCAAGGCGAAACTGGCAGTAGGGGGACAGAACACGAGACATAGGCGAGGCAAATAAGAACGTCTTGCTAAGGTAAAATACCATAATCCGAGGTTGCGAGCGACGAGGCAGAAACCCTACATATTCCAGGGAGTGTCCGAGAAGAAACCTTATATAAAGCAACTTTTCCCAGGAGCAAGAGGGAAAAGAAGCCGCCGCCAACTTTGCCCAACATCCTATTTTGCTAGGACCAAGCAGGAGGTAGGCTGACGGCTACCTACTAGCCATACCCACCGGCAGCAGTTGCTAGGCAAAGTACTGCGCTAAAATGGCCGTCACCTTCTCCTTGGTGAGCGGCTTATTCAGAAAGCCGGCAATGGGCAGTTGCTCGGCCCGCGCCTGGTCGAGGGGGTGCAGCGAGGTGGTGAGCATGACGATGACAATCGGCCGCTGCTGCGCCAGTGGCAGCTGCACATAGGCTTCCAAAAAGCCCAGCCCGTTGAGCACGGGCATGTTCATGTCGAGGAACAGGAGCTGGGGACACGCGGTGCTGTCGGGACCGTGACAGGTCTGGCCCAGCGTACGCAAGGCCTGCTCCCCATTTTCGGCCGTGAGCACCTGCTCCACTACGCCCATGCGGGTCAGCAGCGCCTTGTTGAGGAAATTTGTTGTGCTATCATCATCGATGAGCAGCACACTGGTTAAGTGAGGCATGGCGAAAAGGCCCTTAGGTGGGGAAGGTGAGCGTAAAGGTGGTGCCCACGTCTACGTGGCTGGCCACGGTAATCGTGCCGCCGCCGTTTTCGACCAGGCGCTTGGTGATGTAGAGGCCCACCCCGGTACCCTCGACGTGGGTATGCAGCCGTTGAAACAGCCCGAACAGGCGGCTCTGCTGGTGGGCGTTCAGCCCCAGTCCGTTGTCCTGCACTTCCAGCGCCACCCGCGGCCCCGTCGAATAGGCGCGCACCTGTACCTGGGCGGGCCGGTCCAGGGCGCGGTACTTAACTGCATTACTGAGCAGGTTGTAGATCGCGGAGCGCAGGTTGGCGGGGGAGAAAGAGACCAGCAGGTCCGGTGCGACCTCGACCGTGAGCTGCGCGTTCGCTCCCGCAAGCACCGGGGTCAGATCCAGGCGCACCGCTTCGATGACGGCGGCCAGGGGGACCGGCTCCGCGGAGCTGGCGTGGGCCAGTTGCAGCTTGGACAAGTCCGTCAGCTGGCCAATCGTGAGCTGAAAGCGCGTGGTGGTATGCTCCAGCAGGTGGAGCAGGTGCGCGGTCATCTCGTCCTGCTGCACGGCAGCCGGCAGCGTGTCGCGCAGGGCCAGGGTAATACTCTCGATGTTGGTAATGGGGGCTTTCAGGTCATGCGAGGCGGTGTAGACGAACGTGTCCAGGTCCACGTTGGTGCGCGTGAGCTGGGTATTGGTCGTATTCAGCTCCTCGTTCGTGGCTGTGAGTTCTTCGTTGATGGCCGCGAGCTCCTCGTTGATGGCCGCGAGCTCCTCGTTTAGGGCCTGCACCTGCTGGCGGGCGTGTACCTGCTCGGTTACTTCCATCACAAACGCCAGAATGCCGTTGCTGTGGCCTTGCTCGTCGCGCCGGGCCTGGTAAACGACGGTGAAGTAGCGGTCCTCCAATTCGGTGCTGCCGTCGGCGCGGGCCACGGGGATGAGCAGCTCCTGCTCCTGTTGCGTTTCGCCCGTTTCGTACACGTGCCGGAGCAAGGTTTCCACGTGGGTGCCGGCCATTTCGGGAAAGACATCAAAAAAGCGTTTTCCCACCAGCTGCCGGTCGGGCACCATCCACAGGTAGCTCGGGTTGTGAAACTCGTACACCAGGTCGGGTCCCGCCTGAATGGCGATGCCGATGGGGGCCTGCTCAAACACCGTGTAGAGCTGCTGGCGCTGGGTTTCGCGCTCCTGGCGGGCCAGCACCTGCTCGGTGACATCGAGGGCAAAGGTGGAAATGCCCACTATCTCGCCATTTTCCCGGTAGGCCTGGTACGTGAAGTTGAAGTAGACCGGGTGGGGCGGGCTGTCGGGCTGTTCGGACACGAAGGGCACCTCGGCCCCAAAGAACGTTTCGCCCGTGCGGTACACGCCCTCGAGCATGGCCAGGTAGCCTTGAGAGGCGGCATCGGGCAGGGCCTCGGCAAAGTCGCGCCCCACCAGCTGGCGGCCGGCAAAGACTTGCTGAAAAACCGGGTTGACGTACTCGAAGCGATACGTCGGCCCGCGCAGCAGCGACACGGCCGCCGGGGTTTGCTCGAAGATTTGGTAGAAGGACTCGCGCACCTGCACCTGGCGCTGGGCCGCTTCTAGCAGGTCGGCTTGCAGGGCCAGCGCCTGCTGGGTGCGCGCCTGCACGCGGGCTTCCAGCTCCTGGTTGAGCTGCTGGACTTGCTGGCGGGCTTCCACCTGGGCCGTCACGTCCACGGCAAAGTTGAGCACCTCCGTCACCTGCCCCTGCGCGTCGCG
>NZ_JAHWGL010000034.1 GCF_019334315.1 Hymenobacter profundi
CGTGAGAAGGTCCTTCACTGCGTTCAGGATGACAGACTATTCACAACTTCACAAACTCACAACTTCACTACTCCTACCCTATCAACAAAAAGCCCTTACACCCGCACCGGTCTAAGGGCTTTTTATACCAGCAGGGTTGCTTCTTGCAGGACGAATGGTTTAGCTCGTCCGTAACCGGCGCGCCATGGCAACATCCTCAGCCACTTACCGAAGCTACATATCCTTATTCCTTGATCAATAGAATTTTTTGTTATCGAACTTCCTAGCTTTATGCCCGTAGCCCTATCATTTTGCCCCAACTACTCGCTGTGTTTGCATTCATATCTCGCCCAATTTTACCTGCGTTCTTTGTTAGCTCCGGTTTACTACTTGCCTTAACTGGCTGCGGCTCCCGCCAGGAGCGCGCCAACCCCGATGCCGCATCCACAGCCAGCGTGGAGCAGGTAGCCCCTACTCCTCCACCCATTGATTCGGTGCAACTGAAGCTGGAAGCCATGCGCCGCGATTCGCTGTGGGCCGACTCGGTGGCCCGCGTGAACGGGCAGCTGCCGGGCGCCATACTACCGGGGCACCGCATTGTGGCGTTCTACGGTAACATCCGGGCGAAGGGCATGGGTATTTTGGGACGTGAGCCCAAGGAGCAAATGTTCCGCAAGTTTGATGGCGTACTGAAGGAGTGGCAGGCCGCCGACACTACCCTACCCGTGATGCCGGCGCTGCATAGCGTGACCATCACGGCGCAGGGCGCGCCCGGCAAGGACGGCAAGTACCGCCTCATGAATTCCAAAGCCACCATTGAGGAAACCATGCGCTGGGCCAAGGAGAAAAACGCCATTCTGTTTCTGGACGTGCAAGTGGGTCTGAGCGACCTAGAGCACGAACTACCTAAGCTGGAGCCCTACCTCAAAGACCCCACTATCCACCTGGGCATCGACCCGGAGTTTGCTATGGCCACCAAAGGCGTGCGGCCGGGTAAGAAAATCGGCACCTACGATGCCAAGGATGTGAACTACGCCATCCGGTTCCTGACGCGCATTGTGCGCGAAAACAAGCTACCCCCCAAGATTCTGATGGTGCACCGCTTCACGCAGGGCATGGTCACGAACTACAAAAACATCAAGCTCGACCCGCACGTGCAGGTGGTGATGGACATGGATGGCTGGGGCAACCCTATCCTGAAAAAGGATTCTTACAAAGCCTACATCCAAAAGCAGCCCGTGCAGTACACCGGCTTCAAACTGTTCTACGAGTACGACGCCCGGCCGGCCCCCCACCACATCATGACGCCCAAGGAAGTCCTAGCCGAGTTGGACCCCAAGCCGCTGTATATTCAGTATCAATAATGGTGAGTTTGTGAAGTTGTGAAATAAAAAAGCGTGTCATCCTGAGCGCAGCGAAGGACCTTATGACAATAGAACGACAAGTGTAATAACGACTCGTTCTATTGTCATAAGGTCCTTCGCTGCGCTCAGGATGACACGCTTCTTTTTCAACGCGCCTATAAACTCACAATTTCACAAACTCACAACTTCACCACTTAGTGTGCGGCGTTCAGGTCTACTTTCTCGCCGGGTTTGGCGCGCTTGATGAGTAGTACCAACGGCACGCAGATGAGGAAGAAGCCCCCGATCATCAGGAAGATTTCGGAGTAGGTGATGATGGACGTTTGCTTCATCAGGGTACCTTCGAGGGCGGCATAGGCCATTTGCTGGGCCTGTACCAGGTCGGCACCCTTGGCGCGGAAGTTGGCAATGAAGGCGTTGAGACGCGTTACCGTTTCGGGGTTGTAGAGCGAGATATTGGGCAGCAACGCGTTGCGGTTCTGGAAGATAGCGCGCTCCAAATACGTACCGACCAGGGCTACCCCAAACGAGCCACCCAATTGGCGAATCATACCGGTGAGGCCGGCCGCCTGGCCCGCATCCTTCCCACTCAAGCCGGCTAGCGACATGGTGGTGATGGGCAGAAACAACATGCTCAGGCCAAAACCGCGCAGGATCAACGGCCAAAAGAAGTCGCCCTCGCCAGCGGTGGGCGTGAGGCGCACGCTCATCCAATAAGAGAAGATAAAAAACACGGTGAAGCCCACCGGCAGGATAAATTTCTGCGAGATGCCCCGCTGAATCATCTTGCCCATCACCGGCATCATCAGGCCCGACACCACGGCGCCGGGTAGGAGAATGTAGCCCGTTTGCTCGGCCGAGAAGCCCAGAATGCGCTGGCAGAAGATGGGAAACACGAACACCGAAGCGAACAAACCGAAGCCCAGCACAAACGACAGAAACGCGCCGATGGACAGGTTGCGGCTTTTAGTGAGCACGCGCAAATCCACGATGGGTTGCTTGGCCGTCATCTCGCGCACCACAAAGCCTACCAAGCCGATGATGGCCAGAATGGTACCCAGCACAATGTAGGGCGTCTCAAACCACTCTTCCCGCTCGCCTTGCTCCAGCACCAGCTGCAACGCGCCCACGCCCATAATCAGCAGGATAATGCCCGCCCAGTCGATTTGACGCAGAGGCCGCGGAATGGCGTTTTTAATACGATCGGGGTCCCGAATAAACAGGATGGTGAAGATGGAGGCCAGCACACCCACGGGCACGTTCACGTAGAAAATCCAGGGCCAGTCGTAGTTGTCCACAATAAAGCCGCCGAGGGTAGGGCCAATGGTGGGCCCGATAATCACGCCCATACCAAACAAGGCCTGGCCCAAGGCCAACTCCTCGGGCGGGAACGTATCAACCAGGATAGCCTGCGACGTAGCCATCAGGGCACCGCCGCCTACCCCCTGGATAAAGCGAAACGCCACCAGTTCCCAGATGTTGGTGCTTTGCCCACAGGCCATGGAGGCCAGGGTAAAAAGAATAACAGAGGCGAGGTAGTAGTTTTTGCGCCCAAACTGCTCGGCCAGGAAGCCGGTCATGGGAATCACAATCACGTTGGCAATGGCGTAGCTCGCCACCACCCAGCTCACCTCCTGCTGCGTGGCCGACAGGTTGCCCATCATCTGGGTCAGGGCCACGTTCACGATGCTGGTATCAATCAGCTCCAGCAAGCAGCACATCACCACCGTAATGACGATGATCCACTTGGTAAATCCGGTTTCCATGAGGTAGTGTTTAAACTGTCATCCTGAGCTTGCGAAGGACCTTCTCACGTCAGATAGTAACTATCTATCGTTAGTTGTTCTCACGTGAGAAGGTCCTTCGCAAGCTCAGGATGACAAATAATTTTCCAGCTTATCTATTTCACCGCTACGGTGGCCGTCACGCTCATGCCGGCGCGTAGGGGGTGTTCGGGGTCTACTTTGTCGAGGGCGATTTTGACGGGCACACGCTGCGTTACCTTCACGAAGTTGCCGGTCGAGTTGTCGGGGGGCAGCAGGGCGAAGCGGGCGCCCGTAGCGGCCGACAGCGACTCCACGTGGCCTTCGAACTCCTCGTTGGGGTAGGCGTCTACCTCAATATTCACCTTCTGGCCCACTTTCATGTTTTCCAGCTGGGTTTCTTTGAAGTTGGCTACCACCCACGTACGGTCGCTGGCCACCAGGCCAAACAACTGCTGACCGGGCGCTACCACTTGGCCGGGCTGCACGTTCTTGCGGCTTACCACGCCGTTGGCAGGGGCCGTAATGGTGGTGTAGCTCAGTTGCAGCTTGGCGTTGTCGAGGTCGGCTTGGCGCTGCTTCACCACAGCTTGCGCCACGGCTACCTGCTGCTCAGCCGCGGCCACTTGCTGCCGGGCTACGGCTACTTGCTGCTCGGCGGTAGCGCGCTGGGCGGTAGTGGCTTGCAGGTTGGCCTGCACGGCATCATAATCGCTCTGTGGAATGATATCCTCTTTGCGCAGGAAGGTGCTACGCTTCAGGTCTTTTTGGAGGCGGGCACGGTTGGCCGAACTCACACCAATGGTCGCCTGGGCGGCTTTCACATTGGCCTGCGCCGTACCGATGGAGGTGCGGGCAGCTACTACGTTGGCTTGGGCAGCAGCCAGGGCAGCCTCGGCAGCATTTACACGCTGCTGGTAGTCGGCGGGGTCGATGGTAACTACCACGTCGCCTTTCTTCACGACCTGGTTATCGTCAATTTTCACGTCGAGCACGGGGCCACCCACGCGCGGAATCACGGGATATACGTCGCCCTCTACCTGGGCGTCGTCGGTGTCTTCGTGGGCTTGGCCGAACTGGTAGCGCTGGTAGCCAAAGTAGCCGCCCACCAGTAGTACAAGCGCCAAAATAATAAGGATAATCGGGCGCCGCGAACTGCTTTGCGGCTGCTCGTCGGTAGGCGTTACTACGGCGGCGTCTTGGTGAACAGAAGTTGCCATTAGAAAAGGGAGCTTAGAAAATGAGTATTGAATACAAAGTGACGTGAGTGCGACAAGCTGCGAAGAGCTACCGCCGCTACCCTACTAGTTAGGCCGATTGGCGGTATTCATCAGCCTGACAGTTCTTTACGAGAAGTGTGGCACAAGGGGCAGTGCGTACCACGGCTTCGGCGGTGCTACCCATCAGGAAGCGCGTGAGTCCGGTGCGGCCGTGCGCCCCAATCAGGATCAGGTCGGCGGGGTGGCGCTGGGCTTCGGCCACGATTTCCGTGGCCGCGTCGCCCTGCACAATAGCAGTGCTAACCACTACCCCTTCCTGTTCCGCCAGTAGTCGGTAGTTGGCCAACTGCAAGGCAATGTCCAAGTCGAGGGGGCGCGCCAGCCCGGCCATGGGCAGCTCCGGCTGGGCTTCCAGCACGTGCAGCAGCCGCAGCTCGGCACCGGTGGCCGCCGCCAGCGTTGTGGCGTACCGCACCAGCGGCGCCGAAGCAACCGAGAAATCAAGCGGACACAAAACGGTGGTGAGGGTCATCTGGTGAATTAGTGAGAGGATGCTATGGTGAGTGGCTTGTAGTATGGGTGAGAAGATGGGTTTAGCGTTACCGGAACGACAACTCACCCGTTCACTATTTCGCCGCTTCCCAAATCTGCTCGCCGGTGGCACGGCGGAGCTGGTATTGACCAATGGTGTAGTTGTAGATGGCTTGCAGGCGGGAGAGGCGCGACTGGGCCAGCTGCGTTTCGGCATCCAGCACATCGAGGTTGTTGCCTACCCCATAGCGGTAGCGGGCCTTGGCGCGGGTGAGGGCGTCGGTGGCCTGCCCAATCTGCACTTCCGAGTTGTCGTAGCGAGCAGTGCTGGCCTGCATGTTGTTCACGGCTTGCAGCACATCGGCGCGCACTTGCTCCTGCGTGTCCTGGGTGCGAGCTTGGGCTCCTTTGATGGCCGATTGCGCTTCGGCACGCTGCGTTTTGTTGCGGCCGCCATCGTAAATCGGAATGGAAAGCTGGGCGCCGGCTACCGTGTTGAAGCGGAAGCGGTTCAGGTTGGGCACGATGTAGCCGTTTTTGCCGCCGGCCTGGGCCAGCACGTTCAGTTGTGGCTTGTTGCTTACCTCAGCTACCCGCAACTGCGCCGTGGCCGTGGCTTCGTTGTCCCTGGCCAGTTTCACCTCGGGGCGGTTGGCAGCGCCGGCTTCTAGTGCCGCCTGCACATTCACGGTCTCCGGGTTGTACTCGAAGCGGCCGCGCACCGGCACCACCGCCGTCTCGGATTTGTGCAGCAAGCGAGCCAGCTGTACTTCCTGGTTGCGGAGCTGGTTTTGCAGGTCAATCTTCTTGTCCTGGGCCTGGGCAATGCGTACCTGCGTGGTGGTCACGTCGAACTGTGTGCTCACGCCACCTTCTACCCGGCGCTGCATTTCGCGCTCGTGCTGTCGCAACGAGGCAATCTGCGCGTCCTGCACCCGAATGGCCTCGCGGGCAAACAAGATGCTGTAGTAGCTCTGCGCGGCGGCGTAGGCCAAGTCGCGGCGGGTTACGTCGATGTTGTCGGTAGCGGTGAGGGTGCGGCTGCGGGCGGCTTCAATAGCGGCATTGGCCCGCCCGAAGTCCAGAAGCGTATACTGCGCGGCCACGTGGGTGTCGTAGTTGTTGTTGGGTGCCAGCTGAAAAGGCGCCTGCTCGGGGGTAAGGTTCAGCTTCACCTGCGGGTCAATGCGAGTGTAGCTAGCCGTACCCGTTACCACTGGTTTGAGGTAGGTGCGCTGTTGGGCCAAGCGGCTTTGGGCCTGGTTTACTTCCTCCTGCAAGGCATTGATGGAAGGGTTGGCATCCAGCACCGAGCGGATGGTGGTTTCCAACGACAGCGAATCGCCAGCGGTGGCCGTAGATATAGGTACCTGCGCGTAGGCAGCGCTACCAATCAGCAACCCTAGAGTTGTGAGTAGCGGCGCAGCAAAGGTTGGTCGGAGATGCATAAGAAAACAGCGTATGGATGCTGCCCCTTATCCGAAAGATGTGCCAAGTGCTGCCATCCTCGTATACCAGCCTAAAAAGTAGTGTTTAAAGCTAAATGAAGCCGTTTTTGGATAGTAGTGGCTGATAAACGGACTTGTGCCAAACTGCTATATTTCCTGATATTTTAGGAATACCTCATTTTTATTCCTCATATATAAGGAAATAAGCACGTTTATTTTGTTGTTGCTTCGGTCATTTCGCCCTCCATTATGCCCCAGACTAACAGTCAGGACGAGTCGTTGTTGCTCTACCTCAACGATGCCATTGCGACTACCCGCAACAAGGAAGCTCTGTTTCAGACCGTCACGGAAAAGCTACGGCTGATTTTCCCGTTCGATGCCATCACCATCATCACCCTCGACAACGAGCAGCAGTACCGGCGGGTATTTTTGCGCGACTACCTAGGCGAGACGCTACCCCCTATGGCTAACTTTCGCAAGTCCATTACGGGCTCGCCTATTTCGGAGTTTGTGGGCAGTGCCACCCAGCTTCGGCAATACGACCTGACGGAGCTGTTGCCGCGCTACAACAACTACGAGCCACTGGCCCAAATGCTCAAGAAGGGCCTGCGCTATTTCACAGTGGTGCCACTGCGCACGGGCGGGCGGCTGATCGGACTGTTGTCGTTGGTGGCGCGGCGCCACCCGGCCTTCTCCCCCGACGACGTTTCGCTGCTCGAAAAGATTGGTAGTCTGGTAGCGGTGGCCGTGAACAACACGCTGGCGTTTGAGGACGTGGCACGGCGGGAGCAGGAGAAAAGCATGCAGCTAGCGCTTACCAATGCGCTGCTCACCATTAAAGAGCGCGGCGAGCTGTTTCAGCGTATTGCCACCGAAATAAACCGCGTGGTGCCGTGCACCTACTTTGGGGTGCGCGTGCAAGAAGCTGATGGCCCGATTCAGGTGTTTGCTGAGTTTATGAAGCAACCCGACGGCACGTTCCTCCCCACCGACCCTACCCGCTGGGACCACCTACCCGAATACCCCCAGCTGCAACAGCAGATAGCGCCGCTATTCTCGAAGCCGGGCGTGTACGCGGGGGCCGAGTTTCAGGCGCTGGCGGCGCGCTACCCCCTCATGCGCCACATCTGGGAGCAGCGCGGCACCCGTGCCCTTCTGTGCATGCCCCTCTGGGTGCGCGACGACCAAAGCGCCACGCTTATTCTATCCAGCAAGCAGGAAGATACCTCGCTGACCGAAGACGACCTCCGCCTGATCCAGCTGCTGGTGCCCCAACTCACACTGGCCATTCAAAACGTATTTGCTTTCGAGCAGATCGAGCACCTGCGCGCCCAGCTGGAGCGGGAGCGCACCTACCTCATCGACGAGATTAACACCACCGCCGCCGCCCGTTTCGCCGATTTTGTGGGCGGCAGCGAGGCCATGCAGGGCGTTTTCCAGCGCATCATGCAAGTAGCCCCCACCGACTCTACTGTGCTGGTAACGGGCGAAACGGGCACCGGCAAGGAACTGGTAGCGCGCGCCGTGCACCAACAGAGTCCGCGCCGGACGCGGGCCTTGGTGAAGGTGAACTGCGCCGCCCTACCCGCTCAGTTGATTGAAAGCGAGCTGTTTGGACACGAGAAAGGCGCCTTCACGGGCGCCATCGACCGGCGTATTGGCAAGTTTGAGGTGGCCGATGGGGGGAGCATTTTTCTGGATGAGGTAGGCGAATTGCCGCTGGATTTGCAGGCCAAGCTTTTGCGTGTGTTGCAGGAAAAGGAGTTTGAGCGCCTGGGCGGGCAGCGCGTGTTGAAGGCCGATGTACGCGTGATTGCCGCCACCAACCGCGTGCTGGAAGACGAGGTAGCCGCCGGCCGCTTCCGCGCCGATTTGTACTACCGCCTCAATGTATTTCCGGTGCGCCTACCCGCCTTGCGCGAGCGGCCCGAGGACATTGAACCCCTCACGCGTCACTTTCTGGAGCGCTTCACCAAGCAGATGGGCAAGCCCGTGCGCAACCTGCGCGAGCAGGACTTGCGCGCCCTGCGCGCGTATGCCTGGCCCGGCAACGTGCGCGAGTTGGAGCACGTGGTAGAGCAGGCCGTGATTGTATCCAGCGGACAGTTCCTGGATTTTGGCGGCTTTGCGGCGGCCCTGCACCCGGCCACCTCCGAAGCCATAGCCCTACCCATAGCCAGCAATCAACCCCTCAAAACCCTGAAAGACCAGGAGCGCGACCACATCCTGGCGGCGCTGCACCACACCGGCGGCCGCGTGAGTGGCCCTAGCGGCGCGGCCATGTTGCTCGACATCAACCCCAAAACCCTGGAAGCCCGCATGAAAAAGTTGGGCATCCGGCGCACGGTGGGGGTAGGGTAGCGCGTTTCAAAGCACACCTGTTTCATTGATTATCCGTAGAACAACGGCACCTTTCCACCTGCTTTCACAAGACGCATGCATAAACCCTACTTCCCCCTAGGCGACTGGCGCCGCAACCTGTTGCTGGCCGCCGCGGCGGCCAGCCTGGGCATAGCCCTACCCGCCTGCTCCGGCAGCTCAGAACCCGACCGCGCTATCACCGAAACCGGCAGCTGGGACAATGCCGCCGATTCCTATTCCCAGGGCGTTATCACGGAGCTGACGGAGGTGCAGCCCGATAAGTGGCAGATTACCGCCGAGCGTCCTGCCGGCAAAGAAGAAGTGGCGGCCATTCTGAAGCACTTCGATGGCAAGGTAGACACCCTGCAAGGTCAGGCCCTGCAACAGCAGATGCGCCAATACAGCCAGCAGCACCCCGAAAACCAAACAGTGAGCAGCGGCGGGGGCGGCCTCATGAATATCCTGATGTGGAGCAGCCTGGGCTACATGGCCGGGCGGTTTCTCACGCCCCAGCCCGCCGCCTACGCCAACCCCGGGCTGATACGCCAAAACCAGGGCTGGCGCAGCCAGGTAGCGCAGGAGCGTGCTCAGGGCCGTGGCTTTTTTGGACGCGGCTTTAATGGTACGCGCGCCGCGGCGGGCAGCAACGGCATTCGGCCTAGCACCAGCGTAGTGCGCTCTACGGGCTACGGTAGCCGCAGCACGATGCGCACCAGTGCCCCCTCGGGGCGGCGCTCTGGCTTTGGCAGCCGCGGCTACGGCGGCCGCGGGTTTGGTGGGTAGGCCCGGCTGCCAGCCGCTTTTCCCTTGCATTTCTTTTCCTACCCTCTTTTATGCCTGCCATTCAAACGGTACCCCTTGCCGGTACTATTGCCCCTACCCTACGCAACTTAGGCTGGGACTGGGCCGTGGAGGACGTGTGCCAGCACTACGTGGCGCAAGAAGCCGTGCAGCTCCCCGAGGAGCAGGCCGACGCCCTGCTGGAAGCCGCCGATACGCTCTACGACATGCTGGTGCAAGCCGTGCCCGACGAGCTGCCCGACGACTTTTTGCGCCGCCTGGCTATTCCGGAGATACTGTGGGACGCCGTGCGGCACTCCTGGGCCGATGACCGCCATTGGCACCTCTACGGCCGCTTCGACCTGGCCCAAACGCCCGATGGCCCCAAGCTCCTCGAATTCAACGCCGACACGGCCACCAGCCTACCCGAAGCCGCCGTGGTGCAGTGGGCCAGCCTGGTAGCAGCCGGCCTCAGCGAGAAAGACCGTCAGGCCAATGGTTTGTTTGAGGGCTTGCAGGCCCAGCTCACGCACTGGCTAGAACTGAACGACGACCTGGCCCCTACCCTGCTACTAGTGTATTTGCCAGGCAGCGCGGAAGATGCCACCAACTGCGCCGTGGTAGCCGAGGCCGCGCTGGCGGCCGGCTTCGAGCTAACCCACCTCTGCGACGCCGATGCCATGACGGTTTCCGTGACGGGCGCCGACCGGGGCGCCTGGGCCGAGGTAGAGCCCGGCCAGTGGCAGAAGTTTGATTTTGTGTTTAAGCTGGTGCCCTGGGAGATTCTGGCCGAAGAAGAACCCGAGCTGACCACCGACCTCACGCAGCTCATGCAGTCGCGGGACGTGGTGGTGGCTAACCCCGCCTACTCCTTGCTTTTCCAGAGCAAAGCCATGCTGGCCTGGCTGTGGCAGGAGTTCCCGCACCACCCGTTGTTGCTGGAGGCTTCGTTCGAGGAGCTGGCCGGTCACAGCGTGCGCAAACCCGTGTTTGGGCGCGAAGGGCAGAATGTGACGGAGCTACACGCCGGCCAGCCCGGCCAGGCCGTGGAGGGCGACTTCGCCCAACAGCCCCAGGTGTACCAGCGCTACGCTACCCTACCCCAGGACGTTCACGGGCGCTACTACCAGGCAGGTGTATTCTGGGCGGGCCAAGCCTGCGCCATCGGCTACCGCCGCGACACCGGTTTTATGACTAACCTATCGGAATTCGTGCCCCACGTACTGCTGTAGTTCAGTCAAACAGAAGCGGATACCGTACACAGCGTACACCTCAACCAAAACTTCCATGGCTAATCCTACCAGCACTCCGACCCACACCGATCCGGCTACCAAGAATAAGGAGAAGGAAAACGAAACCACCGTGAAGGACAAACCCGACGGTAAGAAGAAAACCACACAGAAGAAGTAACCCTTAAGAAGCTAGTTGAGCTAAATATGAACGGTGTAGAGACGCATACTTGCGTCTCATCGTTGAACGAAATGCGGTCTGATGGCGCGGACGACTACACCGTTCACTAATGAATGCAAACAGCTTACTAGTACTAGTATAGAAAAAGGCCCTGACTCACGTAGTCAAGGCCTTTTTTGTTATTCGCCGGGGTAGTGCACCCCTAGTTGCTGCCGGATATCATCGAGCGTTGCTATCAGCTTTTCGCTGAATGCGAGCGGTACCAGCGGGCTTTCCGTCAGGCCTTGCGCCAAGCAGTCCTGCACGTGTCCGGCTTCGTAGCGGTAGCCGTAACCGGCTTCCTCGAAGTGGAAATCCTGCGGCTCCTCGCCAGTGCGGTGCAGGGTGATGCGTTCAGCGTGATGAAACTTGTGATGCAAATGCAGCTTGCCCTCGGTACCATAAATGGTGCAGGTGGTATCGGTGGTGGCAGCCAGGGTGGAGTAGAGGCTGGACGTGGCGCCGCCAGGGTAGGCCAGCACTAGGCTGCACGTCAGGTCGACGCCGGTTTCGGTGAGGGTACCTACGGCTTTCACTTGGGTAGGCTCGCCCAGAAAGAACTTGCTGAAGAACACTGGGTAAATGCCAATATCCAGCAAAGAACCACCGGCCAAAGCCGGGTCGAACAGGCGGCTGGTGGGGTTGTAGTCGGCCGCAAAACCGAAGTCGGCCACCATATGTACGGGGCGACCAATGGCGCCGGCGCCCACCAGTTCCAGGGCTTTGTGGGTGGCAGGCATAAAGCGCGTCCAGAGGGCTTCCATCAAGAACACCTGCTTTTCGCGGGCCACGGCTACCATTTCGGCTACCTCGGCGGCGTTGCGGGCAAAGGCTTTTTCGCAGAGCACGGCCACGCCAGCCCGCAGGCACAGCAGCGTGTGCGCATGGTGCTCGGAGTGGGGCGTAGCCACGTACACGGCATCCAGATCGGGCAGTTGCACCAACTCTTCGTAGCTACCCAGAGCGTGCGGCGCGCCGTACTGCGCGGCAAACGCTTGGGCTTTCTCCAAGGTGCGCGAGGCTACGGCGTGCAGGCGGGCGCCCGGCACCAAGGCCAGGTCTTGGGCAAACTTGTGGGCAATCTTGCCGGGGCCGATGATACCCCAATTGAATGTTTTCATAGGATGCTTATTTGCGAGCGACACGCCTGCGCAGAGGTACGCGGAGGTTGAACAGAAGTTCTTCGGTTGCAATATGAGTGTCGCTGCCGAATATCGAAAAGCCCACAGGAAGGATAGGTGCACTATGTGCAGCGCGCTATGACACCGCAGGGGTAAGCTTCGTCGTTCTAGCCTGCGGCGTAATACACCTACTTTCAACTATTCCGTTAGCTTTACACACTTCACCAACGTGAAGTAAGTCCCTGACTGCATTCACGCTATGTATAGCCCACCACCTTCGCACCACGAGCAGCGCCACGACGATGACGTGGCCTTGTGGCAGGCGTTTCGGGCGGGGCAGCAGGAGGCGTTGGGTGCCTTATTTGACCGGTACGCGCAGCAGCTTTTTTCCTACGGCCACCACCTAATCCACGACGCGGAAGTGGTGAAAGACGCCATCCAAACCGTATTTGTGCACCTGTGGGCGCGGCGCGACCACCTGGGCGAAGTGACAACGGTGAAGTTCTACCTCTATCGCAGCCTCAAAAACGAGCTGCTGCGCGTAGCCAGCTCGGCCCGACCAGCCAGAGAACAAGTTGTGGAAGACTACGAGCCTTCCATCGAGCAGTCGTTGGTGGATACTGAAGAGGAGCACCAGCAGGCCATGCGCCTGCGGTTGTCGTTGGCGCAGCTTTCGGGTAGGGAGAAGGAAATCATCAACCTGAAGTACTTCAGCAACTTCAAGATCCGGGAGATTGCGACCATGCTGCAACTCAACGAGCAGACCGTCGCGAATCTGTTGTCGCGGGCACTCAAAAAGCTACGCCAGTCGCTGTTGGTGAGCGTGTTGCTGTGGCTGCTGGGGTAGTGGGGTAGTAGGCACTTTGTTTTCGTCTGTCATCCTGAGCTTGCGAAGGACCTTCTCACGTTAGAACGACTTTCATAACAACGACTCGTTCTGCCGTGAGAAGGTCCTTCGCAAGCTCAGGATGACAGATAATTTTATTATCATAAAATATTCATATTCAATACTATATAAATAAAATAGTATTATTTCAAAAAAATATTTCTTCCTAACGTGGTAGTAAACTCCCAATAGTCCCTCTTCTATATACTACCACCCACCCCATGCCCGACTACCCACATTTCTGCGCTGAGGAGTTTGCCCAGGACGAGTTCTTCGTTCGGTGGGTGCTGCGGCCTGATGCGGAAACGGAGGCGTTTTGGCAGCAGTGGCTTGCCACGTTTGCGTTTCGGCGCGACGAGGTAGAGGCCGCGCGCCAGTTGGTGCTGGGGCTGCACCAACTTCCCCAGGCCCGGCTGTCGTCGGCGGAGAAGATGGCGTTGCGGCAGCGCATTTTTGAGGAGATAGACACGATGGAAGCTCCTGTACCGGCCGCTCATCACCGTTGGCTGGTTCCTACTTGGCAGTGGGCGGCGGCGGCTAGTGTGCTTTTGATGCTGCTGGGCATTGGGCAGCTATGGCAGCTGCAACAGCCCGTTTCGGCGTCGGGCTACCGGGCGCTGCTGGCGCAAGCCCGGCGGGAAGCCGGCACCCTACGCGACATCGATAACCCCACGGCAGGCACCCGCTTGGTGTCGCTACCCGACGGCAGCTCTGTGCTGCTGCGGCCGCATAGCCGGCTGGCGTTTCCGGTGCGTTTTGTGGGCACTACCCGCCCGGTATACCTGGAGGGTTCGGCCTTTTTTGAGGTAGCGAAGAATCCGGAAAAGCCCTTCTTCGTGAATACGGCTTCCCTGGTTACCAAAGTGCTGGGCACCAGCTTCGAGGTGCAGGCGGCAGCCAAATCGCCCCGCGTGGTGGTAACGGTCAAAACCGGGCGCGTCTCGGTGTATCCGCAGGGCGGGGAGCAAGCTCAGTTGCAAGCCCGTACACAACAGTTGGAAGGCATCGTGCTGACGCCCAATCAGCAGGCCACCTACCGCCTTGCCGACCACCAGCTGAAGCGCACCCTGCTGGCGCAACCTGCCTTGGCGGGCGGCGCGGCGGCCGTGTTTGAATACGAGGAAACGCCTATTCGTGAAGTGTTTGCACAATTGGAGAAAGCCTATGGCGTGTCCATTGTGTACGACAAAGCCGGGCTGGGCAACTGTCCGCTCACGGCGTCCTTCACCGATGAGCCTTTGTTTGAAAAGCTCCGCCTGATCTGCAAAGCCACGCGTGCCCACTATGAGGTGCTCGACGCGCAGATTGTAATTACCGGGCCGGGCTGTAACTAATTCGCTTTTTTTAGCCGTTCGTCCGCAAACGATTTCGGCTTTCCCATACACGTGCTTTCCTACCCTGCACAGGGTAGGGTGTTCGGGGTGCGTCCTGTTCTACTTCCAATTCCCTATCCTATGCTCTCACTCCTACCTCATCTAATTTGGCGGCGAGGCGTTGCGCGGCTCCTGTGGTTGACCACGCTGCTCGTGGTCGTCGGCACCGCGCAAACCACGGCGGCGCCCGCCTCCCACCAAGACCCCGCCAACCGGCGCATCAGCGTGCAAGTCAGCAACCAAGCCTTAAAAACGGCTTTGCATCTGATTGGGCAGCAGGCCGGTGTGAAGTTCGTGTACAGCCCGCGCCTGATTGATCCGCAGCAGCGCGTGACGCTGCGGGCGCACGAGCAGCCCCTACCCGACGTGCTCCAACAGCTGCTTGCCCCACTTCATCTCGACTTCGAGATTTTGCAAAAGCAAGTAGTCATCAGCAAAGCCACGGCCACGGGCGCGGTACCACCGCCTACCCTGGAGGCGCGCAACGCCCATCCCGTACCCGTAGAAACCACCATTACGGGCCGCGTGACGCAGGCCAACGGCGAGGGCCTACCTGGCGTGACGGTGGTAGTGAAGGGCACCACCAACGGCACCACCTCCGACGCCGACGGCAACTTCACCCTCAGCCTCCCAGACGCCTCGGGCACGCTGGTGGTATCGGCCATTGGCTTTATCACGCAAGAAGTGTCCTTACAGGGCCGTACGCAAGTGAGCGTGGTGCTGCAAACCGATGTGAAGTCGCTGGATGATGTGGTGGTGATTGGCTACACCACCCAGCGCAAAGCCGACCTAACGGGCGCCGTATCGCAGGTAAATCAGGCCGACATCAACGGCTTGCCGGTGACGGGTCCCGCCCAGATTTTGCAGGGCAAAGCGGCCGGTGTGGCCATTACGCAGGCCACTGGCGCGCCCGGCGAAAACATTGCCGTGCGCATCCGGGGGGTAGGCACCATCAACGATAACGACCCGCTCTACATCATCGACGGGGTGCCCACCAAAACCGGCATCAACCAGATTTCGCCTAATGACATCGAGAGCATCAACATTCTGAAAGATGCGTCCTCGGCAGCCATTTATGGGGCGCGGGCCTCAAACGGTGTGGTGATTGTGACCACCAAGCGCGGCAAGGCCGGCAAGCCGCGTCTCACGGCCAGCGCCTACGCCGGCGTGCAAACGGCTTCCAATCTGATTAATATGGCCAACACCAGTCAGTACGTGGCGGCCTACAACGTGGCGGCGCAGAACGACGGCCGCGAGCAGATTCCGGCCGATGTGGCCGCTACCCTGCCCGATGTGAACTGGCTAAAGGAAGTACTGAAGCCGGCCCGCCAGTACAACGGCCAGCTCGACGTGAGCGGCGGCACCGAAAACTCCCAGTACATTGTGTCAGGTAGCTATCTGAAGCAGGATGGTTTGATCGAAAACTCGTCCTTTGACCGCTACAACCTGCGCACGGCGGTGAATACGACCCTGTCGCGATTTGTGAAGATTGGCACCAACGCCAACCTGTCGTACAGCAAAACCCGGCAGGTAGGCACCTCCGGCGACGGGTTCGGCGACGGCAACCCGGGAGCCAGCATTGTGCGCTTTGCACTGTTCCGGACGCCGGGCACGCCGGTGCGCAACGACCAAGGCCAGTTTGTGGACCTGCCCCGCACGCCCGATGGCGCGCTGGCCACGGCCTTTCTGGGCGATGGCATCAACCCCGTAGCCCTCGCCGACGCTGCCGACCGCAACTTCAACCGCTATAATCTGCTGGGCAACGCCTACTTGGAAATCACGCCCGTGGAGAGCCTGCGCATCCGCTCCGACTACGGCGTAACGTTTCTGATTACTGATTACAAGCAGTTTTTCAAGACGTTCGGCGTTGATCGGTCGTTCAACTCGCCCGCCCAGCTGGCGCAGTCCAACACCAAGGAGTTCAACTACAACTGGACCAACACCGCCGTATACGAATTACCGGTGGGCAAAAGCACCTTCAACTTTTTACTGGGCACGGAAGCCATCAAAAACAACGTGACTGCTATTTCAGCCTCGCGCCGCGGCTACGTAGACCAGTCGCCTACCTTCCAGTACCTCGACAATGGCACGGGCGTGCAGCAGAACGGTGGCGGCGAGGCGCACTCGGCGCTGTTCTCGGGCTTTGCCCGCCTGAGCTACGACTACGACAGCCGCTACCTGGCCAGCTTCAACTTCCGCCGCGACGGTTCCTCACAGTTCATTCCGGGTAGGCGGGCCGAGAGCTTCTACTCCGGCTCGGTGGGCTGGAACCTGGCCCAGGAGCGTTTCCTGCGCGACGTGTCGGCGCTGTCGTTACTGAAGCTGCGCGCCAGCGTGGGGCAGTTGGGCAACTCGTCTATCGGCAACTATCCCTATGCCTCGCTGGTGGGCGGCAACTTTTACTACCCCTTCGGCGGGGTTTCTACGCAGGGGTTGAGCGTGGTAAGCAAGGGCAACCCCAACCTGCGGTGGGAAACCAGCACCCAGAGCGACGTGGGCTTGGACATTGGCCTGTTGCAGGGCGCTTTGCAGCTGACGTTGGATTATTTCGTGAAGAATACCTCCAACGTGCTCTTGTTCCTACCCCAGCCCAGCAGCGCTGGCAACGGCGGCAACCCGGCCGTGAATGCCGGCAAAATCCGCAACCAGGGCTTCGAGCTGGAGCTGTCGTACCGCAACACCATCGGCAACGATTGGAGCTATAACTTGAGTGGCAACCTGGCTACCCTGAAAAACGAGGTGCGCGACCTGGGCGGCACCCCGCCCAGCGTGGGCGGCCGCATCGACAACAACTACTTTGCTACCCTCACCGACGTAGGCCGCCCCATTGGCTCTTTCTACCTGTTGCAGGCTGATGGCATTTTCCAGACCGCCGAGGAGGTGTTTACGCACGCCTACCAGGGTCCCGGCATTCAGCCCGGCGACGTGAAGTTCAAGGACATCAGCGGCCCCAACGGCGTGCCCGATGGCGTGATTGACGGTAACGACCGCACCTTCGTGGGCAGCCCCATTCCGAAGCTCACCTACGGCCTGACCGGCAACCTGCGCTACAAGAGCCTCGACCTAAGCGCGTTCTTCCAGGGCGTGCAGGGCAACAAGCTCTACAACCAAGTGAACACCGACATCGAGGGCTTCTACCGCGCCTTCAACCTGACGGAGCGGGCGGCCACCAATTACTGGACCGGCCCCGGCAGCACCAACGAGTTTCCGCGCCTGTCGTGGGTAGGGGCTTCGAACAATAAGCAGCCTTCCACCCGCTTTCTGGAAGACGGTTCCTACCTGCGCCTCAAGAACATTCAGCTGGGCTACACCTTCGGCGACAAGCTACTCTCGCCGCTGAAAGTAGCGTCGGTGCGGCTCTACGTGAGCGCGCAAAACCTGCTGACCTTCACCAAGTACACCGGCCTCGACCCCGAGCAGGGCACCAACAGCAACTCCCTCGGCGACGGCGTGCGCGCCACCGGCATCGACTTCGGCACCTACCCCTCGGCTCGCACCTTCACGGTGGGGATTAACGCGGGTTTCTAATCTTCTTGCATCACACGATATGAAACGCAATTATCTTTTGATCAGCGGATTGACTGCCCTCCTGCTCACCACCGCCGGGTGCGACAGTTTCCTGGACCAGCCGGTGCTGGGGCAGTACGAGGCGGGGCAGTTTTTCACGTCTGACACCAACGCCATTCTGGCCGTGAATGCTGCCTACGTGCCACTGTCGTTCCGCGACGCGGGCTCCAACACTATCTGGGTGCTGGGCGATGTGGCCTCCGACGATGCCGTGAAGGGTAGCAACCCCGGCGACCAGGCCGACTTCGAGAACATCGATATCTTCAACATTACGCCCATCAACGCGGCTGTGGAGGCCCAGTGGCGCCGCGACTACGACGGCATTTTCAAGTGCAATGTGGTGCTCGATGGCCTACCTGAGAGCAACACCAACATCAGCGCCACTGTGCGCCAGCAGGCCCGAGGGCAGGCACTGTTTCTCAGGGCGTATTACTACTTCGAGCTGACCAACCTCTATGGCAACATCCCGTTGCGCGTGAAGGTGGAAACGCCCGAGGAACTGCAAAGCCCGGCCGTGCCACAGGCACAGATTTACGCCCAGATTGAGGCCGACTGCCAAGCCGCCGCCGACGCCCTACCCGCCACCTGGACCGGCACTGACGTAGGCCGCGCCACCAAGGGCGCGGCGCTGGCCCTGCTCACCAAAGCCTATCTGTTTCAGAAAAAATGGGCGCCGGCCGCCCAAACCGCCCAGGCCGTGGGGGCACTGGGCTACAAGCTGCAACCCGTGTTTGCTGACAACTTCCGGGCGGCCACCGACAACAACCAGGAAATCATTTTCTCGGTGCAGCACACCACCGGCCTCAGCCCCAACCAGGGTAGCGGCCTCAACCAATGGTTTGCCCCGCGCCCGCAAAACGGCTACGGCTTTTTTCTGCCTACCCAAAGCCTGGTCGATAACTTCGAACGGACCTCGGACGGGGTGGTAGACCCGCGGCTGGACTACACGCTGGGAAGGGCCGGGCAGTCGTTTTTTGGGGTAGCGTTTGATCCGGGTTGGACCTCTACCGGCTACGTCTCGAAGAAGCACTTGCAGCCGCTGACGGAGATTCCGGCCACCATCAAGGGCGACGGCAACCTGAACTACCAGGCTCTGCGCTACGCCGATGTGCTGCTGATGCAGGCCGAGGCCCTAAACGAATCGGGCAACGGCGCGGGGGCGCTAATGGCTCTCAACCAGGTGCGCAAGCGCGCCCGCGAGAGCTACCTCTACGACACCTCCCTACCCAACGCAGGCACCGTACCCGATGGCCTCCTACCCGACATCACCACCACCGACCAAAGCCAATTGCGCGAGCTGATTCGGCGGGAGCGGCGTTCGGAGCTGGCCCTGGAGTTTCACCGCTACTTCGACATCATCCGCTACGGCGAGGCCTACGCCCGCCAGGCCCTGGCCGATCGGCCCAACTTCAACTACGCGCGCAACCAGTTCTACCCCATTCCGCAGAGCGAGCGGGACACCAACCGCAACCTGGGCTTGTAGCCGCGCTGCCGTCTTTTTCCTACCCTTTTTGCTTCTCTGTTTATGAAAAGGCACTTTCTATTCCTGCTCCTACCCTGGCTGCTAGGGGGCGCCGCGGTGCTTTCGGCCTGCTCCGACTCCGACGACGACACGCCCCAGGTAGCCGCCGACACCAGCCGCCTGGCCGCCCTGATTGACTCTGTGACCGTGGGCTACAACGCCGCCGTGGAGGGAAACAAGCCCGGCAACTACGCCACCGGCTCGAAAGCTCCTCTGAAAACCGCTCTGGATTTAGCTACCAGCACCCGCGGCAACAGCCAATACACCCAACTGCAAATCGACAATGCCACGGCTAACCTGCGCCGCGCCGTGGCGGCGTTTCGGGGTAGCCTGATTGAAGATGTATCGGTGGCGAATCTGGTGGCTTACTGGAAGTTTGAGGGCAACGCCAACGACGCCACCGCCAACGGCCACAATGGCACCCCCAAAACCGGTCCCACCGGCCCCGGCACCGCGCCCGGCGATGGCGCTACCCTACCTACGCTGGTAGCTGACCGCTTCAACCGTCCCAACCAGGCCTATGAGTTCACCAACGGCGCCTACATCGAGGTGCCCTACGCGGCAGGCTTCAACCCGCCGGCCATGACTATCAGCCTGTGGTGCAAGCGCTTCGACTCGAACGACGCCAATTATTTGTTGTCGCTGAACCGCTGGAACGGCTTCAAGTTTCAGCTGCAAGGCGCAGGCAAACCTTTCCTGACGGCTACCACCACCACCGGCATTTTCGACCGGGACGCTGAATCGGGTGTGGTGGCCGTGAACACCTGGACGCACGTGGTAACCAGCTACGTAGACGGCACCCTGAAATTCTACCTCAACGGTGCGTTGGTGAAAACCTGGACCAACGTGCAGGGTCCCATGAAGACCATTCCTGAGCCCGTACCGCTGGCTATCGGCCAACAGCTGCCCAAGGAAACTTACAACCGCGCCCCCACCGCTGGCCAGGCCGCCGGCTATTTCGAGTACTACGGCCCGGCCTTTTTCAAAGGCCAGATCGATGACATCCGCTTCTACAACCGCGCCCTGACGGATGCGGAGGTGACGTCTATCTATACGATTGAGAATACGCTGTAACCTCACCCCCCGGCCCCCTCTCCTCGGGGAGAGGGGGAGCCAAACGAACTTCTTTTTCTTCCTAGTATGATTCTACAACCACGCCGCCGTGGCTCCCCCTCTCCCCGAGGAGAGGGGGCCGGGGGGTGAGGTCCCACACACCAGCACGCATGACAATCCGCCCCTACCCCCTCGCCCTACTCCTTGCCGCTCTCACTAGCTGCAACTCCGCTGACAAAGCTGATACTACGGCCACTCCTCCCGTCAAACCCAAGGAGTGGAGCATGCTCAACTTCACGAAGGTCGACAGCGCCAACCCCATTATGGGGCCGAGCCCGGTAGGCGTGTTCACCGACCCGATCTTGAAGCAGAAGGTGCAGTGGGAAGAAAAAGACGTGTTTAACCCGGCTGTGGTGGTGCGCCACGACACCATTTATATGCTGTATCGGGCCGAGAACCTGGTGAAGGGCGCCGTGGGCAAAGCGTCGCGTATTGGCCTGGCCGCCAGCACCGATGGCATTCATTTCACGCGGCGCAAGGAGCCCGTGTTCTACCCCGACAACGACGCCCAGAAAAAATACGAGTGGCCGGGCGGCACCGAGGACCCGCGCGTGGTGGAAGACGCCAACGGCGTGTACTACATGACCTACACCGCCTACGACGGCGACAAAGCCCGCTTGCACGTGGCGTCCTCCCCCGATCTGGTGCACTGGACCAAGTACGGCAATGCCTTTACTGGGGCCAAAAACGGCGAGTACGTGCCGAAATGGAGTAAGTCGGGCGCCATTGTGTCGCGCTACGAGCCCGACGGGCGTATTGTGGCCACCAAAATTAATGGCAAGTACTGGATGTATTGGGGTGATGCACAAATCTGGGCGGCCACTTCTGACGACCTCATCCACTGGACACCCATCGAGATGGCGCCCGGCGAGAAACCGCCCGTGCCCCTGCGCGCCCAGGCCCAAACCCTACCTAATCTGAAGATTGTGCTGCCCACTCGCGAGGGCAAGTTCGACAGCGACCTAGTGGAATCCGGCCCGCCCGCCATGCTCACCGACCAAGGTATTCTGCTGATTTACAACAGCCGCAACGTACCCGCCATCGGCGACAAGTCCCTACCAGAAGGCACCTACACCGCCGCCCAGGCCCTGTTCGACAAGAACGACCCCACCAAGCTGCTCCTCCGCACCGACACGTATTTCATGCGTCCCGAGAAGCCCTACGAAACCACTGGCCAGGTGAACCAAGTGGTTTTCCTGGAAGGTCTGGCCCGCCTGCACAATACGTGGTTCCTGTACTACGGCACTGCCGATTCCAAAATAGCCGTGGCTACCCGCCCTGTGGAGTAGTGTTGTGAGTTGTCAGGGGATAGTTGTCAGTTGTCGGGAGGCGCGGAGTAGTTGTTAGTTGTCAGAATAAACCTAACTTCCTCGCTAATACCTACTCCCTGAGACAACCGACAAATCCTTCCTGACAACTGATAACTCTCTCCTAACAACTAACTATCCCCCACCGCATGCAACCAACTGCTCCGGCTACCACCGCCTCAGCCCCCTTCACCGAAAAACGCTACCTCGTCACGCTGGTATTCGTCACCTCCTTATTCTTGCTCTGGGGCGTGGCTATTACGATGGGCGACGTGCTGAACAAGCACTTCCAAAACGTGCTCAGCGTAAGCAAGGCCGACTCGGGGCTGGTGCAGTTTTCTATCTTTGGCGCCTACGCCATCATGGGTATTCCGGCCGGCTTGTTTATGAAGCGGTTCGGGTATAAAAATGGCGTGCTCTTGGGGCTAGGACTGTATGCGCTGGGCGCATTTCTGTTTGTGCCAGCCGCCAATGCGCAGTCGTTCAACTTCTTCCGCGGGGCGCTGTTTGTGCTGGCCTGCGGCTTGGCTACCCTAGAGGCCGTAGCGCACCCCTTCATGGGCGCCCTGGGCCACCCCGACACCAGCGACCAGCGCATCAATTTTGCGCAGTCGTTCAATGGCTTAGGCGCCGTGATTGGGCCGCTGTTGGGCAGTTTTTTCATTTTAAACGGCGTACACGCTGATGGTGATTTGTCGTCGGTGAAGACCCTCTACCTTTCTATTGGCAGTGTTATTCTATTCATCGGGGTGTGCTTTGCCTTTGTGAAGGTGCCCGCCCTGCAAGACGCTCACGCCGTTGACGTATCGGCTGAGCCGGAGGCGGGTTTTTACAGCGGTACGGCCGAGGAAGTACCCGAGGCCAAGGGTCTGTTCAACCGTCCGCACTTTGTGTGGGCCGTGGTGGCGCAGTTTTTCAACGTGGCGGCGCAGGGCGGCACCTGGGCGTTCTTCATCAACTACGGCGCCGAGAAAATGGGTCTCACCGACTCCGTGGCCTCGCGTTACTTTGCTCTCAGCATGGTGATGATGATGATTGGCCGCTTTGTAGGCACGTTCCTGATGCGCTTCATTGCTCCCAACAAACTGCTGGCTACGTTTGCCTTTGCTAATATTATACTGTGTCTCATCATTGCTCAAAGCTGGGGCTGGCCGTCATTTATTGCGCTCTTGGGGCTGAACTTCTTTTTTAGCATCATGTTCCCCACCATCTTCTCGCTGGGCCTCAAAGACCTGGGCGCCAAGACCCAGCAAGGCTCCTCCTTCCTGGTGATGACGGTGGCCGGCGGCGCTATCTTCCCCTACCTGATGGGCAAAGTCGCCAACGAAGACGTAGCCCACGCCTATTACCTGCCCATCATCTGCTACCTCGTCATCTTCCTGTTCGGCGCCCGCCTGTATAAGGTACGGTAGAGGTGAACTTGTAATTTCACCCCCAGCCCCCTCTTCTCGGGGAGAGGGGGAGCGTTCAACGAGAAGCTGCTGCTCCCTGACGTCTGGCTCCCCCTCTCCCCGAGGAGAGGGGGCGGGGGGGGGGTGAGGTCCGCCGCATGAACGAACCGCTAGGCGGTCCGTAACGTTTTGCTCGTATCTTTTGCTTGCATGACGGCCGACCTCACTCCTACCCCTTTCCTACCCGAACACCTCACCCACGCGCACGTGCTGGATGCCCTGCGCCACATCGAGCAGAACGGCTTACGCCTGGCGCCCGGCACCGTGTATGATTTGGTGTTTGAAAGCCGCCGCTACCCGCCGCGGGCGGTGGCGCAACTGGCCTACCGCTTAGCCAGCCAACAGCCCGACATCCGTTGGCCGCTGGCCAGCGGCACGCCCACCAACGCGCTGCTCGAACGCCTCGACTTTACCATTGCCACCAAGCGCCCTACCCTCGCCAACTCCCCGCAGGACGGCAACGTGGCCGAGCAGGAGCAACTACCTGTCAATCTCTACCCCGGCCGGCCGGCCGAAAAGCCTGCCCCTGGCAAACCAGCTCCCGCCGATGCGCCTAGTATAGCCGCCGAGCCAACTGCCTCCTACCCCACCACGCCCGCGCCCCAGCCTTACTCGCGCGCGCAAGCCTTGGCCGAGCTGTTTATCAGCGAGGAACAGTTGGATGCAGCTTTAGCGGCCCTGCATCGCCGCCGCAATTTGCTGCTGCAAGGTCCGCCCGGCACGGGCAAGACATTTTTGGCCCAGCGCTTGGCATGGCTGGAGCTGGGCATCATAGATGAAAGCCGCATCGAGCGGGTGCAGTTTCACCCCAGCTACAGCTACGAGGACTTTGTGCAGGGCTTCCGGCCCGACGCAACTGGTACATTTCGGTTGCAGGATGGGGTGTTGGTAGACGTATGCCGCCGCGCCGCCGCTGTGCCCGACCAGCCATTTTTTCTGCTGATTGATGAGCTAAACCGCGGCCACGTAGCCCGCATCTTCGGGGAGCTGCTGCTGTTGCTGGAAGCCGACAAGCGCGGCCCTGCCCATGCCGTGCGCCTACCCTACTCACCGGCCGAGGCCCCGCGCTTTTTCGTGCCCGAGAACCTCTACGTCATCGGCACGCTAAATACCGCCGACCGCTCGCTCACGCCCCTCGATTACGCTCTGCGCCGCCGCTTTGCCTTCGTGGCTCTGGCCCCGGAGTTCGGGCCGAAGCTACAAGCCTTCCTACTTGACAAAGGATTGCCGACTATTTTGGTAGAGCAACTGGTCACGCGCCTCAATGCCCTCAACGAAACCATTGCCGACGACCCCGAGTTGGGTGCGGAATTTCGCATTGGACACAGCTACTTCTGCCAGCCTCCCGCTGGCGCAGAGGCCGACGTGTGGTTTCAATTGATTGTGGAACAGGAAATCGGGCCACTATTGGAAGAGTATTGGCAGGAAGATCATGCTAAAGCAGAGGCGGAACTGAAGCGGCTGCTGGCAAAGTGAATGGTGAGTTGAGAAACCGCCTGTCATCCTGAGCTTGCGAAGGACCTTCCCACGCGTGAACAACAGACGTAAAAACGACTCGTCATACTTATCGTTCTGCCGTGAGAAGGTCCTTCGCAAGCTCAGGATGACAGACGCCTTTCTACCATTCACCACTTCACAAACTCACAATTTCACCACTCACCATCTCACCATCTCACCGCATGATTCCCATTCACAACCTGTACTACTTACTCTGCTACGCCTGGCACCGGCTGCCAGACCCGGCCGAGGCGCAGGCGGTGGAGGCACAGGAGTTTCATCGGCCGCTAGCGCTCCTGACGCACCTGTTACTGATAGCCACCCGGCGGCAGTTGCGGCGCGGCTTGTCGGTGGGATATACTGAGCAGGAAGCCGAGTTGACGGAACTGCGCGGGCGGGTGCAGTTGGCCCCTACTCTCGCCCGCAACCTGCTGCGGCGGGGCCGCGCCGTGTGCACCTACGACGAGCTTGGCCCCAATACACCACTCAACCAACTGCTGGCGGGCACACTCGCGCAGCTGAGCCGTACGCGTGCACTACCCGCTGCCACGCGCCAGCAGGTACGGCAGGTGCTGGGGCGCTTCCCTGCCACGGTGCACCCTACTCTGCCTACCAGCCAAGCGCTGCTTCTGCTACGGCGGCAGCGGTTGCAGGGGGCACAGGCGTTTCTACTGCATCTCTGCGACTTACTGCACCACTGTGCCCTACCCGTGCCCGATGAGGCGGGCCGCCACCGCTTCCGCGACTTCCGCCGCGACGAGGTGCTAATGGCGCGGCTGTTCGAACAGTTCGTGCGCAACTTCTACCGCCTGGAGCAGCGCCATTACCGCGTGCGCTCCGAAACCATTGCCTGGCAAGCCGCCGCCGATAATGCCGAGGACCTGGCCCTACTCCCCACCATGGTGACGGATACTTCCCTGGAAGCCGCCGACCGCAAAATCATCCTCGACACCAAATACTACGCCGCCGCCCTGCGCACTCGCCACAACCGTCAGCGCCTGATTGCGCCCCACCTCTACCAGCTCTACGCCTACCTTCAAAACCAGCCTGCCACGCCGGGCCAGCAGCTAGAGGGCGTGCTGCTCTACCCCGCCGCCACGCAGGAAGTGGACGTGCGCTACACACTGGGCGGCCATCCGGTGCGCGTGGTTACGCTGGACTTAGCGCAGCCTTGGCCGGATATTGCCGCAGCTTTACTGAACTTAATATTTTAAGGGTCGTCACTAATAGTAATTAGTCTAAATAAAATTAGGAAAATGATTGTGTCCCGCTGAACTTTGCAGCTTAGTCAGTACACAATCTATGACCTCTTCTCTACCCCCTTCTCGCTTGACAACGCATGTAGCGTTGTTTCTTTTTTTTCTTGCTGCTGGGCCATTTGGCGCAGGCCCAGACCCTACTTACCGGCCGCGTAACCAACGCGGCCGGCGCCCCACTATCTGGCGCTTCCGTTGGCGTGCAGGGCACCAACGTGGGCACCGATACCGATAGCAATGGCGATTATACCCTCACGCTCAGCCAGGGCGGCACCTATGTGGTAGGGGTGCGCCTGCTGGGGTACCTCAACCAAGAGCACCGCATGACGGTGAAAGCCGGCGAAAAGCAAACACGTAATTTCATCCTAGTCCCAGGCGACCGGCAACTGGAGGAAGTAACCGTGCAGGGCGACCGTACCAACAAATTCTCGCGCAAATCGAGCGAGTACGTGGGCAAAATGCCCTTGAGCAACCTCGAAAACCCGCAGGTATACGCTACCGTAGGCAAGGAATTACTGACCGAGCAGTTGGTATTCTCAGTGGATGATGCCACGCGCAATGTACCGGGCTTGCAGAAAATGTGGCCTGCCACAGGCCGCTCCGGCGACGGTGGTGCTTATTACAACTCGCGTGGTTTTTACTTTCAGAGTCAACTGCGCAATGGTGTAGCTGGCAATGTTACCAACAGCATCGACGCTGCTAACTTGGAGAAGCTGGAAGTTATCAAAGGCCCGTCGGCTACGTTGTATGGTAGCTCACTAAGCACGTATGGCGGACTGATCAACCGCGTCACGAAGAAAGCCTACGACCACTTCGGTGGTGAGGTAACGTACTCCGCTGGCTCCTTTGCCTTCAACCGCCTGAGCCTGGATATTAATACCCCTCTGACCAAGGATAACAAGCTGCTATTTCGCTTGAACGCGGCGGCCAACTATGAAGACAGCTGGCAGAATCGCGGCTACACGGGTTTCGACAAGAGCATTGCTGTGGCTCCTACGCTCACCTACCGCCCAACAGACCGCCTCACCATTAACCTGGACGCTGAAATAGCGCGAGGCCGCAATGTGGGGAAGCAAATTAACTTCATCGACTACCTCACCTCGCCTAACGCCCTTGGCATTCATCGGGCAGACGAATTTGGCTTGGATTACCGTCAGTCGTACATCGGGCCGGGTTTGACACAGGATTCCCGCAGCACTAATTACTTCGGACAGGTGAATTATCAGATTGCGCCAGGCTTCACCTCTTCTACCAACTTCACGCACAGCCGCAGCTACTCCGATGGATTTGGGGCTTTCCTATACATTGATGGTACCGGCGTACGGCAGTCGGATCAATCGACTCAGGACAGCCGCCAGAACCTGACAGAAGTACAGCAGCTCTTTAATGGCGACTTTGCAATAGGTTCGCTACGCAACCGGGTGGTAGTAGGGTTAGACTACCTGCGCATTGTCAACGATCAGACATTTGTGAGCTTCCGGGGCGCAACGTTGCGACCATATGGACTAGGCGACCGGGCCTATACCGATTTCACGGGCGATGCGGTGCGGGACACCTACGCAAATATTACCGTGACCCCATATCTTGCCATGAACTCCATCAATACGTACAGCGCCTTTGCGTCCGATGTATTAAATCTGACAGAAAAGCTAAGCGTACTGGCCGCGTTGCGCATAGACCGTTTCAACAACCAAGGTAGCGCGGCAAACTCAGCGAATGCATACAAGCAAACAGCCTTATCGCCGAAGTTTGGCTTAGTATTTCAACCGGTGCTAAACCGTGTGTCCTTATTCGCCAACTACCAGAATAGCTTCCGCAATGTTGGTTCTTTCCAGAATACGCAAGGCCAAAACATCCTTGGCAAGCCAGAGCAGGCTAACCAAGTAGAGGCTGGCGTAAAGCTGGACGCCGCCGATGGCCGTATTAGCGCCACTGTGAGCTACTACAATATTCGGGTGCGCAATCTGTTACGCGCTACACCTGTAGACTCTACTGTTGCAACGCCGGTAGCCTATCCTTTTGCCAATACCCAAAACGGTACGCAAGTAAGCAATGGGGTAGAGTTAAACGTCGTAGCGAATCCAGTACCTGGCCTGAACCTAGTAGCGGGTTTCGCTTACAACGACTCCGAACTAACACGCACTACTGCCAACGATGAAGGCCGCCGCCCCAGCACTGCTTCTTCACCCTATTTGGCTAATTTGTGGGTAAGCTACCGGCTGACCAATGGAGTTGCCAAAGGTCTTGGCCTAGGCGCCGGTGGTAATTACGCCAGCGATAATAAAGTTATCAACAGCGTAAGCCAGGGAGTTTTCATTCTTCCTTGCTACACTGTGCTAAATGCTAGCTTATTCTACGATCAGCCCAAATATCGTCTTGGCGTGAAGGTAGACAACCTAACCAACGAACATTACTGGATTGGTTATGGCAGCTTGGCTCCACAGAAAGTGCGCAGCATTATTGGTAGCGTCGCTTACAAGTTCTAACCCCAACACTCCCGCCTATGACGGTTAAGCAGCTCGTTGGCAAACTTCACCTCTGGCTCGGACTTGCGTCCGGGCTGGTTGTGTTTATAGTGAGTCTTACAGGGGCCATCTTCGTGTTTCAGGATGAAATCCGGGACCTGACGGAGCCCTGGCGCACGATGGAGGCCCAAGCTACGGCCATGGCCCTACCCTCTCAGCTGCAAGCCGCCGCGCTGGCCCCGCACCCTGGCCAGGCCACTCCCGCCGATACCTGGGTAACCTACTTCGGCCCAGAGCGCTCGGCTACCGTGTTCTTCACCGATAAAGCTGGTAATCCCATACAGGTCTACCTGAATCCCTACACCGGGCAAGTGCTGAAGGAGCAAAATTTGCGCACGCATTTCTTCACCATTGTGCAGGAAATACACATGCACCTGCTGCTGCCCGAGGCCATAGCCAAGTGGGTGGTTGGAGGCTCGGTCATCATCTTTGTGGTGATGCTCCTCACGGGCTTGGTGCTGTGGTGGCCCAAGCGCAAACACGAGCGGAAGCAGCGCTTCAGCATTAAGTGGGGAGCCCGCTGGCGGCGCGTCAACTACGATTTGCACAACGTGCTGGGTTTCTACGCGGCCAGCATTGGGCTGGTACTGGCGCTGACGGGCCTGGTCATGATTTTTCCCTGGATGCTGGAGTCGGTGCAACTGGCAGTTGATGGTGGCAAGAAGGCCCCGCCAGAACTCATGACCACCCAATTGGACACCCTGCAAACCGTGTCGGCCGCTACCCAGCCACTGCCCGACGTTGTATACCGCAGCGTCCGCCGCCTGTCGCCTACCCACGAAATGATTCTGATTGGGCCAACCGGCACAGGCAAGACGCCCGCCTACTGCTGGACCTACCAGAAAGCCCTGCACTACTACCACCGCGACGAGTACGCCTTTCATCCTGTTTCGGGGAAGCTGTTGGAGTCTCGCTTTCACGCCACCAAAAGCGCCGGCACCAAGCTTTCCGATATGAACTACGACCTGCACACGGGCCAGATTCTGGGGTTTGGGGGCAAACTGGTGGCCTTTCTCGCCAGCCTGATTTCAGCCAGCCTACCTGTTACGGGTACCGTTATCTGGTGGGGTAGGCGTCACAAGAAAAGCCCACACAAGCGCCCCGTGCGGGTGGCCGTGGGCTGATCTACTTTAGTTAGTAGCTGTTGGCTGTTAGTTGTTGGCTTTTGTTCTAAACAAGCCAACAACTAACAGCTTTTTTGATGGTATCAGCTTCGTTCAAAATTGAGAGCTAACAGCTAGCGGCCAATAGCTGACAGCTTTTTCAAAACCATGCAGCCCCGCGGCGCTACGTGCGTCCTTCTTGTGAAGTTTCACAATTTATTGGTAAACTTCCGATCAACCTATCACCAAAACCACAACCTGCTTGAAAAGACGTGACTTTGTGGGCTTAACCGGTCTGGCCACCGGTGCCCTGTTCCTACCCTCTATTCCGGGCTTTGGCGGTGCACTGGTAGCACCAGAGCGGCTGCTCGAAACTGTGGACGTAGCCGTGAAGAAACGCCTGGCCGATGCCGCCCTGAACGCCGCTAAATCGGCGGGAGCTACCTACGCCGACGCACGCATTGGGCGCTACCTCAACCAAAGCATTTTCACCCGCGAAAAGCAGGTGCAGAACATTGCCAACGGCGAAAGCTACGGCGCCGGGGTGCGCGTACTGGCCAACGGCACCTGGGGCTTTGCCTCCACCAACGACGTAACAGAAGCCGGCTTGGCCAAAGCTGCCCAGCTAGCCGTGGCCATTGCCAAAGCCAACAGCAAGGTGCAGAAAGACCCCGTGAAGCTGGCCGCCCAGAAGGGCTACGGCGAGGTGGTTTGGAAAACGCCCATCGTGCAAAGCGCCTTCGAGGTGCCCATCACGCAGAAGGTAGACCTACTGCTGTCGGCCAACGCCAAGGCGCTGGAAGGCGGCGCGTCGTTCGTCAATTCGTCGCTGTTTCAGATCAACGAGCAGAAGTATTTTGCTAGCACCGAAGGCTCTTATATCGACCAAGACATTCACCGCATCTGGCCTACCTTCACGGTGTCGGCGGTGGATAGGGCGTCGGGCAAGTTCCGCTCGCGGCAGGCCCTGAGTGCACCGATGGGCATGGGCTACGAGTACCTGGTACCCAAGGCCAAAGACAAGATTGCCGGCCCCAGCGGCTCGGGCTTGGTAGGCTATAAGATGAGCTATGACTTGTTGGAGGACATCACGGCTGCTACCCGCGAGGCCAAGCAGAAAATCACGGCTAAGTCGGTGACGCCGGGCAAGTACGACCTCGTGCTCGACCCTAATCACCTGGGCCTGACCATTCACGAGAGCATCGGCCACGCCACGGAGCTGGACCGCGTGCTGGGCTACGAGGCCAACTATGCTGGCACCTCGTTCGCTACCCTGGACTGGAAAGCGCAGAAGAAGCCCTATGGCTCGAAGGTGGTGAACATTGTGGCCGATAAGCTGCAACCCGGCTCGCTGGGTGCCGTGGGCTACGACGACGAAGGGGTAAAAACCGGCCAGTGGGACATCATCAAGGACGGTATGCTGGTGGACTACCAGAAAACCCGCGACCAGGCGCACATCGTGAACCAGGACCACTCCGATGGCTGCTGCTACGCCGACTCCTGGGATTCGGTGCAGTTTCAGCGCATGGCCAACATCAGCCTGCAACCCAATAAGCAGAAGATGAGTGTGGACGACATGGTGAAGAACGTCGACAAAGGCATTTACATTGCTGGGCGCGGTTCGTTCTCCATCGACCAACAACGCTACAATTTCCAGTTTGGTGGCACCACGTTCTACGCCATCGAGAAAGGCAAAATTGCCGGGATGCTGGAAGACGTAGCCTACCAGGCTAACACGCAGGAATTCTGGAACAGTTGTGCCGCTACCTGCGACAAAGACGATTACCGCTTGTTCGGCTCGTTCTTCGACGGCAAGGGCCAGCCCGCGCAGGTGTCGGCCGTGAGCCACGGCTCGGCTACTACCCGCTTCAACGGGGTGAATGTGATTAACACTGCCCGAAAAATCGGATAATTTTCTTTACGCTGCTAGCTATTAGCTGCTGGCTGATAACCCTCGTTTCAGAGTTCAGATCAGAAAGCTAACAGCTAGCAGCCAACGGCTAATAGCTCTCTAAAAAATATGGCAATTCTCTCCCAATCAGAAGCACAGGCCATTCTGACCAAAGTGCTCAGCTTCAGCAAAGCCGATGAGTGCGAGGCGTCGCTCTCGGGCAACATCGGCGGCAACGTGCGCACGGCACGCAACACCATCAGCACCAGCGGCGCCAACGACAATGTGTCGCTGGCCGTAGAGTCGCGGTTTGGCAAACGCTCGGGCGTGGCTACCTGCAACCAGTTCGACGACGCTACCCTGCGCAACTGCGTGCAGCGGGCCGAGGAAATTGCCCGGCTGGCGCCCGAAAGCCCTGAGTACATGCCCCTGCTCGGGCCGCAGCAGTACGTGGCGGCTCCCGATTCGTTTTCGCAACGCACCGCCGCCATCAACCCCGATTACCGCGCTACCCAGGTAGCCGCCGGTATGCAGCTCTGCGACCAGCAGAAGTTGTCGTCGGCTGCTTTTCTGGAAGATTCGGCTGGTTTCCGGGCTGTGCGCAACAGCAAGGGCTTGCAAGCCTACCAGCAGCGCAGCGGCATCACCTACAGCGTAACCGTCCGCACGCCCGACGGCACCGGCTCGGGCTACGCCACTGCCGACTACAACGATGCCAGCAAGCTCGATACTACCGCCCTGACGGCTACGGCCGCCAAGAAAGCGGCTATGTCGCGCGAGGCCAAGGCCATTGAGCCCGGCAAATACACCGTGATTATGGAGCCGGCCGCGCTGGTAGCCAACACCGATGCCTCGTTGCTGGCTGCGCTGATGGGCGCCCTCGACGCCCGCAACGCCGACGAAGGCCGCTCGTTCCTGAGCAAAAAAGGCGGCGGCAACAAAAAGGGCGAGAAGCTTTTTGACGAGCGCGTGACCATTTATTCGGACCCCACGAACCCCGAAATTGCCGACCTCACCTTCTCCGGCGACGGCCGCCCGCACCAGAAAACTACCTGGATTGAGAAGGGGGTAGTAAAGAACCTCTACACCTCGCGCTACTGGGCCCAAAAAGCCGGCATTCCCGACATTCCGCGCCCCAACGGCTGGATTATGGAAGGCGGCACGCAGAGCCTGGAAGACATGATTAAGGGCACAGCGAAGGGTATTCTGGTGACGCGCCTGTGGTACATCCGCCCCGTAGATCCGCAGACGCTGCTTTACACCGGCCTGACCCGCGACGGAACCTTCTACATCGAAAACGGCAAAATCAAGCATCCGGTGAAGAACTTCCGCTTCAACGAGTCGCCCATTATCATGCTCAACAACCTGGAGGCCATTGGCAAGCCGGTGCGCATGGGCGGCAATCTGGTGCCCCCACTGAAAATTCGCGACTTCACGTTTACCAGCCTGTCGGACGCGGTGTAGGGAAGTGTTGATTTTTAAATATTGAGTATTGAATTAAGAAAGAACGTCATTTCGACCAGCGGGAGAAATCTCGCGTGGTAGTAATGTCATACTGAGCGGAGTCGAAGTATCTCTACCGTGAGTAATTCTTAATAGTAGCAACGAAGCGGTAGAGATGCTTCGACTCCGCTCAGCATGACAGCTACTAACCAGCGTCACCACGCAAGATTTCTCGACGAGCTCGAAATGACGGTTCTACCCTTCCTTCTATCGCCTAACCCCTACCTCTTTGAAACGTCGTGATTTTGTGGGACTGACCGGCTTAGCGGCCGGCTCCCTTTTACTACCCAGCATCCCCGGTTTCGGTAGCGGGTTGCTGGTGCCTGCCGAGCGCCTGCTGGAGCCCGGCATGGACGTGGCCATGAAAAAGCGCTTGGCCGATGTGGCCCTGAACGCGGCCACATCGGCGGGCGCGAGCTACGCCGACGTGCGCATTGGGCGCTACCTCAACCAAGGCATTTTTACCCGCGAAAAGCAGGTGCAGAACATTGCCAGCAGCGAAAGCCAGGGCGTGGGCGTGCGGGTGATTGCCAACGGCACCTGGGGTTTTGCCTCCACCAACCAGATAACGGACGAAGGCATTGCCAAGGCGGCGCAACTGGCCGTGGCCATTGCCAAGGCCAACAGCAAGGTGCAGAAAGAGCCCGTGAAACTGGTACCCCAAAAAGGCTACGGAGTGGTGTCGTGGAAAACGCCGATTACGCAGAACGCCTTCGAGGTGCCCATTGCGCAGAAGGTAGACTTGCTGATGGAAACCAACGCCAAGGCCCTGGCCGGCGGCGCGTCATTCGTGAACTCGGCGCTGTTCCAAGTAAATGAGCAGAAGTACTTTGCCAGCACCGACGGCTCCTACATCGACCAGGACGTACACCGCATCTGGCCTACCTTCACCGTGACGGCCATTGACCGGGCCTCGGGTAAGTTCCGTTCGCGGCCGGCCATGAGTGCTTCGATGGGCCTGGGCTACGAGTACCTCACGCCCAGCGCGAAGGAGAAAATTGCTGGCCCCGCTGGCTCCGACGTTATCGGCTACAAACAGCGCTACGACATCCTGGAAGACGTGACCAACGCCACCAAACAGGTGAAGCAGAAGCTCACGGCCAAGTCGGTAACGCCGGGTAAGTACGACTTGGTGCTTGACCCGCACCACTTGGGCCTGACCATTCACGAGTCGGTAGGGCACCCCTTGGAGCTTGACCGCGTGCTAGGCTACGAGGCCAATTACGCTGGTACTTCCTTCGCCGACTTGGCCTGGAAAGCGAAAAACATTCCGTACGGCTCGAAGGCCGTGAATATTGTGGCCGACAAGCTGCAACCCGGCTCCTTGGGCGCGGTGGGCTACGACGACGAAGGCGTGAAAACCGGGCAGTGGAACCTCATCGAGCAAGGCAAACTCGTTGATTACCAGAAAATCCGCGACCAGGCGCACATGGTAGGCCAGGACCACTCCGATGGTTGCTGCTACGCGCAGTCGTGGCAGGATGTGCAGTTCCAGCGCATGCCCAACGTGAGCCTACAGCCCGGCAAAGCCAAGCTGAGCGTGGACGATATGGTACGCGGGGTAGACAAAGGCATTTACATCGCCGGCAACGGTTCTTTCTCCATCGACCAGCAGCGCTACAACTTTCAGTTCGGCGGCATTGTGTTTTACGCCATCGAGAAAGGTAAAATCACGGGCATGCTGGAAGACGTGGCCTACCAGGCCAACACCCAGGAGTTCTGGAACAGCTGCGCCGCCAGCTGCGACGAGTCGGACTACCGCCTCGTGGGCTTCTTCAATGACGGCAAGGGCCAGCCTTCGCAAAGCTCAGCCGTGAGCCACGGCTCGGCCACTACCCGCTTCAACGGCGTGAACGTGATTAACACCGCCCGCAAGATTGGGTAAAAACTAAAAGCTAGAAAACTAGCTCCCCTCCTTTTTTCAAGGAGGGGTTGGGGGTGGTTAAGCTAAAGTTAGCAACTACAGCTAGTATAGTTCAACGACTTTAACCACCCCCAACCCCTCCTTGAAAAAAGGAGGGGAGCTAGTTTTCTAGCTTTTAGTTTTAACTTCTTTATATATTCCGTTCTCTATATTGTAAAGCTCACTGCCTATGCGTCGTCGTGATTTTGTGGGGCTGACTGGTCTAGCGACCGGGGCCTTGTTCCTACCCTCGCTGCCGGGCTTCGGTGGCACGCCCGTAGAGGTAGAGCGTCTGCTCGAAGGCGTGGACATCGCCGTAAAAAAACGCCTCGCCGACGCGGCCTTGAACGCGGCTAAATCGGCGGGAGCGAGCTACGCCGATGCGCGGGTAGGGCGCTACCTCAACCAATATGTGTTCACCCGCGAAAAGCAGGTGCAGAACATCGTCAACACCGAGAGCTACGGGGTAGGCGTGCGCGTGCTGGTGAACGGCGCTTGGGGCTTTGCGGCCACCAACGACGTGAGCGAAGCCGCTGTGGCTCAAGCGGCCCGCGAGGCCGTGGCTATTGCCAAAGCCAACGCCAAAATTCAGAAAACGCCCGTGCAACTGGCGCCGCAAAAAGGCTACGGCGAAGTGAGCTGGAAAACGCCCATCGAGCAGAACGCCTTTGAAGTGCCGGTGAAGCAGAAAGCCGATTTCCTACTGGCGGTGAATGCCAAGGCCCTGGACAACGGCGCGAGCTACGTTAGCTCGAACCTGTTTCAGGTGAACGAGCAGAAGTACTTCGCCAGCACCGACGGCTCCTACATTGACCAGGACGTGCACCGCATCTGGCCTACCTTCGATGTGACGGTGATAGACCGTGCCTCGGGCAAATTCCGTTCGCGCGACTCGCTGGGCACCTCCATGGGTATGGGCTACGAGTACCTCACGCCCCGCGCCCAAGACAAGGTGGCCGGTCCGGCCGGCACCGGCGTAATTGGCTACAAGCAGCGCTACGACATGCTGGAAGATGCTGCCCTGGCCGCCAAGCAGGCTAAGGCCAAGCTCACGGCCAAATCGGTGGTGCCTGGCAAATACGACTTGGTGCTGGACCCCGACCACTTGGGCCTGACCATTCACGAGTCGGTAGGGCACCCCTTGGAACTGGACCGCGTGCTGGGCTACGAGGCCAACTACGCCGGCACCTCGTTCGCTACCCTCGACAAGCTGAAATCGGGCAACTTCAAGTACGGCTCGCCGGCCGTGAACATTGTGGCCGACAAGCTGCAACCTGGCACGCTGGGCGCCGTGGGCTACGACGACGAAGGCGTGAAAACCGGCGAGTGGGACCTGATAAAGGACGGTGTGCTGGTGAACTACGAAAAGATCCGCGACCAGGCCGGGGTAGTGGGCCAGGACCACTCCGACGGCTGCTGCTACGCCGACTCCTGGAGCAACGTGCAGTTCCAGCGGATGCCCAACGTAAGCCTGCGCCCCAACGCCAAGAAAATGAGCGTGGATGACATGATCAAAGGTGTCGACAAGGGCATTTACATTGTGGGTGCCGGCTCCTACTCCATCGACCAGCAGCGCTACAACTTCCAGTTTGGCGGCAAGCTGTTCTACGCTATCGAGAAGGGCAAAATTACCGGTCAGATTGAGGATGTGGCTTACCAGTCGAACACCCAGGAGTTCTGGAACAGCTGCGCCGCCACCTGCGACCAGTCGGACTACCGTTTCCTGGGCACCTTCTTCGATGGGAAGGGCCAGCCGCCGCAGGTGTCGGCCGTGAGCCACGGCTCCAGCACCACGCGGTTTAATGGCGTGAATGTGATTAATACGGCGCGGAAAGTATAACCAACGATTCACCCCACCCCCCCGGCCCCCTCCCCTCCGGGAGAGGAGGAGCCGAGAGGAAAGCTGTTAGCTGATGGCTGTCAGCCTTTAGCCTCGTTCAACAGAAGCTACCAGCTAATCGCTAACCCGTCAGGCTCCCCCTCTCCCGGAGGGGAGGGGGCCGGGGGGTGGGGTCACGAAACCAACCATTATGGCAATCCTTACCCAAGAACAAGCCCAGACTATCCTGCAAAAAGTCCTCAGCTTCAGCACCGCCGATGAGTGTCAGGCCACGCTGTCGGGCCGCACGGCGGGCAATATTCGCTATGCTCGTAATGCCGTGAGCACGGCCGGCAAGTCTGATAACGTGTCGCTGGCCGTGGAGTCGAGGTTTGGTAAACGCTCGGGCGTGGCTACCTGCAATCAGTTTGATGATGCTACCCTGAAACGCTGCGTGCAGCGGGCCGAGGAAACCGCCAAGCTGGCGCCCGAAGACCCAGAATACATGCCTCTGCTCGGGCCGCAGCAGTACCTCACGCCTAACGCCTTTGCCGCCAGCACCGCCGCCGATACCGCCGACGCCCGCGCCCAGGCCGCCGGCGACAGCATTGCGCTATGCGAGGCCAAAAAGCTGACGGCCGCCGGCTTCCTGGAAAACAGCAGCAGCTTCCGGGCCCTGCGCAACAGCAAAGGTCTGCAAGCCTACCAGCCCGATACCTACGTCGACTTTTCAGTGACGGTGCGCACGGCCGATGGCACCGGCTCGGGCTACGCCGTAGCCGATTTTACGGACATCAAGCAGTTCGACGCGAAGGTGCTGACCGAGCGCGCCGCCAGCAAAGCGGCCGGCTCGGTGGGCGCCCGCGCCATTGAGCCCGGCAAGTACACCGTGATTTTGGAGCCGGCTGCGCTGGTGTCGGACGAGGGGTTGCTCAACAACCTCATGTACTCGCTCGACGCCCGCTCGGCTGATGAAGGCCGCTCGTTTCTGAGTAAGAAAGGCGGCGGTACCAAGAAGGGCGAAAAGCTCTTTGATGAGCGTGTGACCATCTATACCGACCCTACCAACCCCGCCGCGCCCAGCAGCGTGTTCGATGGCGAAGGCCTACCCGTGAAGCGCATCAACTGGATCAACAAAGGCAAGGTCGACAACCTGTACTACTCGCGCTATTGGGCCCAGAAAAACAACGTGGCCCCTACCCCCTTCCCCGGCAATTTCATCATGGAAGGCGGCACGCAGAGCCTGGAGGAGATGATCAAAGGCACGCAGAAAGGCATTCTAGTAACGCGCCTGTGGTACATCCGCGGCGTGGACCCGCAGACGCTCCTCTTCACCGGCCTGACGCGCGACGGCACGTTCTACATTGAAAACGGTAAGGTGAAGTTCCCAGTGAAAAACCTGCGCTTCAACGAGTCGCCCATTATCATGCTGAACAACTTAGAAACCATTGGTAAACAGCAGCGTCTGGGCGGCAATTTGGTGCCGCCGCTCAAGATTCGGGACTTCACGTTCACCAGTCTCTCGGACGCGGTATAGGGCACAGAAGTTGCACTTTGCAGCACCCGTAGCTACTATTGCTACGGGTGCTTTTGTGTGTAAGCTATTGCTCTTTTTCTGGTGAAACTACTTCCTACTTACCTTATACTTATTGCATGTGCGCTGCCTTTTGCTGCAAAAGCTCAAGCAATTTCTGATACTACTGCCATAGAAACCAGCTCCCGTAGCAGCTTCGCGCCGGGCACCGTTGTAACGCCCGAAGGACAAACTATCCAATTGTATTTGCCGCATGCAGTGAACGGTTTTGAAAAGTTTATCGACTTCTGCGAGACGCATCCCGAGGTACGCCCCTACCCCAAAACCAAGCACATCAGTGTAGACAAAATTCACTGCATGACCGTGCGCGGTCAGTACTTTGAAACGCTACATAGCGACGAGGGCAAGAGTTTGCGCATATTGGCGCCGCGTCTGGTTGAAGGCCCTGTGGAGCTGTTTAATTTTTCGGAGGGCAAGAGCGTTCCGCCTGTTCTACCCATTGCAGCCATTGCATCGATGGGAGCAGCTAGCACGGTGATTCTTCTCGGCATCAACTACACCAGCAACCACTGGTACCTGCGCCGCAACGGAAAACTAATAGAGGTAAAACGCAGCAAATTCACAGAGCAGGTAGCGGCGTATCTGCAAGATGCCCCCGACCTGGCCCAGAAAGTAGAGGCGCGCGCTCAGGGGTATCGTTATCAGGATATGCCGCAGATTATCACGGAGTACAATTTGCTTTTATCCGCTCGATAGCTTCTACTGAGCTAGCAGGTTTTAGGCAATGGTTTGGCGACAAGCCTCTTGCGTTCAATACGTTGAATACCGTGTACTAATAAAGGCCCGCATCCTACCCTCGGATGCAGGCCTTGTTAGGTAGGACGTAGCGTACCCTTTATTTCTCTTTCGCGCCGAAAAGATACCCCAGTGAGAATTGCGCTACGCGGTTGTACAAACCACCCATGCTCAAGCGTTGCCGGAGCCAACGCTCATCGGGGTTGCGGTTGATGTCGGTCAGACCGTAGTTGTAGCGTACATCCAAGGAAATACCCGATGCAAACTCAACGCCCAGGCCACCTACGGCACTGGCCTCCAGCTTTTGGAAGTTGGCGCTACCACTGTCGCTAGCGCCCAGCAGGATACCTAGTTGGGGGCCAACATTCACGTATACGTGCTTCCCAATGTATTGCCGGAGCAGCACCGGCACGTTCAGGTAGCTGATACGCCGGCTAGCCGTGTAGGGCTGCCCCGAGGTGTTGCGCGTTTCGGTGGTTTTGGCTCCCTGTATGCTCACTTGCAGCTCCGTTTGCACGGCAAATCCTTGACTGCTAGGCTTGAACCGCACCACCGGACCAAACACAGGTCCCACACAAGCACGCGGCTCGCTGTTGATGGTGCCCGACAAGGTAGCGCTGTTCAGGCCGACCTTCAGACCCAGGCGCGTTCCACTTATTTGAGCGTGTGCCGTTGCACTCACCAGACTGCACGCGCCCAGCATTACACCCACTATGTACTTTTGCATCTTCTTCAGCTTCAACTAACTAAAAACTGAAGACTAGCGCCCGCCGAAGGCGTAGCCCAGCGAAAACTCCAACACGCGGTTGTGCAAGCCGCCAATGCCATAGGAGTCGCGTAGTCGCCGAACGTTCTCGTCTTTCACAATATCCGTGAGGCCGTAGTTGAGGCGGGCCGCCACCAGCAAGCCGTTGGGCAGGTCGATACCTACGCCGCCGCAGAGGCCTAGGTCGCTCCTGTAGCTTTCCGTAACCTCTGTGTCCGTAGTGGTGTAGTAGCTGCCGCTGCCGGAGGAAGTATAGCTGGTTTGCCCTTTCAAGCGGCCGCTCAGCAATATGCCTATCTGGGGGCCAAACTGCACGTTCACCACCTCGCCCAAGTATACCTTGGCCAGTATCGGCACGTTGAGGTAGGACAGGTTGGTTTTGTTGGTAAGCTCCACCGGCCCTACCGGAATAACGTTCTTTGAGCCCTGCACCGAGTAGGTTAGCTCGGGCTGCACGGCAAATCGCGCCGATGGTTTCCAACGCAGGAAAGCGCCGATGCTGGGGCCGGCTTTGTATTCCGTTTCCTGATTCAGGGCGCCGTCCAGCACGGCCATGTTCAACCCCACTTTTGCGCCTACCTGGGTAGTTGGTTGATTGTAGCTTCTGCGGTGCTGCGCCTGTACGGCTGTGCTACCCGCCACTACTAGTAATGCCAGCGTTGTAATAATTTTATTCATAAATAAAGAAAAAGGAGTAAAAGCGTGAAGTGGCGGTGTTAGCAACTTTTTCGCCAGAACGGCCCTGCTTTCGATTGTTTGCTTTGTTTATGACACAAAAAAGCCCCGTTGCATTAATGCAACGGGGCTTTCACTATTTATAGGCAAGTACTTGCAAATATCTATCTCCTACCCACCTAGCTGGTAGCTCACCGACGCCTGCGCTACCTGGTTTCGCAAATGGTTATCGTCACTAGTAGTTTGAGTATCACGGGCAATCGAAATAAGGCCTGTGCTAGCCCGTATTCCCACCGCGAATCCGGCGGGTAGCTTCACCCCGATGCCAGCGCATATGCCAACATCAAACCGTCGAAAGTCAGCCGTTGCCGAGCGGTCGAAATACGTGGTGTTATCTGGTCCCATATAGCTGCTTAGGTAGGAAAGGGTCCGCTCCTCCCCTTTTTCGCGTGCCGCGAGTAAGAACCCAGCTTGCGGCCCAGCTTCTAAGTAGAACTTACCAAAATGGGTCTGCAGCATTACGGGTATTGCTAGATAGGACAGCTTGAGTTGATACTGAGCATAATAATCCTCTGCTGGGAAGTTAAAGCGCACCACCTCCGCATCTAGTTGTTGCCGACTGAACTGCACTTCGGGAACCAATGAAAAGCGGCCCGCCAGCTTTTGTTCGTAAAATACACCTACCTGATAGCCTACTCTACCCTTAGGATGTATGTAGTTACTCGACTTATTTTCTTTGGAAAGAGTAGCATAGTTAGCACCAGCCTTCACGCCGAATTGAGCTTGCGCGGTGCTTACCAGCAGCAAGCTGGCAAGTAGGAGTAAGGGTTGTTTCATAATAGAATAGATAGGAACCGTAGAAAACAAACGGGCTGGCTCTGTAGAGAGCCAGCCCGTTGCCTAAACGTTGCATGTCCTTCTATCTGACACTGCTAATGGCCTAGCTGAAGCGCCACGTAGCCTTGAAACACGCGGTTTTTGAGGCGGGCGTCGTTTACGCCGGTAAGGTTATCCACGTCGTTCACGTCGTTGAGGCCGGCGTTGAAGCGGGCTCCGATGAGGAGGGCTGAGAACTTAAGGCCCACCCCGGCGCACAGGCTGAAGTCACCGCGCTTGAAGTCGCTGGTGGCGCCGCGCTTGTAGTCGTTGTAGGTGGCTGCGCCGCCGGTGCCTTGCACACGCTGCGTACCCTCTTTGGTGGCATCGAGCAGGAAGGAAAACTGCGGACCCGCCTCCACGAACAGCGGCCCTACGTGCACTTTAGCCAGCACCGGCACCGTGAAGTAGTGCATTTTGGTGTCGAAGTCTTCCAACTGGCTTTTGATGTTACCGCCTTGCGAAGAGTACAGCAGTTCCGGCTGCACCGATAGTGGGCCAATCAGTTTGGCCTCGTAAAAAACGCCCGCATGGTAGGAAGTATTGTAGCTGGTGCTCCCGTCGATGTTTTCACCATTGAGCACAGACTGGTTGACGCCGGCTTTCACGCCGAGTTGGGCATAGGCTCCGCTGCTTAGCAGCAGGCCAAACAGTAGGAAGAAGAATTGTTTCATGGCAGGTGAAGCGTGTTTGTTACAGTTTTAGAGTGAAGCTGTTTCCTTAAACGTTAGCCGTGCCGCGCAGTATATCTGGCGGCCTATTATTTTGGCAACTGCTGGGCTTCAGACCTTGACTCAATCCCGCGAAGCGCCATTCGTTGCAATGCTAATCAGGTTTTTTTGCGTTTTTAGCAAAAACCGATGCCACCTTCTGCCAGCTTGCCGCGTCCTTGCCTCGGCTTCTGCCTTTTTAATTCTTCATTATTAATTTTTAATTCCCTCTTGCCTACCCCCTTCACGTTTGTGCGGCTCAGCTACCACTCCGGCGATTGGGATGCCGTGGATGAGCGCATGCCCAGCAACTTGCTGCATTCGCTGGTGCAGTACACCACGGTGCCAGTCGACCAGAAGGAAAAAGTGGTGGCCCTAGACTCGCCGGAGCTGTTTCGCTACCCGTTTTGCTACCTCTCGGGGCACCGGTTGGTGCAGTTCAGTGAGGCTGAGAAGAAGAACTTCACGCAGTACGTGCGCAACGGCGGCTTCGTGTTTGTAGACGATTGCAACCACGACATCGACGGGCTGTTTGCGCGCTCCTTCGAGGAGCAGATGCGCGTGTGCTTCGGGGCGGGTGCGCTCAAGAAGCTGCCCAAAACCCATCCCATCTATTCGCAGTTTTTCAAGTTTCCGGACGGCCCGCCGCCTACTGGCTTCGAGCTAAACGGCTGGGGCGACGACCTCGTGCATGACTACCTGAAAGGCGTGGAAACCAACGGCCGCCTAGGCGTGCTCTACTCCAACAAAGATTACGGCTGCGAGTGGGACTACGACTTCCGCAACAAGCGCTTTCTGGCCGAGGATAACACAAAGTTTGGCGTAAATATTTTGCTATATGCCCTCACGGCTTGAGCTGTTAGCTGATGGCTGTTAGCTGCTAGCTTTTGTCTTGGAAAATGATGTTGAAGTAGTAGGGCAAAAAAGC
>NZ_JAHWGL010000035.1 GCF_019334315.1 Hymenobacter profundi
AAGGTCCTTCGCTCCGCTCAGGATGACAAACGCTTGCTCAACCATCCAATTACGCCGACAACCTTCCTGCACGCTCCAGCAGCCGATCTACCGGATGGTCGAAGCGGAGGGTGAAGTGCTGCTTGGGCTGATTGGGCCGGAAAAAGACGAGGCCCACATAAAATAAATCGATGGTGAGTGATACGGCGGGGTGCTGCTGCACGGCTGCCCAAGCGCGCTCCATCTCCGCCGACCAATGAATATCATCCAGCACAAACAGGCTGTGGTCGGTGCGGTGGGCCAGGCACTGCTCGAAGTAGCGCAGGGTAGGCTCGTAGCGGTGGTTGCCGTCGAAAAAGGCGAAGTCGAGGGGGGCCTGCAGGTGTTGGAGGGTGGGGGTGAGGGTCGCATCGAGGTTGCCCGATACCAGCTCCACGTTGTGCAGGTGCAAGGCCGCGAAGGTTTCGCGGGCCACGCGGGAGGTTTCGGGGCAGCCCTCAAACGTGATAACGCGGGCACGCGAATCGGCCGCGGCCAGGTAGGCGGTAGTCAGCCCCAGCGACGTGCCCAGTTCCAGCACTGTGCGCGGCTGCTGCCAGTTTGCCAACCGAAATAGCAACTGCGCCAGCGCGGGCGGCTTGGCGGCCGTGCGGGCCACATCGCGCAGGCGGCGCTGCTGGCCCGCACCCGTATGCGAGCCAGCCCCAAAATCCGTGACCGTGATACGGTCTTCGCTGTCGCGCAAGAACTGCCGTCGTTCTTCTATCGGGGCAAATGCCTGGTAGGTACCCGTATGCTGAATGACATCGTTATACAACCCAAAAACAAACGGGGAATGCAGCCCATGTGCATTCCCCGAGCGGGCCAAAAACCGTAAGTAACTAAGTGCTTGGTGAAGCAAAAGAAATTGTGAGTTGCTTAGTTGTGGGGAGGTAGTTGTTAGGAAACAGTGAATACCTAACAACTATCGCCTCAAGACTAAAAAGTTAATTCAGCCGGAACGGCACGATGAGGGTGAATTCGGGAATTTCGACAGTAAACTCTCGGCCATCGGCGAGGCGCTCCATCTGATAGGTGCCGCGCATCTTGCCCAGACCTGTCTTCAGGTTGCAGCCCGATACGTACTGGTGAGCCTCACCAGGCTCCAGCACGGGTTGCTGGCCTACCACGCCGTCGCCTTCCACTTCGCGCACTACGCCGTTGGCGTCGTAGATGTGCCAATGGCGGCGCAACAGCTTCACCGTATACTCGCTGTTGTTCCGAATATCGATTTTATAGGCAAACACGTAGTGCTCCTGGCCGGGGCTTGAGTAATCGGGTAGGTAGTTGGTCGTAACACTCACCGTTACTCCCTGCGTAGTGGTAGTATTCATGGCTGCTGCTGTGCTGTGTAGAATAGGACTAACGCTAGTCTGCGGAATTTGGTTTATCTACGCAGTTGGCATCATCTAGGGCTTACCCACTTCGCAAAATAAACTATTTCCGCATGAATGTAAAGATAGATGAGAGTTGGCGCAAGGTGTTGCACGAAGAATTCGAGAAACCCTACTTCCAGCACCTGACCACCTTTTTGCGTGGCGAGTACGCCACCACGGCCGTTTACCCGCCCGGCCCGCAGATTTTTCATGCGTTTCAGGCCTGCCCGTTCGATCAGCTGAAGGTCGTGATTCTGGGCCAGGACCCCTACCACGGCAAAGGTCAGGCGCACGGCCTGTCGTTTTCGGTGGCGCACGGGGTACGCACGCCCCCTTCGCTGCAAAATATTTTCAAGGAGCTGTATGACGATATCCCCGGTACCGCTCCCGCCCCCGATGGCAACCTCGACCGCTGGGCCGAGCAAGGCGTGCTGCTCTTAAACGCTACCCTAACCGTACGAGCCAGCACACCCGGCTCTCACCAAAAAAAGGGCTGGGAGCAGTTCACGGATGCCGTTATCCAAAAAATATCGGAGCAAAAGGAACACGTTGTATTCATCCTCTGGGGCGCCTACGCCCAGAAAAAAGGCGAAATCATCGACGCGAAGAAGCACTTGGTGCTAAAGGCCGCGCATCCTTCGCCCTACGCCGCCGACCGCGGCTTTTTCGGCTCGCGCCCGTTCAGCAAAACCAACGCCTACCTAGAACAGCACGGCGAGCAGCCGATTACCTGGTAGCTTATCTGAACCACGGATTCGCTCGGATATTGAGGATTACACGGATTGCGTAGTTGATTCAAACCAAAAGAGCTTGCCGTTTGGCAAGCTCTTTTGGTTTTACGGCCTTATGAAAATCATCCACGAAATTCTCAATATCCGAGCGAATCCGTGGTTCAGACATTAATCCTTAATCAGGTTGAAAAGACGGCTCCAGCGGATTTTATGGAAGAAATCAGCATAAGGATCTACCGACATCCAGATGAGCACGGCCTTGCCCACAATGTGGTCTTCGGGCACGAAACCCCAGAAGCGTGAGTCTTCGGAGTTGTGGCGGTTGTCGCCCATCATGAAGTAGTAGTTCTGCTTGATGGTGTAGCTGGTGAGCGGTTTACCGTTTTGGTAAATCATGCCGTTCTGCCACGTGATGCCCTCGTTGTGCTCGTAGCGGGCCACTATTTTGTAGTAGATACCCGCGTTTTCCGGGGTCAGGGTAATGGTCTGGCCTGCCTTCGGGACGGGTAGGGGGCCGTAGTTGTCCACGTTCCAGGGGCGCTCAGTGGCGCTGGTCATGGTCAGGGAAGGGTAATCGACGCGGTTGGGGAACAGGGTAGGGTTGGCCACGCCGGGCGCGGCTTTGGTTGGCACCAGGTTCTTCACGTAGGGCTGCTGGCGGAAGTAGCTGACGGCCGCGTTGGTCATGTGCAGGTTCTGATACACGTAATCGCCGGTTTGCGTCTGGGCGCTGGGGTAAGGTAGGCCATTGCCACCCGCCATGCCGCTGCCATCAATCTGATAATCAAGTACGCTCTGCTCCTGGAAAAACTTGTCGCGTACGGGTGCGGTGGTCACCAAGTCGTAGGTACTTTGCGACTCCACCGGCGTCTGGATGGGCTGCCCGTTGATGTATACCTGGGTATCCTTGATTTCAAGCACGTCGCCGGGCGTGCCGATGCAGCGCTTGATATAGTTGGTGCGCAAATCGGCCGGAAACTGGCTTTCAAACGGCACATTAAACACCACCACGTCGTTGCGCTTCACCTCCGAAAAGCCGGGTAGGCGATACGATGGCAGCTGAATGGCATCGGAATAGCTCGGCAGATTTGTGCCCCAGATAGTCTGGTGCGTGAGTGGCACCTGCAAGGGCGTTTGCGGCGTGCGTGGGCCGTAGTGCAGCTTACTCACAAACAGATAGTCACCTACCAGCAAGGAGTGCTCCATGGAAGGGGTAGGGATGGTGTAAGCCTCAAATGTGGCCCAGCGAATAAGTGTGGCGGCCACCACGGCAAACAGAATCGCGTCGCCCCACTCCCGCCATACGCTCTTGGCTTTTTTGTGTTGGGTCGGTTTCGGTTTGGCTTGTTGCGCCTTGAGGCGGTCTTCCCAGGATTGTACGGCCATGATACGAAAGGCGGAGATGCAGAATAACGCCGGAGTAACGTCCGGCTCACTACCCAAAGAACGGGTAAATTTTGATTACTAGGCTAGTACCGTCGTTTCGACCAGCGGGAGAAATCTTGCGTGCCACGCTAATCCAATGGTCAGGGATTATCGGAGCACGCGAGATTTCTCCCGCTGGTCGAAACGACGGCCTTTTCCGAATAGACTGGCTCTTACAAACCCAACAAATCTTTCATTCCAAACACCCCCTGGCGGCCGGGCAGCCACTCTGCGGCCAGTAGGGCGCCCTGCACAAACCCGTCGCGGGTGTGGGCTTCGTGTTTCAACTCAATGGTATCGGCGGTGGAATGATACGTGACGATGTGCGTGCCCACTACTGCGCCCGTGCGCTCCGACAGTACCGCCAGCTCATTCGCCGCATCGGTGGCTTCGTTACGCCAGGTGGTTTTGGCCGAAAAGTGACGCAAGATACCCTCGGCGGCCGTAAGGGCCGTACCGCTGGGCTGGTCTACCTTCTGAGTGTGATGAATCTCGCGTACTTGCACATCGTAGCCGCCAAACTGGTGCATTTTGGCAGCGATGTACTCATTGAAGTGGAAGAACAAGTTCACCCCCACGCTGTAGTTGGATGCATAGAACAGCGGCGTGCCGGTTTCCTGACTCAGCGCCTGCGCCTCCTGGAAATGATGTAGCCAGCCCGTAGAGCCGCACACCACCGGAATGCCCTGCTGCAAGCACGCCCGCACGTTGCCAAAAGCCGCGTCGGGGTGGGTGAATTCGATAGCAACATCGGCGGTTTCGGGGGTGAAATCAGTGATTTGCACGCCTGGATGGGTAGGGTCTACAATGCCGGCAATCTGGTGGCCGCGGGCCGTGGCTTGGGCCGCAATGGCCTGGCCCATTTTGCCGTAGCCAATAAGAAGCAACTTCATTTTCGAGGAAAAGAGCGGGTAGAGGTAAGCGAAAAAGTAAGCGATACGCCCGGCGCCGCAGCTACCATTGGTGTGCGCAGCATAGCGGGTTCCACATTCAGACTGAGGTCGTCGCTGATATCAAAGTCTTTGAGGTGGGCGTCTACTAGAGCATCAAGCACGGTGAGGCCGTAGGCAACAGCTGAGTAGGCAATAAATTGGTCGCGGTAGCGACGAAAGCGGATAATGCTTCGCTCTGTACCGTAGAAGGTCGCACCATTTACTAGTTTAGGATAAGGAGAAGCATTTAACTGGGCTACTGTAATCTTCGTGCTACCAGTCGCACCTATTTTATCTAAATATTTTCTTTGCTCCACATAACGGTGAAATTGGGTTTGGGAATAGACTTCCATAGCTACTACCCCCCCAATCAATCCTACTGCCAGCGGAATCTTCCAGTATTTCCGATTATAAGCCTGTCCACCACCCGGAATAATCGCCCATACTGCTGCTTTGGTCGGGCGCGTCACGCGACGGCCAAATAGCATTTCTGTTTTGCGGAGTGAGTCGGCAACGGTTTCCTGCCGGGGTTCTGCTACCTGCGACGAGTCCGGCCCGGCCGTAACGGCTATTTGCGCTTGGGCTTGATGAGCAGTGACGAGGAACGTCAGCAATAATAAGGATAGCGACCAGTAACGAAACAAGGTAGACATAGAGAGGGTAGAAAAAAATGCCGCCACACGTTGGGGCGCTGTATAGCGCCTCAACGATATCCGGCTGGCCGGTAGTATGTTGGCCTATTAACTCTACTCTATGCCGGTTGTAGAATATGCAGGATGCGCTGCATGTCCTCCACCGAATCAAAGGCAATCTTGATTTCGCCCCGGCCTTGTGGGCCTGGCTTCACCTGCACGCGGCTGCCGAAACGGTCGGAGAGGTGGCGCTCGGTGCGGCGCAGCTCGGCTACGGGTACCTGTGGCTCGGTAGGCTCCGAGGTAGCAGCATCGGCTTTGGCGGGCGGCGTGAGGCCGTTGCGCACCAACTGCTCCACCTTGCGTACTGATAGCTCCTCATCCACGATGCGGTGAAACAACGCCAACTGCTGCTCTACGCTGTCGATATTGACCAGCGCACGTGCGTGGCCCATCGAAATCACGTTGTCGCGCAGGCCGATCTGAATATCGGGCGGCAGTTTGAGCAAGCGCAGGTAGTTGGTGACTGTCGAGCGGTTTTTGCCTACCCGGTCGCCTAGCTCTTCTTGCTTCAGGTTGCACTCGCTCACCAAGCGCTGGTAGCTGAGGGCAATTTCGATGGCGTTGAGGTTCTCGCGCTGGATGTTCTCAATGAGCGCCATTTCCAGCATCTGCTGGTCGTCGGCCTTGCGGATGTAGGCCGGAATAGTCTCCAGACCCGCCAGCCGCGAAGCTTGCAAACGCCGCTCCCCCGAAATCAGCTGGTAGGAGTTGGTGCCCATCTGGCGCACCGTTACGGGCTGGATGATGCCCTGAATCTTGATCGATTCGGCCAGTTCCTGCAACGCAGTCTGGTCGAAGTGCGTGCGGGGCTGGTAGGGGTTGGCCTCAATGTGACCCACCGGAATCAACCCCACGGAATTGACGGGGTGGGGCACCAGGCCCGTGGAGCCTACCCGGTCGCTTTTCTTTTCGTAGCTACCCTCAATCAGCGCGTTCAGGCCACGGCCCAGGCCGCCTACTTTGCGCTTGGGGAGCGACGGAATATTTTTCTCTTCGTTTTTCTCTGACATACCTGCGAGCGGCTGTTATTCATCAGCGGATAAAGCCGGATTCAAAAATACACAAACCGCCGGGAAGGTTAGGGAAATTTCGTTGGGTAGGGAAGCCGGGGACTGCTTCCGACTAAAAAGCTTTGTCATCCTGAGCAGAGCGAAGTACCTTCTCGCCTAAAAACGAGTCGTTGGTACGAGCATCGTTCTTAGGCGAGAAGGTACTTCGCTCTGCTCAGGATGACAAAGCTTTTGATTAATAGTTATGCGGCCTCGTCGCTGGCTTCTTCTTGCTCTGCTTCAGCTTCTGGGGTAGCGGCTACCACGTTCTTCTCCACAATCTCGCGGGCCAAGTTCAGGTAGCTAATGCTGCCTTTGCTCTCAGCATCATGCAGAATCACGGGAATACCAAAGCTTGGCGACTCCGATAGCTTCACGTTGCGCGGAATAATGGTATCGAATACCAACTGCTGGAAGTGCAGCTTCACTTCCTCTACTACCTGGTTGGAGAGGCGCAGGCGCACGTCGTACATCGTAAGCAGAATGCCCTCGATTTCCAGCGTCTCGTTTAGGCGGCCCTGAATGATTTTCACCGTGTTCAGCAGCTTGCCCAAGCCTTCCAGCGCAAAATACTCGCACTGCACCGGAATGATAACCGAGTGTGCCGCCGTAAGGGCATTCACCGTAATCAGGCCTAGCGAAGGCGAGCAGTCGATGATGATGAAGTCGTACTGATCGGCCAAAGGGCGGAGCGCATCTTTCATCTTCTCCTCCCGGTTGGGGAGGTTAATCATCTCTACCTCAGCGCCTACCAGGTCAATATGGGAAGGCATCAGGTCGAGGTGAGGAAGGATGTTGGTTTGCAGGATGGTGTCCTCGGCACTCACGCCGTCCACCATGCACTCATACACGCTATTTTCGATATCCTTGGGGTCGAACCCTACCCCCGACGTGGCATTGGCCTGCGGGTCGGCATCGACCAGCAGCGTCCGATATTCCAGCGCCGCCAGGCTGGCTGCCAGGTTAATGGCCGAGGTGGTTTTGCCTACGCCGCCCTTCTGGTTGGCTACCGCAATGATTTTGCCCATGTGTTTTAAAGCTGTTGGCTGTTAGCTGTTAGCTGTTAGCTTTTCTTATAAAGTATACTCGCGCTGTAGAGAAGAATGTGGCTAGCAGCCAGCAGCTTCTGTTACAGATCAATCGTTTCGCCTATTTGCAACAGCGTCAGCTCTTTGCCGGCTTGCTGCGCTTTGTTTTTGGCGGCTTCCTGGTCGATTTTGATAGCCGGGAACGTGTCGTAGTGCATGCCGATGAGCTTGGTGGCGCCTACCCAGTTGGCCGCTACCAGCGCATCGTCGATGCCCATGGTGTAGTTGTCGCCAATCGGCAGGATAGCGAAGTCCAGCTTGTATTGCTCACCAATGATTTTCATGTCGTAGGTGAGGGCTGTGTCGCCGGCGAAGTAGAACGTTTTGCCTTCCGCTTCCACGATAAACCCAGCCGCCAAGCCACCGTAGGTGCCGTCGGGGAGAGAGCTGGAATGCGTGGCGGCTACCATTTTTACGGTGCCGAAGGGTAGGGTTACCTTGCCGCCAATGTTCATGGGGTAAGCGGCTTTCAGGCCTTTCTGCCCAAACCAGCCAGCTATTTCGGCAATGGCCACCAGTTCGGCGCCGGTGCGGTTGCCAATTTCTTCCACATCAGCCACATGGTCGCCGTGGCCGTGCGTGAGCAGAATGTAGTTCGCCTCAATCTTCTCTACCTCCACGTCTTTAGCTAAAGGGTTGGGGCGAATGAACGGATCAAAAAGCACTTTCTGCCCACCGGTTTCAAGAAGGAAGCACGCGTGGCCGAAGTAGGTCAGTTTCATATAGAGTAATGCAGGTGTGTCAGTTGCGGGTTATCAAGTTGCAGTTGTGTAGGATGGTTATCCCGAGCTTGCGAACGACCTCATGCCAATTGAACGACAAGCGTTAACAACGACTCGTTCCAGCGTGAAAAGGTCCTTCGCTGCGCTCAGGATGACAGTCTTATTTGATTGACAACTGACAACTAATAACCGCGAACAGCTTAGTTTAGCACAAAGATACACTGTTTCGCCTTTCTCATGAGTTCGTTTTTGCGTCGTTTGGCCGGTTTTTCCTTTGTCTGCACGGGGCTGCTGAGCGGCTGCGGCGGCCCGGCGCAGCCCACCGACGACCGGCGCGTGTTTCGCTACAACCAGCCCGAGGCCCTGACCTCGCTGGACCCGGCCTTTGCCAACAAGCAGGCGAATATCTGGGCCGTGACCCAGCTCTACAACGGCCTGCTAGAGTTGGACGACAGCCTAAAGCCCGGCCCGGCCATTGCGCGCCGCTACCAAATCTCGCCCGATGGCAAGACGTACACCTTCACCCTACGCTCCGGCGTGCGCTTCCACGACTCGGAGGTGTTTGCCGGCGGTAAGGGTAGGGCCGTCACGGCGCAGGACTTTGTATACAGCTTCCGGCGCCTGTTCGACCCCGCCACGGCCAGTCCCGGCGGCTGGATTTTTCGGGGGAAGGTGCTGGAAAACAGTCAGGGAGAAATTAGCGACACGGCCTTTGTGGCCGCCAACGACTCTACCCTGCGCATTTATTTAAAGGAGCCGTTTATCCCGTTTCTGGGCATTCTGACGATGCCCTACGCCTACGTGGTGCCGCGCGAAGCGGTGCAACGCTACGGCAAAGACTTCCGGGAGCACCCAGTAGGCACGGGGCCGTTTCGGTTCAAGGTGTGGGACGAGAGCAACGCCATCATCTACCACCGCAACCCTACCTACTGGCGCCGCGATGCCCAGGGCCACACGCTGCCCTACCTTGACGCGGTACAGATCAGCTTCATCACGGACCGTAAGACGGAGTTCTTGACGTTTCAGCAGGGTAAGCTGGATTTTTTGTCGGGTATTCGGGAAGGCTCGCGCGACCTGATTATGCACCCCGATGGCACCGTGCGCGAGGAATTTCGCAATAAATTCAGGGTAGAGAAAGTGCCCTACCTCAACACGGAGTACCTGGGCTTTCAGCTCGACCCCAAAAACCTACCCACCGACGACGACACGCCCGCTCTGCGCGACCGGCGCGTGCGCCAAGCCCTAAGCTACGCCCTCAACAAGCCCGAAATGGTGGCGTATTTTCTGAATAATGTGGGCGTGCCGGGCGTATCGGGCTTCGTGCCGTCGTCGCTGCCCTCGTACAGCGCTACCCTGGTACCGGGCTACGATTACCAGCCCCAAAAAGCGCGGGCGCTGCTGCGGGAAGCTGGTTTCGGGCCGGGCCGGCCGCTGCGGCTGCGGCTGAGCACGGTGCAGGAACGCAAGGAAATCTGCGAGTACATGCAGAAAAAATGGGCTGAGGTAGGCGCGCAGGTTCAGATTGATGTGAACCAGGCCGCTGCCCACCAGGAGCTGGTGGATAACGGTCGTGCCGCCTTCTTCACCAAAAGCTGGCTGGGCGACTACCCTGACGCCGAGAACTACCTGGCCTTATTTTACAGTCCCAACTTCTCGCCCGCTGGTCCCAACAAAACGCACTATAAAAACACGACCTACGACCGTCTCTATCAGCAGGCTAACGGCGAGCAGAACACCGCTAAGCGCTACGACCTCTATCGCCAGATGGACCGCCTGATGATGGCCGACGCGCCCGTGGTGCCCCTCTACTACGACGAGGTAGTGCGCCTGACGCAGAATAATGTACGTGGCCTGCGGCCCAATCCCATGAACCAGCTCACGCTGGAGCGCGTTCGGAAGGAGTAAATATGTCATTTCGAGCGCAGCGAGGAATCTGAGTTTAAAGCTTCCATACTCAGATTCCTCACTGCGTTCGAAATGACACGTCGTATTGCTTACCTTATCCGTATCCCTACCCCGTATGAAATCCCTCCACACCCAGCAACACCCGCTCGCCGACCTCCGCTACCAGCTGAACGTGCTCACCCACGCGGAGGCTGCCGGTAGTCACTTGCCGCCGTTTGCTGCTAAGCTGCGCGAAACCGGATTGCTGCCTCTGCGTCCCACGGGCCTCACGGTGATGCAGATTAACGTGGGTAAGATGTGCAACCAGACCTGCCACCATTGCCACGTAGACGCCGGCCCCGACCGCACGGAAATCATGACCCGCGCTACCATGCAGCAGTGCCTCGATGCGCTGGCGCAGACCGATATTCCGGTGGTAGACCTCACAGGCGGCGCGCCGGAGATGAACCCGGATTTCCGGTGGTTTGTGGAGCAGATTTCGGCGTTGGGGCGTAGCGTCATCGTGCGCTGCAACCTCACCATCATCGTGGCCAATAAGAAGTACCACGATCTGCCCGAGTTCTTTGCCCAGCATCGGGTGCGGGTGGTGTCGTCGCTGCCGTGCTACACGGCCGCGAATACTGATAAGCAGCGCGGCGACGGCGTGTTTGAGCGCTCCATCCGGGCCCTACAAATGCTGAATGCCGTGGGCTACGGCGTGGCCGATACAGGGCTGGTGCTGGATTTGGTGTTCAATCCAGGCGGTGCTTCCCTACCCGGCCCGCAGGCGGCGCTAGAAGTGGACTACAAGCGCCAGCTGATGCAGGATTACGGCATTGTGTTCAACAACTTGCTTACCATCACCAATCTACCCATCAACCGCTTCTTGGAGTTTCTGCTGGAAAGCGGCAAGTACGAGCTGTATATGGAGAAGCTGGTGACAGCCTACAACCCGGCTGCCGCCGCCAACGTGATGTGCCGCAGCACGCTATCTGTGGGCTGGGACGGCCAGCTTTACGACTGCGACTTCAACCAACAGCTCGATTTGTTGGTAGAAGTATCGGCCCCGCGCCACATTCAGGATTTCGACCAAATGGCGTTGGAAGGCCGCACCGTGGTTGTAAATCAGCACTGCTACGGCTGCACGGCTGGTGCGGGTTCCAGCTGCGGCGGCGCTACGGTCTAGTTATTTACTGAAAGCAATGGAGACTACTATTCAAACGCAGGTCCGCGACTACTATGGCACGCAGCTGACAACCAGCCAGGACCTGAAAACCAACGCCTGCTGCACCACCGATATTCCGGCGGCGCACCGTCAGATTCTGGCCACGCTGGAACCCGAAGTGTTGGATAAATACTACGGCTGCGGCGTGTGCGTACCGCCAGCCGTAGCCGATTGCACCGTGCTGGATTTGGGCAGCGGCAGCGGCCGCGACGCTTTCCTGCTCTCGAAGCTGGTAGGCGAGGACGGCCACGTGATTGGGGTGGACATGACCGACGAGCAGTTGGCCGTGGCCCGGCGGCACGTGGCCACGCATACCGAGCGGTTTGGCTACACCCAGCCCAATGTGGAGTTTCGTAAGGGCTACATTGAAGACCTGCGCACTGCCGACATAGCTGACAACAGCATAGACGTGGTAGTAAGCAATTGTGTGCTCAACCTGAGCACCGACAAAGCCGCTACCTACCGCGAAATATTTCGGGTATTGAAGCCTGGGGGCGAGTTGTTTATCTCGGATGTTTTTGCTGATCGGCGCATACCCGAAGCCCTGCGCCAGGATCCTGTACTGTATGGCGAGTGCCTGAGCGGCGCGCTGTATGAGCAGGATTTTCGGCGCCTGCTGCACGAGTTGGGCATACGTGACTACCGCCTCACCGAGCGTCGCCGCCTGACGATAGAAAATGCGGAAATCGAGCAGAAAGTGGGCAATATCAAGTTCTACTCGCTCACGGTGCGGGCCTTCAAGCTTGACTTGGAAGACCAGTGCGAGGATTACGGCCAGGTGGCTACCTACCTGGGCTCCCTACCCGACGAGCCCCACGGCTTCACCCTCGACGACCACCATTACTTTGAAACCGGTCGGCCCGTGCTGGTGTGTGGCAACGCCGCCGATATGCTCAGCCAAACGCGCTACGCCTCGTATTTCAACGTGACTGGTGACAAAACCCGACACTTTGGCTTATTCCCCTGCGGTCCGTCTCCGTCCGCTAATTCCGATGCAGTGGACTCTTCCTGCGGCTGTTAGTTTCTGATGCCGTCGTCTAGCAGTTCAGGAAATAGTGCTGCCCCATCCGTCAGCATCATCATTCCTACCTTCAACGAAGCCGATTCCATTGCGGAACTGGTGCGTTGCCTGCGCGCCGCTACAGTGGGCGATGAAGTGGAAATTTTGGTGGCCGATGGGCAAAGCCCGGACGCTACGGCGGCCCTGGCGCAAGCGGCCGGAGCGCGGGTAGTAGTGTGTCCGCGCAAGGGTCGTGCTGCCCAAATGAACCACGGCGCCCACATGGCTACCGGCGAGATACTGTACTTTCTGCACGCCGATACCTATCCGCCTGCGGGCTTCCTCGCCGACATCCGGCAGGCGCTAGCGCAAGGATACCGAAGCGGCTGCTACCGCCTGGCGTTCGACCACCCACACTGGTTTCTGCGTGCCAATGCGTGGTTTACGCGCTTTCCGTGGACGGTCGTGCGCTTCGGCGACCAAAGCCTGTTTGTGTCGAAAGCGCTATTCGCGCAGATTGGCGGCTTTTGGGAAGATTTATTGGTGATGGAAGATCAGGAAATCATCGTGCGGCTGAAAGCACAAGGCCCGTTCCGGGTGGTGCCGCGCACCGTCACTACCTCCGCCCGCAAGTACCTCGATAATGGCGTGTATCGTCTGCAAGGGTTGTTTACCAGCATTGCAATGCTCTATTGGGTAGGCGTCTCGCAAGAGAACCTGGTGCGATTTTATCGATTTTTTATCCGCAAGGGCAAATTGTAGAGACACAAGAAAAACCTGCTATATGACCGCACCGGATACCTCAATACACCTATTGATTTTTGCCCGCGAGCCGGTGCTGGGTCGCGTCAAGACTCGGCTGGCGGCTGGTATCGGGGCGGAAGCAGCATTGAGCGTGTATCGGGAACTACTGGCCCACACAGCGCAGGCCGTAACAGAGGCTCAGCTACCCGCCACGGTGTGGCTGGCTGAGGCGCCTACCAGCCCACTCGGCCCCAACGAAGCACTGCCCGAGTGGCCCGGCCTGCCCTGGCAGGTGCAGCCTGCCGCCGACTTGTTGGGCGCACGCATGGCACACGCCTTCGCCGAAGCTTTTGCCACTGGTGCTACCCGCATCGCCATCATCGGCACCGATTGCCCCGGCCTGACAGCCGCGCACCTCGCCCAGGCATTTCAACTCCTAACCGACCACGATGTGGTACTTGGCCCCGCCAACGACGGTGGCTACTACTTACTGGGCCTGCGCCAACCGCAGCCGGTGCTATTTGAAAACAAAACCTGGAGCACGCCTACCGTCTTCGCCGATACCCTCGCCGACGCGCAACGCCTGGGCTTGCGCACGGCGCTGCTCCCTACCCTCCACGACGTAGACTCTGCCGCCGACCTCGCCCGCTGGCGGGCAGGGTAGGGGCTACAGGCCGTAATGATGGCTCTTCTCTATCTCTCCAGATTGGTCGTTATCTTATCCATTTGCTCCGCAACGTAGGTAAGCAATTCTTTCAGTTGCGGGGGCGTGTCGTTGGTCAGTTCAGCCTGCACGGTTTTCTGCGTGCCATCGGCTAGGGTAAGGGTGAGGTAGGTAGAGGGTAAGTCGCTGACGCCAGACAAATAGTGGCTTTGTAGCTGGCTGAAATGCAAGGCGTTGGCCTGCTGTATAGTCTGATTGATAACCGCAGTGGGTAGGCGCAGCTCGTGCTTGCCCTTGAGTGTCACAAAATCAAGGCCCTCGTAGGCTACGCGGCCATCGGCGTACACGGTGGCGGTGTAGGCGGGGCAGGTGCCAAAGCAGCGCGTCTTACGAAACACCATAACGGGGGCGTCTTTCGCTGCTGGTTTTACTACGGGTTGGTCTTTCTGCGGGGCCTGGGGTGGATTCATGGCTGGGTCCTTTGCAGTGTCATACTGCACAGGCATGTTTCCCTGGGTAGGGGCAGGCGTTTGCGACGAGGTAGGCTGCTGGGCACTGGTGGAACAGGCCGCCATACTACCACACACAATAAGTATAGGCAACAGGGAAAGACGCATAGGAAGTAGGAGAATGTGCAGAAATAGTAGGCCAAAAACCAGGCCCAAGTATAGTGCCCTAACGTGTCACGCATAAAAAAGACCCACGCCGGGTAGGCGCAGGTCTTTTCAAACAGACAGAAAATCAGCCTTGTTTTTTACCTCCTTGGCGCTTGGCGGCGGCCTCGCGCTCCTGGGTGGCCTTCATAGCCTCGGCCAAACGAGCCTGGAAGCCGCTTGGCTTCTTGTCCTTGTTTTTCACTTGATTAGCCTCCAGCTTCGCCCGAATTTTCGTGTCATCCACGAAGCTACGCGTAATGGCCTGCTGGGCAAACGTAACCATGTTCGATACGAAGTAATACCACGTAAGGCCCGCCGCGAAGCTGTTCAGCACAAACATGAACACCAGCGGCATCAGGTAGCTGTAGAACTTCATGGGGCCCTGCATGGCCGTGTTCATCTGTTGGCTCTGCCAGGTCATGAGTAGGGTAGAGGCCGTCATGAGCAGCGTGAACAGGCTCACGTGGTCGCCGTACCATTTCACGTAGAAGGGTAGCTTGATAAACACATCGTAGCTACTCAAGTCCTTGGCCCACAAGAAGCTCTGTTGCCGCAGCTCAATGGCGTTGGGAAAGAACTGGAACATGGCAAACAGAATCGGGATGGTGAGCAGGGTAGGCACGCAACCGCTCAACGGGCTCACCCCGAAGGTCTGGTACAGCTTCATCGTTTCCTGCTGCTGCTTCACCTGGTCGTCGGGGTACTTCTCCTTAATCTCGTCGATTTCGGGTTTCAGCACCTTCATGCGCGCCTGCGACTCATACGTTTTGTACGTCAGCGGCCACGTTACTAGCTTGATAATCACTACCAGAATGGCGATGATAATACCGTAGGAACCAATGAATTGCTCCAAAAAGTGGAAAATCGGAATAATCACAAAACGGTTCACCCACCGGAAAAAGCCCCAGCCTAGGTACACGTTGCGGTCAAACTCGGGCGCTACCTGCTTCAGCAAGCTAAACGAGTTCGGGCCGAAGAAAAACCGCATGCCGGCTTTGCTGCTCTGCGCGTCGGCCACCGGAATAGTGAGCGAAGAGGTGAGGGTTTTGATGAACGTGGAATCGTTCAGGTCTACCGTCGAGTTGAATTTGCCGGTCGAGAAGTTGTTGTCGGCAATCAGGCCGGCCACGAAAAAGTCGTGCTTGTGCGCGGCCCACTTCAGCGGCTCGTTGAAGGTTTGCTCCTCGGGATTTTCGCTGGTTTCGGCCAGGGCGCCGTGGTCGTCCTTCAAGTAGTAGTTGATGGTGCTGTGGTTGCGGTTCTGCTTGGCGTCCTGCTCAGTCTGGCGCACGTTATCCACGAAGGTGAGCGTGAGCGGCTCCTGCGCCACCACACGGTCTAGGCCCTGCATGCGCAGGTTGTAGCCTACCTCGTAGCTGCCGGGCAGCAGCGTATACACCTGCTCGATGCTGCCGCCGGCTACCTGGGCCGTGAAAGTCAGCCGCTGGCCGTTTTTGCCATCAGCTGCAAACGGCTGCGGGCCACTCGACTCAAAATACAGATCGGAGAAGCGCACCGTGCGGCCGTCCAGCGTACGGAAACGGGTGTCCAGTTTGGCGCTCTGCGCATCCAGCAAGAACAGCGGCTTGCCAAAAAATGTCTTGTAGTTGTTCAGGCGCACCGCTTCAATCAGGCCGCCTTTGCTGGTGAAGGTCAGGGTGAGGTTGTCGTTTTGCAGCTGCACCTGTTGGGCCGTGCCCTGTGCTGCGCCGGCAAAAGCGCCCAGCTGGCGCACCATCATCGCCGAATCGGGAGCGGCGGCAGTAGCGACCGTGTCGCGCACGACAGCCGTAGTTGCGGCTGGTTTGGTGGCGTGTTTGGCCTCTTCCTCCACCTTGGGGGCAAAAAAGAAGAGATACACCAGAAGCATGGCCGCCATCAAAAACAGGCCCGTTGCTGAATTTCTATCCATGAAAAATGGGTACTGAAAAAATAAGAAGTAGGAGCCGCGCCACAAAAATCCGGCGCAACTCCTACAAAGGTCGTGGTTGTCAGGCGATTTTTCCTAGCCCGGTAGTTTTGGCAGGGGGTGTTTAGCTGTTATCTATTGGCTGATAGCTATTAGCTTCTCGTTCAACAGGAGCTAATAGCTATCAGCCAATAGCTAACAGCTAGCTAAATTACAACTCGTTCTTGTGCCGCTGGATAGCGGCTTTCACGAAGCGCACAAACAGCGGGTGGGGGTTCTGCACGGTGCTTTTCAGCTCCGGGTGAAACTGCCCGGCCACAAACCACGGATGATTCGGGATTTCCACTACTTCCACCAGGCCCGTATCGGGGTTGGTGCCTGAGGCCACCATGCCGCCGTTTTCGAACTGCTGGAGGTAGTCGTTGTTGAACTCGTAGCGGTGGCGGTGCCGCTCGCTGATGTGGTTGCGGCCATAGGCCTTGGCGGCTTTGGAGTTGCGGCGCAGCTCGCAGTCGTAGGCGCCCAGGCGCATGGTGCCGCCTTTCTGGGTGATGGCCTTTTGGGCCTCCATCATCGAAATCACGGGGTTCGGCGACATTGGGTCCATCTCCGTGGAGTTGGCGCCTTCCAATTGCAGCACGTGGCGGGCAAATTCCACCACGGCCACCTGCATGCCCAGGCAAATCCCGAAGAACGGAATCTTGTTCTCACGCACGTATTTCACGGCCGCAATCTTGCCCTCGAAGCCCCGTTCACCAAAGCCCGGCGCCACCAGCACGCCATCCACGCCGTGCAGCAGCTGGGCCACGTTCTCGGCCGTAATGTGCTCTGACTGAATGCTGCGCAGGTGCACTTTGCATTCATTTTGCGCACCAGCGTGCACGAAGGCCTCGTTGATGGACTTGTAAGCGTCGGGCAGCTCCACGTACTTGCCTACCAGTGCAATCGTCACTTCCTCGGTAGGGTTTTTCAGCCGGCCCAGGAAATCCTTCCAGTTTTCCAGATCGGGATGCGTGCCACCGTTTAAGCGCAGCTTCTTGATTACACGCTCGTCGAGGTGCTCCTTTAGCATCAGCAGCGGCACCGAGTAAATAGTGTCGGCATCGAGGCTTTCAATAACGGAGTTGATGTTGACGTTGCAGAACAGCGCAATCTTGCGGCGCATCTCCGGCGGAATCGGGTGCTCGGAGCGGCACACCAGAATGTCGGGTTGTAGGCCGGCGCTGCGCAAATCGCGCACCGAGTGCTGGGTAGGCTTGGTCTTCAGTTCGCCTGCCGCTTTCAGGTAGGGTAGGAGGGTGAGGTGAATGACCAGGGAACTACTTTCCGGCAGTTCCCAGCGCAGCTGCCGCACCGACTCCACGAAGGGTAGGCTTTCTATGTCGCCAATGGAACCACCGATTTCCGTAATCACCACGTCGAACTGGCCGGTTTCGCCCAGCAGCAGCATGCGCCGCTTAATCTCGTCGGTGATGTGTGGTACTACCTGCACGGTTTTGCCGAGGTAGGCGCCCTCACGCTCCTTGGTAATCACGTGGTCGTAGATGCGGCCGGTGGTTACGTTGTTGGCCTGGGAGGTGGGCGTGTTCAGGAAACGCTCGTAGTGGCCCAGGTCGAGGTCGGTTTCGGCGCCGTCGTCGGTCACGAAGCACTCGCCGTGCTCGTACGGGTTCAGCGTGCCGGGGTCGATGTTGATGTAGGGGTCGAACTTCTGGATGGTGACCCGGAAGCCCCGCGCTTGCAGCAGCTTGGCAAGCGACGCGGAAATGATTCCTTTTCCGAGGGAGGATGTCACCCCGCCGGTGACAAAAATATACTTGGCCGTTGGAGCCGCGGACGTGGAATTTCGGTCTGGCATAACGGGAAACAAAGGTACGAAAAGAACCGGGCGGAGAGGTGTTGCTTTTCGGGTATTTCTGGCGTAGGGGAGGATAGAGGGCGTTAGAAAGCTAATGTGCTATGATTGCTTTGAAACAAGTGATGACAGCTATATTGTCCTACTGATTCATAGGAAGCGAATTAATAGCAAAACAAGAAAGACGCATGGCAGATAAGCTGTATCTTAATTCAATAGATTTAACAGGAGAATATAGTCCTTCGTGGTCGAATATTCCGAATGATACATGGCGAACTATACTTGAAGAGTACTTCTATAAAATATCAGATAGTTTTGCTTTTATGAATGTTTATAGTGAAAATGATTTATCTCCAAAGTATCTAGATTTTTTTAAGAATTGGAATCTTGAGAAAATGAATTTGGTAGAAGTAAATGATGACATTGTATGCAGGTTTAAATTGAATGATGATTGCAAAGAAAGATTGTTGAGACAAGATTTTTCAGTGCATGAGATAGGGATGTTTCCACCTAGAAATATTTTTGAATACGATGAAAAGCATTACTATTATGAATTTGATGAACTATACTTTTTTTCTGGTAATAAACTCATTGGTATTTTTATCAATCACGAAAATATGATTCAATTTGAAAATTTAAATGAGCAAGAGCTTGTCCTTTTGCAAAAACTTGATAAAAGCATCTCAATTGATATAATTGATGAGGCTGCTTTTCAAAAATGTATTCAGGATAGACATGTGAATTAAAAAGAATACTTAATTTTTTGCTTTCTGTATGAACATAAAAATAAACCACCTGCAACACGTCGGTATTTCAGTAACAGATATCGAATCGTCGGAAAAGTTCTACCAACGCCTGGGTTTCGGAAACGTGATGACCTCCACCTTTGCGCACGAGGGCAGCGAGGGTAGGGTAATGATGATGCAGCACGGAACGATTATCGTGGAGCTGTACCAAATGCCCGAGCCCACGCTAACGGAAATCAGAAAGCGCACAAATGGTAAAATCGACCACGTGGCGTTTGATGTCGATGATATCGACGAAACCTACGCCACGCTGAAAGCAGACGGGTTTCATATCGTAGAGGAGGCGCCGGTGTATCTGGGTTTCTGGCAAAACGGCTGCAAATACCTCAACATCCTGGGGCCTGATGGCGAGCGGCTGGAGTTTTGCCAGATTCTGTAGAAGCGGCGTAGCCAGTGCGCATAGGAAGTGCTGCTTCGCGGCCGTTCTTCGCACTCGCTCGGCTGTGCCGAGTGAGCACTACGCCCCAGCAGCTTTGCTGCGCGCGTCTGCGCTAACCCCAGGTCAATTTTACCCAAACGGCGCAAACGGATTCGGGGTGCAACCCCTCAGGTGTAAGCCTCACTCGGCACAGCCGAGCGAGTGCGCAGGGTTAGGGCGCCGAGTTCAAAGCCCTAAAATCCACCCGTCCCGTTTTGTTCTCCTGCGCAGCTTCCGCATCTTGCGCGTCTATGCTGACTGCTTTTTGCCGCCGCGCCGCGTTACTGGCGTTTCTGTTGCTGCCTACCCTGGCGGCTGTTGCCGCCAACCCGCCTACCCCGCGCCCGCCCGATACGGCGTGGCTCACCAAGCTGCTCACCGAATCGGCGGTGCTGCGGCAGCACCACGTGGGCGTGAGTCTGATAGATGCAACGACGGGCGAAACGCTCTACGAGCAGCAGGCCGACCGCTACTTTCTGCCGGCCAGCACCATGAAGCTGTTTTCGCTCTACGCTGGCCTGCACCTGCTGGGCGACTCCCTTTCCAGCCTGCGCTACGTGCGCCACCAGGATTCGCTGATTTTCTGGGGCACCGGCGACCCTACCCTGCTACACGGCGACGTGCCCTCGCGCCGCGCCTTCGACTTTCTGGCCAGCCGCCCCGAGAAGCTGTACTACGCCTCCGTGCCCTGCGTGTCGGCGTTTGGGCCCAGCTGGAGCTGGGACGACTACAATTATTACTACCAGCCCGAACGCGGGCCATTTCCGCTGTACGGCCACACCGTGCGCTTCTACGCCCGCACCGGCCCTACGCCGCACCTGCGCTTGGTGCCGCGCTACTTCGCGCCGGTGGTAGAGCCCATGCCCGCCAACTACCCCGTCGCCTCCGACGACCACGTGCGCCGGGCCGTGCTGGAAAACCGCTTCTTCGTGTTGCCGTGGGCCAAGAACTGGATTGACGAAACACCCTTCCGGGTAGGGCCGGAGCTGACGCGCCTGCTGTTGCAGGATACCCTGCACCGGCCTGTGGTGGCCGTGCCCTTCCGCTCGCACGCCACCGAAACCGTGTATACCGTGCGCGGCCTACCCGCCGATTCGTTGTACCGGCGCATGTTGCAGGTGTCGGACAACTTTCTGGCCGAGCAGCTGCTGCTGATGTGCGCCGGTCAGCTCCGTCCCGATTCACTCAACTCGGCTCTACCCATCAAAGTCACGCTGGCCAACTACCTCCGCGACCTGCCCGACGCGCCGCATTGGGTAGACGGCTCGGGCCTTTCGCGCCAAAACCTCGTCACGCCCCGCGACCTGACGGTACTGCTACTCAAGCTGCACCAGGAAGTAACGGAAGCGCGCCTATTGAGCCTGCTGGCGGCTGGCGGTGGCCACGGCACCCTGCGCCGCGTGTACCGCGACCCGAAGGGTCCGTGGCTGTGGGGCAAAACCGGCACGCTCAGTAACACGCATAACCTCTGCGGCTACCTGCGTACCAAGTCGGGTAGGCTGGTGGCGTTCAGCTTTCTCAACAACAATTATGTGGTGCCCACCAGCGCCGTGCGCGCCGAGATGGAGCGCGTGCTCACGCAGGTACGAGCACGTTGGTAGGGTAGGGGACAAGCAAAAAAGCGCCTTCTCAGGTGAGAAAGGCGCTTTTCAGAACGTCATGCTGAGCTTGTCGGAGCATCTCTACCGTGAGTAATCCTCCCTAATTGCAGTGAAGCGGTAGAGATGCTTCGACTCCGCTCAGCATGACAACAACTATCGGAGATAACCTACTTGATGTACTTGGCTAGCGTTGCGCGCAAGTCGTCGCCGCGCAGGTTGGTGGCGACGATTTTGCCGGTGGGGTCTACCAAGAAGTTCTGTGGAATAGCCTGCACGTGGTATTGCACAGCCACGTCGTTCTGCCAACCTTTCAGGTCTGAAACCTGCGTCCAGGCCAGTTGGTCGTCGGCAATGGCTTTCAGCCATTTCTCGCGGGCCTTTTCGTTGTCGAGCGACACGCCCAGAATGTCGAAGTTCTTGGTTTTGTAGTCGTTGTAGACTTTGGTGACGTTGGGGTTTTCCTGGCGGCAGGGGCCGCACCATGACGCCCAGAAATCAATCAGCACGTATTTGCCACGGTAGTCGGCCAGGGAAACTTGCTTGCCGTCGGGGGTTTGCTGGGTGAAGTTAGGAGCTGTAGCGCCGATTGAAACGGCTTTGATGGCTTGCAGCATTTCCCCATATTTCTTGCCCTCGGGGCTATTCTTTACGGCCGGCGCCAGCGACTCATACAATGGGGCTACCTCGGCGTAGCTGGGTACGGATCCGCCTACCTGCTTCACCGCGCCCAGGCTCACGGGCGAGTTGGGGTTGGCCTTCACAAAAGCCAGGTAGTGCTGCTTACTCTCGGCCGAAATGGCTTCTTCGCGCTCATCCAGCTGCTTCATAAAGGCTGGGTCTTTGCGCTGCTCGGGCGAGGCGGCGCGGTAGTCGACCATCAGCGCCTTCATTTTGTCGTTGGCGGGTTTCAGAGTGGCTTGTAGCTTCTGGTGCTCCGCCGTAAGCTTGGAGCCAGTGATTTTGGCGGTGGTCAGTGAATCGGCGCTGGTGAGCATTACCGGACCTTTTTCCAGGAACAACGTCGTGCGATCGGCCTTCATGAAATTCGCGAGCGTTTGCTTCAGCTTGCCGTCGCGGGCCAGCACCAGCATCACTTGCTGCGGTGCTTCCACGGTGCCTTTCAGCTCAAAGGCGCCGTTGGTGAGGGCGGTGGAGTCGGTAAACTTGCCGTCGCGCAGCATATATACCTTGGCCGGCGCGCTGAGCTTGCCAATTTTGCCTTTCAGCGTGTACGGGGTAGGCGTTTGCGCTTGCGCCAGCCAGGGCGCCAGCAATAGAAGTCCAAGCAGGTGTTTTTTCATGAGAGCAGAGTAGAGATAAGGTAGGGATTTGGAGGTGAGCTGTACTAAAGTAGAGTATTACGTTCAGCGGGTTGCATTACTTAATATACTTGGCCAAGGTCGTTTGCAGATCGGCGCCGCGCAGATTCACGGCTACTATTTTGCCGCTGGGGTCAACCAAGAAGTTCTGCGGAATGGCTTGTATGTGGTAGCGAGTTGCCACGTCACCTTTCGTGCCTTGTAGGTCCGATACCTGCGTCCAAGCCAACTTATCTTCCTGTACGGCTTTCACCCACTTTGCTTTTTCATCGTCCAATGATACGGCCAGGATATCGAAATTCTTGCCTTTATAAGCAGTATAAGCCTTCGTAACGTTGGGATTTTCCTGGCGGCAAGGGCCGCACCACGACGCCCAGAAGTCGACCAGCACGTACTTACCGCGATAGTCGGCCAACGATACCTGTTTGCCCTCGGGGGTGTGCTGGGTGAAGTTGGGCGCCTGCGCGCCAATAGCAATAGCTTGCAACCCTGGCAACATTGCTTTGTAACGTTGCCCTTCAGGAGTGTTTTGAAGGGTAGGCGACAGCGCATTATAAAGCGATGCCAGCTCTGCATATTGGGGCACGTTGCCCGCTGCAAACTGCATCACGTCTAGGCTCACCCAGGAAGCAGGGTTGGCTTTAATGAAGGCTGCGTAGGCTTGCTGATATTCCTTGTTGATGTCATTAAATTTTTCCTGCATACGCTCCCGGAACGCTGGGTCCTTCTGTTCCTGCGGCGAGGCTTTCTGGGCTTCTGCGCCGAAAGCCTTTGTTTTGGCTACGATAGGCGCAAAAGAAGCCTTCATTTTGTTATAGTCCGCTGTCATTTGCGTACCCGTAAACGTGGCATTCGGCAGTGAATCGGGGGTAGCAACTATAACAGGGCCGGGCTCTAGAAAAAGTCTGGTACGGTTGCGGGAAAGTGAGAAACCATCTTTCAGCTTGCCATTGCGCTGCACCACAATATCCACCTCCATGGGGCGGTCAGTGGAGCCTTTAAACTCAAACCCACCATCTTTCAACACAGTGGAATCTAGTGGTTGAATACCCCGCACCAAATAGATTTTCGCTGGCGCATTGAGCTTGCCAACGGTGCCTTTCACGGTGTAGGGAAAGGAAGTTTGCGCCTGCACTAGGTAGGGCGCTGCGACTAATAGGGTAAGCAGATACTTTTTCATGAAAATAGAAGTAAACAGGTGAAAGAATAAAGCGTTTGTGTGCTACTTGATATACTTGTCTAAAGCCGCCTGCAACTCGTCGCCGCGCAGGTTAGTGGCTACGATTTTGCCGCTGGGGTCTACCAGGAAGTTCTGTGGAATGGCTTGTATGTGGTAGAGCTTGGCCGCCTGATTGTCCCAGCCTTTCAGGTCCGATACCTGCGTCCAGGCGAGTTGGTCCGTTTGCACAGCCTTTAGCCATTTTTCGCGGTCTTCTTCACTGTCAAGTGAAACGCTCAAAACATCGAACTTCTTGTGCTTGAAATCATTATAAAGTTTTACAACGTTAGGATTTTCGGCCCGGCACGGCCCGCACCACGAGGCCCAGAAATCAATTAATACATATTTGCCGCGGTAGTCAGCCAATGATACTTGTTTGCCCTCGGGCGTTGGCTGGGTGAAGCCAGGGGCCTGCGCACCCACGGCAGTAGCAGCCAAAACGGATAACTTCTCGCCGTATTTCTTACCTTCTGATGTGTTTTTTATTGCAGGTGATAGCGCTTTGTAAAGTGGAGCTACTTCGGCGTAGTCTGGTACCGGGCCACCAATCTGCATCACAGCGTCCAAGCTGACGTAGGAATCGGGATGAGCTTTGACGTAGGCGGCCAGTTGTTGATTACGTGCCTTGCGGCGATGCTCATGTACGGCCTGATAAGTGGCTGCCTGCGATTCTTGGTACTGCATAACCGCCTTCCTTATCACCGAATCTGGGACAACTGGAAGGGCTTGTGATTTCGCGCCGGCTACTTGGTTGGGCATCTTCGCCGTAACGCGGTAGGCGCTTGCTGGTGGACTACTCGCCTTCTTGACCACCTGTAGCAGTTCGCCGTACTTCCGGCCTTCGGGGCTATTGCGCACCTCTGGGCTGAGTTTCTGGTACAGTAGCCCTACCTCCTCATAGTTGGGCACAGATATTCCCCCGGCTCGTTGGAGGGCATCCAAACTTACAAAAGAGGTAGGATTAGCCTGGGCGTATGCTTTGAGTATCTGGGTGCTCTTCCTACTAAAAATCGAGTCTTGCGCCTTTCGCCAGTTCTTAATTATTAGCGTGTCGGTAGTATGGGGTGCTGGTTGGCGTCGGTGGTCGGTGTACGCCTGTTTAATAGATGCTTGTAGCGCCTGATACTCCATCATGGGTTTTGGTCCCTTGATGATGGCTTTGTGTATCGAATCGGTGCTGCTTACTGTGATAGTGCCTTTGCTCAAGAACAACGATAATCGTTCAGCTCCCACAGTGTAAACACTTTTACCATCCCGCGCCAACAATAGCCACGCCCAACGGGGCGTATCAACAGTGCCTGTTATTTCAAATACACCGTTGATGGGCGAGGCAGAAGCGATAAAATCACCATCGCACAACATATACACCTTATCTGGTGGATTTAGCTTGCCAATAGTGCCTTTCACGGTGAAAGGAATAGGTGTTTGCGCCTGTGCTACCCAAGGCGCCGCGAGAAATAAAACAAGCAGATACTTTTTCATTGAAATAGAGTTATAAGTGAAAGAACAGGTACTACACATATAATTTTACCTGGCCTAAATGCCAAGCGCCGCGCAAAACCCGGGCGGCGTCTCCCTGGGTTTTGCGCGGCGCTTAGCACGGCAGGTGGCTGAAAGACAGCCTAATATAGCACCCGGAACTTAATGGTGTGCTCTACCTGGCGCAATTCGTCCAGCAGCTCGGGCTCGTATTGCTTGTCTACATCGGTAATCACGTAGCCGATGTGCTCGTTGGTTTTCAGGTACTGCCCCAAAATGTTCACGTGGCGGGTAGCCAGCACGTTGTTGATGCGGGCCAGCACGCCGGGTACGTTGGCGTGAATGTGGATGAGGCGGTGCGCCTGCTGCTCGGGCAGTTGGATGTTGGGGAAGTTGACGCTCTGCTGGGTGTTGCCGCTGTTGATGTAGTCCATGATGCGTTCGGGCACAAAGTGCGCAATGTTGCGCTGGGCCTCGGCCGTGCTGCCGCCAATGTGGGGCGTGAGCAGCACGTTGGGTAGGCCGCGCAGCTCGCTTTCAAAGCTTTCGTCGTTGGTCTTGGGCTCGTGCGGGAATACGTCGATGGCCGCACCGCCCAGGTGGCCCGAGCGCAGAGCTTCGGCCAGGGCGGGCACGTCTACCACGTGGCCGCGGGCGTTGTTGATGAACAGCGCACCGGGCTGCATCTGGGCAAAGTGCTCGGCCCCGATGAAGTTCTTGTTCTCGGGCCGGCCGTCGATGTGCAGGGTCACGATGTCGGCTTGTTGCAGCAACTCGTCGAGGGTGCGGCACTTGGTGGCGTTGCCGAGTTGCAGCTTCTCGGCCACATCGTAGTAGTACACTTGCAGGCCCACTGCCTCGGCCACTACTGAGAGCTGCGCCCCGATGTTGCCGTAGCCCACAATGCCCAGCTTTTTGCCGCGAATCTCAAACGCACCCTTCGCCGACTTGTCCCACTCGCCCTGGTGCATCTTGGGGTTTTTCTCCGGAATGCGGCGGGCCAGCATAATGATTTCGGCCAGTGTCAGTTCCACCACCGAGCGGGTGTTGCTGAAGGGGGCGTTGAACACGGCCACGCCCTTTTTCATGCAACCCGTGAGGTCAATCTGGTTGGTGCCGATGCAAAAGGCGCCCACCGCAATGAGACGGTTGGCGGCGTCCAGCACGCGCTGCGTAACGTTGGTTTTGGAGCGAATACCCAGGATGCTCACGCCCTGAATGCGCTCCACCAGCTCGTCCTCGTCCAGCCCGCCAGCCACAATATCTACCTGGTAGCCTTCGTCGCGGAACAGCTTTTCGGCCGAGGCTTCAACATTTTCGAGTAGCAAGACGCGGATGCGGTTTTTGGGGTAGGAAAGCGACATGGGTAGTTTGTTCTGGTACAAAAACTCGTCGAAAGAAGGTAGAATCTCGTCGGCGCGGGCCACTACGGCCTCGCGCGACACGTTTTCGGTGAAGGCGTAGAAGCGGTTGGCCAGGCCGGCCTCGCGGATCTGGTAGTCGGTGTAGCCGTCGCCGAGGGCATACACGTCGCCGGTCAGGTCGAGGCGGCGCAGTTGCTCAATCTTGCCACCGTCGCGGCTGAGCACATTCTCCGGGTCGAAGCCGGTGATGCGGCCTTCCTGGTCGTAGGTGAAGGTATTGGCCAGCACGTAGTCGGCGGTGATGCCGAAATCGGCTACCACCGGCTCAATAAATTCCCGGAAGCCACTACTAATAATATACACCCGCCCCGGAAACTGCCGGAAAAAGTCGCCGTTGCGCCGGATACTGTCCGACACTTTGCCTTTCAAACGCTCTACCAGCAGCGGCAGGTGCTCGCGTCGGGCCGGCAGCAAGGCCAGCCGCCGCCGCAACGACTCCGAAAAATTAATGCTGCCGTTCATGCCCTGGTCGGTGAGGGCGCGGATTTCGCCCACAATTTTCTCCCGGCTGGGGTCGCCAGTGAGGGCAATGTCGGCTAGCTCGTCGAGGCCTTCCACTTGCGTGAACGTGCTGTCGAAGTCGATGATGAGGTAGGGGAGGGGAGCAGTAGGAGGAGAAGACATAGAAAAAGCAAGGTAGAACAGAATGACGGAACAAGCGCATCTGAAAGGTAGAACACGCTGTGTTGCGCAATTTTTTACGGTTATGGGCTATACGCTTACAGCACACGCAACCGGATTCTGACTGGAAAGATGGGGTGATTTACGCAAAGCAGCGCTTTCAAGTACCTGATTTTTATCTTTTATTCAGGCTATTATCCAGTAAGTGCGGCTGCTGTATGCGCCGCTTGCTACCCCGTGGTGCCCTCGTGCGTGCCGCCTACCCTTCCGACCCCTAACCTTTCCAAATTCCACCATTCGCATGAAAAAAATGCTACCCGCACGGGCCGTCTGGCTCTTGCTATTGTTGCTGCTGGGCGCTGCTCCCGGCTACGGCCAACTACTGCGCGCCGACGGCCGCCGCATCGTGAACGACCAAGGGCAGGAGGTGCTGCTACGCGGCATGGGCCTGGGCGGCTGGATGCTACAAGAAGGCTACATGCTACAAACGGAGAGCGTTGCCAACACCCAGCACGAGCTGCGCGCCAAGATCAAGGGCCTAGTAGGCGACGCGCAAACCCAAGCGTTCTACGACGCCTGGCTCGATAACTACATCACCAAGCGCGACGTGGATTCGCTGGCGCGCTGGGGCTTCAACTCTATCCGCCTACCCCTGCACTACAACCTGTTCACGGCGCCCATTGAGGAGGAGCCGGTGGCCGGGCAGAATACCTGGCGGCCGAAGGGTTTCGAGCTGACCGACCGCTTGTTGGAGTGGTGCAAGGCCAACCACGTGTATTTGATTCTGGACCTGCACGCTACCCCCGGCGGCCAGGGCAAGGATGCCGCTATATCGGACTACGACCCCAGCAAGCCCGCCCTGTGGGAAAGCGCGGCCAACCGCCAAAAAACGGTGGCCCTGTGGCGGCGCATTGCCGAGCACTACGCCAATGAGCCCTGGATTGGCGGCTACGACCTCATCAACGAAACCAACTGGAACTTCACGGCTGGCGCCGGCGCCCAGGGCTGCGACGAGCAGACCAACGCCCCGCTCAAAGCCCTGCTCACCGACATCACCGCCGCTATCCGGGAGGTGGATAAGCAGCATATTATCTACATCGAAGGCAATTGCTTCGCCAACAACCACAACGGCTTGTGGCCCATGAGCGACAACAACGTGGTGCTGAGCTTCCATAAATACTGGAACTACAACGACAAGGCTTCTATCCAGGGAATGCTGGATCTGAGCAGCCGCTACAACGTGCCGCTGTGGATGGGCGAGTCGGGCGAGAACTCCAACCCCTGGCACCGCGCCGCCATTAAGCTGCTGGAAGACAACCACATTGGCTGGTCGTGGTGGACGTATAAGAAGGTAGGGCTGAACACGCCGCTGGAAGTGCGCAAGCCCGCCAGCTACCAGCGCCTGCTGGACTACTGGAAGGGCACCGGCACGCAGCCTTCGGCGGCCGAGGCCTCGGCTGCGCTGCTGGCGCTGGCCACTAACTACAAGGTAGAAAACTGCTTCTATCACCCCGATTATATCGACGCAATGTTCCGGCAGGTGCAAACGCCTGGGGCTACCAAGGCTTTTAAGCGCTACACGCTCAATACAACTACGCCGCTGTTTGCCGTCGACTACGACCTGGGCCGCAACGGTGCCGCCTACTACGACCTCGACACGGCCACGTACCATACCAATACCAACACCTATCAGGCCTGGAACCAAGGCTGGAGCTACCGCAACGACGGGGTGGATATTGAAGGCAACTCCGACGCCGTGAGCACGGGTTACGGTGTGGGTTGGATTTCGACCGGCGAATGGCTACAATACACCGTGCAAGTGCCTACCACCGGCCTCTACGATGTGGAGGTGCGCATTGCCTCGGCCAGCGGCGGCGGGCAGATTCGGTTGACCAGCAACGGCGTGCCGCTCACTAAAACCGTCACCCTACCCAGTTCCGGCGACTGGTCGAAATGGACCTCAGCCGACATCAAGGACCTGTACCTGACAGCCGGCACCAACCAGTTGCGCCTGTACGTGGTGAATGGTGGATTCAACCTCAACTACCTGCAATTCAGTGCTCCGCACGCGGCCACGGCGGCGCCGCAACTGCTTTCAGCCAGCACGGCTGAGGTAGGCAAAAGCATTGTGCTGACGTTTAATCAGGCGCTGGCGGCCGTGACGACGCCCGCGGGCTTCTCGGTGCAGGTGAACGGCACGAATGCAACCGTCAGCGCGGCAGCGCAGCCCGCGGGTAGCCCGCAGCGGCTCACGCTCACGCTGGCCCAGCCTGTGACCTACGGTGACGTGGTGACGGTGAGCTACGCTGGCACTGCCGTCGCCAACGACGCCGGCGTGGCGCTGGCCGCTTTCACCAACCAGCCCGTGATGGTGGATTTGGTGAATCCGGCCACGCAGAAAATCATTCCGGGGCGCCTGGAGGCCGAGAACCTCGACGTGAATGAAGGCGTGAGCATCGGCGGTGCGGCCGACGTGGGCGGCGGCTCACAGGTGGGCTACCTCAACCCCGGCGACTATTTCGGCTACAACGTGACGGTGAAGGAAACCGGCACCTACCAGGTAGACTACCGCGTAGCCAGCGACAACGCCGGCCCCAGCGTCATCAACGTGTCGAGCGTGGTGAATGGGCAGACGACGCTGCTGGAAACCCTCACGGTGGCCCGCACCAACGGCTGGCAAACCTGGCAAACCGTGTCGGGCAAGCCCTTTAGCCTGACTGCCGGCGACCAGCAGCTGCGCATCGATGTGGTATCGGGCGAGTTCAATCTGAACTGGATGCAGTTCCGCCTGACCAGCGTGCCAGCCGGTACGCCGCTGCGCGTGGTGTCGGGTGAGACTAATGCAGATGGCACGGCCGTGCTGTTGACGCTGAACCGGCCCGTGGCGCCTACCTCCGTCAGCAATAAAGGCTTTGGCTTGCTGCTGAATGGTACGGCCGCTACCATTGGTGCTGCTTCGCTGAACGCCACTCAGCAAGTGGTGTTGGTGCTGCCACAAGCCGCCACGCCTACTACCGTGGTGAAGGTGAGCTACGACGGGACGGGCGACGTGAAAGCCACCACCGGCGAGGCGCTGCAAGCTTTTGATGTTCAGTTCATCATCAATAAAGTAGAAGTTATTACCAACCTGATTCCGGGCAAAATCAAGGCGGCCAACTTCACCGTCAACAGTGGCCTCGAAACCGAAAACAGCTCCGACACCGACGGTGGCCTCAACGTGGGCCACGCCGACCCCGGCGACTACCTGGAGTACGTGGTGCGCGTAAACCAGTCGGGCATGTACCAGGTAGACTACCGCGTGGCCAGCGAGTCGACGGCGGGGGCGGTGAAGCTCCAGCTGATGGACAGCGGCACGGCCCAAGACCTGCACACGGCCGCGTTTGCCGTCACGGGCGGCTGGCAAACCTGGCGCACCTTCACGGCGCCTACCCTGGTGCCGCTTACCGCCGGGCGCCACGTGCTGCGCGTGCTGATGCAGACCAGCTCCTTCAACCTGAACTGGCTGGAATTCAAGTATCAATCAACGCTTAGCAACAAAACCGCACAGGCTGCGGCTATCCTGTCAGTCTACCCCAATCCCAGCCGCGGCAGCTTCCGGGTGCGGTTCGAAGACGGCCGGCAGCAGCCTACCCGCGTGGTGGTGCGCGACCTCACGGGTAGGGAAGTGCTTGTGCAGGTTCCTCCCAAAAATGCCACCGAAATGACCGTGCGGCACACCCTCGCGAAGGGAGTATATCTGCTCGAAGCTGAGCTGCCGAACCGCAGCGTAGTGCAGAAATTGATAGTAGAGTAAGCTACCTCTTGCCAATGAAACACAGAAAAGCCCGCTACCAACCAATGGTAGCGGGCTTTTCTGTTTGCTAGACCAGCAGCTTACTGTTTCACCACTCTGGTTTGATACACCACGCCGGTAGCATTGCGCAGGGCTAGGAAGTAGATACCAGTGGGGTAGGAGTGCAGATCGAGGACCAGGCTGTTCTGGCCGTATTCCTCCGTCAACGTACGCTGGGCTATGGCTTTGCCTTGGGCATCGTATACGTGCAGTACAACCGGCGTGGGGGCGGTGGTGGTCCAGGCCAGGTGGGCTTCTTCCGTGGCAGGGTTGGGGTAGACGCTGTAGGTAACAGATACAACAGCTTCCTGACGAGTTACTTGTGTGGCTATTACTGGACTGTACGTAGTGGTGCCGTCGGTGTCGGTTTGGAGCAGGCGGTAGTACACCAGGCCCGTTGGGGCGTTGGTATCCAGGTAGTGGTAGGAGCGTGTGCTGGTGCTGGTGCCGGCACCGCGCTGGTAAGCAACACGCTCAAAGGCAGCACCATCCACGGAGCGTTGCACCTCAAAACCCTGGTTGTCTTTCTCGGTGGCCGTGGTCCAGCACAGCTGCACGCCGTTGTGGCTTGCCGCCGCCGTGAAAGACGTTAGCGTGACGGGTAGGGGAACCAAGGCGGCGCCGTTACCGGAACCATATACCGCAAACTCGTAGAGCGAATAGCCATACTGAGTGGTGCGGGCGGTGCCATACATCCGTACGTAGCGGCCCTGCACGTTCAGACCAGCATAATCGTTGAGGAGGCTGGTATTACCGGCCACCTTCCGTACGGTAGTCCAGGTAGTGGCATCGTTGGATACCTGCACCAGAAAGTCTTTGCCGGCTGCAGTTTCCCAGATTAGCTTGATTTCGTTGATGGTATATACTTGGCCCAAGTCCACGTACAGCCAGCCTGGGTCGATGCCGTGGGTACTTTCCCAGCGTGTGTTGTCTTTCTCATCAAATGCGTTGGCTGTGGTGTTGTTGCCGAGGGTAGAGGAAGCAGTGCCGGGCTTCCCAAAGGCTAGATTGGATACATTATACACCCCAATCTCAAACAGCGAATAGCCATATAACTCCTGACTGCGGGCGGTGCCGTATACCCGCACGTAACGGGCCATGGCATGCAGCGCCGAAAAGTCGTTTACCAGTTCCGTATTGCCGGTGATAGTACGGATTGTTGTCCAGCTAGTCCCATTATTGGATATCTGAAGAAGGTAGTCTTTAGCATAGGCTCCTTCCCAATTCAGTTTCACCCGATCAAATGAAACGATAGAGCCCAGGTCTACATAAATCCATTCCGGATCGTGCTTAAACTGGCTCGACCACCGCGTATTTAACTTACCATCGGTGGCCGCAGAAGCGGGGTAGCTAGCTTCGTTTTCGAAAGACGAAGCCATAGTAGGCTGATTCAGAGCAAGGTTTACTACAGTCTGAGCACGGGTGCTTCCAGCTAGGATAACAAAGAAAAGTACTGCTAGTAAACGCTGGGTGAAATGCTGCATAACAACGGGTAGAAGAAATACTAATTGGATGCAGCAAAGGTAGAATGCGTATTAGTGTATGTACATCTATTTCGGCGAATGTTCAGTTGTGCACGATAGAATGAATAATAGACTATCTATACGCTATTATTCCTAAAAAGAGAAATAGAAATATAGTAGAGCGGAGCATTGTCTTAGCCTGCGCTGAGACAAGAGTATTACAATGAAATATTGCTATATCACCCCACGCAAAAAAGCCAACGAGCGCGCGGCTGTTGGCTTCTGCTGCTAAGACCAGTAGTGGAAAATCTACCCCTCGTACAGCTCCAGAGGTAGGCCGTCGGGGTCGGCGAAGAACGTGAAGCGCCGTCCGGTAAACTCGTCTACCCGAATGAGCTCGGTCTGGACGTTGTGCTGCATCAGGTGCGCCACGGCTGCATCCAGATCGGCTACGGCGAAGGCCAAGTGGCGCAGGCCCGCCGCCTCGGGCCGACTGGGGCGGGGCGGCGGGGTAGGAAACGAAAATAACTCGATAATGTATTGCCCATCCAGCAGCAAATCCAGCTTCCAAGAGTCGCGCGCCTCGCGGTACACCTCGCGCTCTACCTGCAAGCCTAGCACCTGCGTATAAAAGTGCTTTGAGACGGGGTAATTGGTGCAGATAATGGCAATGTGATGGACGCGTTGCAGCGCAAGCATAGGCTGTGCTCTTTTACGGTAAGGTTTTATTTAAGCAACTGCTAGTGAAAGGTTTTGCTACCCGCGCCGCCGCACGGGCGCGTGGTTGGCCCAATCAGGGTCGTAGCTGATGCCGCCAAACAGGTAGAGCATGAAGGTGCGGGAGTAGCGCAGGCTGAGCGGAGACAGCACCACCGTCACCAAAGCCACCGCCGACACATACACCCACGTGTCGGGGTCGCCGGCGAGGTAGTAGAGCAGCACGCCCACTATCAACATAATGCCCGTGCTGAAGGCAAAGCTGATGTACATAGCGCCCCAGTAGAAACCAGTTTCTGGTTCGTAGGCCTGCCCACACACGGGGCAGCGTTCGGGCATATCGGTGAAGTGCGAAAGATTGTAGGCGCCGTGCGTAAACAGCGGCCCCTGGTGGCAGCGTGGGCAGCGCTGAGCAAGCGAAGCAAGAACAGACGATTGGATAGGTTGCATAGGGCAGCAGGAAAAAAGAACGCGCAATAGCCATTCTACGCGCAATAGGAAGCTGTGGCTGGTTCTTGTAAGAAGAGTACCCCACAACAGGTGCAAAAGTACCTTGCCCGGCCCGAGTCTGCACGGACTACTTGCGGGCAACTACAGGACAAATCAACGGGTCCGCCGAAAGACTTCGGGCGTTTGGCCGCTGTATTTGCGGAAGTATCGGCTGAAGTAAGAGGCATCTTCGAAGCCCAAGGCTGCTGCTACCTGTGCCACCGACTGCGCCGAGTGCGTAAGTAGGCGCTGTGCTTCCATCACTACCCGTTCGTGAATGAGAGAGCTGGCTGTTTTATTGAGTCGCTGTCGGCACACGGCGTTCAGGTGGTTGGCCGTGAGGTGCAGCAAGTGAGCGTAGGCATGCACGGTGCGGTGCGTGCGAAAGTGTTGGTTGAGTAGGCGGCCAAATTCCCGGATTTGTGCTTCGCTGTGGCTGAGGGTAGGCAGTGCGGTATCGGGCTGGGCGTAGTGGCGGGTAGCCAGCTCTAGCAACAAGTGCAGGTAGGAACGAACTACTTCAGCCTGATTGGAATGGGCAGTGGTATTTTCTGCCAGCAGCCGGGCAAACAGCGGGTATAGCTCGGTTTCGTTGGGAACCAGGTAGAGAACGGGCAGCTGTGCGGGAGTGAAAAAAGGGTAATTAAACAGCTGATTCTCCGGATACCGAAACAGGTAGAAATCAGCCGTGAAAAAAACAATAATGCCCTGCACATCGGCAGACAAGTGCCAGCGGTGCACTTGGCCAGGCGCTATAAAAAACAAACTTCCTGGCCGCAGGTCGTACGTAACCAAATCGATGGTGTGCGTGCCATGGCCGGCCGTTACGTATAGCAGCAGGTAGAAATCGTGGGCATGGGCCGTGGCAACGTGAGGAAAGTTGGCAACGTGTGTCTGTAGGTGCTCCGCGTAATAGGGTCGCTGCACAGGTATGCCTGGAAAAGAAGCCAACCCCAGCACGGGAAGCGTTGTCGACAATTTCATGGGTGCAAGGTAGACCGGCGGCGCTATAGTAACGTAGCGGCCTAATTGCCTATGTCTCTCGCTGGCGGGTGCAGGCGGGTACCCAGCAGTTCTGGTGGCAGCCGGTGCAAACGGACGTAGCCGCCGGCAGCTCCACAACACGGCCACATTCGGTGCAGGCATAGCTGCCGGGCTCCGCTACGTGGGCCTGCGCTGTTTTCAGTACCTCGGGCCAAATAGGTAGGCCAGGGCGCACGGGTTCGGTGGTGGGGTAGAAAAAGACGCTGATTTCGCCGGTAGCCTCCATATACATTTTGCGCACCTGCCCCAGGTGCTCTACCTGCCGCTGGCGCAACTCACCAAACAGCTCCTTATAGGTAAGGTTGTGCTTGCGAAACTCCTCTATGTCAATCACACCGTCCTCAATCAGGCAGATGGTAGCACCTTCCAGCCAGTTGCTGAACTTTACCGACTTCTCGGTTATCCGGTTGAAAATCAGGTACAATGTGGGCACTACCACGAACACCACCGCCACGTGCAGCAGGGGCACATCTTGGTAAAACATGGCGTCGCCGCCGGCCGAGCCCAGGGCCAGAATGATGCTCAGCTCGAAGATGGACAACTGCCGCACGCCGCGCCTACCCGTTACGCGCAGAGCGCCCAGCACCAGCAGATAGGTGACAACGCAGCGCAGCAGAACTTCCCACAAAAAAGCCGGCGGCGCATCCTCGGACCACAACATGCGGTGCCAATCGAAAGGAGTAATCTGCTCCATAATAAACAAGCAAATAGCTACAAAACCCAACGGCCCGAACCACGCACGTGCGGATTCGGGCCGTTGGGTAGGGCTACTACGTAAACTCCTCAGTAAGCGCTGGCGTCGGTCAGGATTTTTACGTCGTCGGGGCTGAGCGTGAGGATGGTCGCCTTCATAATGTCACGCACCTGCTCCATGTTGGTAGCACTGGCAATGGGGGCCGTGAGGCCGGGCTGGGCCATAATCCAGGCGAGGGCCACCTGGGCCTGGGTGGCGTGGTGGCGTTCGGCTACCTCATCCAGAGCGGCCAGCACCTTGAAACCCCGGTCGTTCAGGTATTTCTTGCCGATGCCGCCACCGCGCTGGCTTTTCTGCAAGTCGTCTTCTGAGCGGTATTTGCCCGTGAGGAAGCCCGAAGCCAGGCCGTAATACGGAATCACGCCGATGCCGAACTCCTGCACCACGGGCAGCAATTGCTTCTCGAAGTCTTCCCGGTCGTAGAGGTTGTACTCGGGTTGCAGCGACTCGTAACGGGGTAGGTCCTGGTCGGTGCTGGCTTGCAGGGCCGCACGCAGGCGCTCAGCCGAGAAGTTGCTGGCCCCAATGGCCCGGATTTTTCCTTCCTGAATCAGCTCGGCGTAGGCCTGCAAGGGCTCCTCTACGGGCAGCGTCTCGTCGTCTTTGTGCGACTGGTACAGGTCGATGTAGTCGGTTTGCAGGCGGCGCAACGAGGCTTCCACCGACTTCTTAATGTAGTCTTTGGCCAGGCCCTGGGAGCCGTCGCCCATCTGCATCCCTACCTTGGTGGCGATAATGATGTCGTCGCGGCGGTGGCGTTGTTGCAGCCACTTGCCAAGTATGGTTTCCGACTCGCCGCCCTGGTGGCCAGGCACCCAAGCCGAGTACACGTTGGCCGTATCGATGGCGTTGCCGCCCTCGCCCACAAACGTGTCGAGTACGCGGAAAGAAGTTTGTTCGTCGGCGGTCCAGCCAAATACGTTGCTGCCCAGCACCAGCGGGGCGATATACAGGCCAGAGCGGCCCAGTTCGCGTTTTTCCATGAGAAAGATTGAAAGAATAAGTGGGTAGGAACCGGGTAGGGCTCCGGGTAGTAGTACCCGATAGGCAAGCAATAAGTTTAGGCCGGCGGGTCCAGCTCGATGCGCTTGCCGGGCACGTAGTCGTTGTAATCAGCCACTACCTGCCGCAGGATTTCCATGTCCCGCGGGCAGGCCGCGGCGAAGTCCTGCCAGTGCTGCAAGGTGAGTATGATGGGCATATCGGCAATGGCCACAATACTGTCCCAGAAAGCATCCCAGCTGACACCGTACCAGTCCTCAAACGCCAATTCCCGCTTGAAAAACATATGCAAATCGGCCTTGGTGGTGAGGCCGCGAAGGTCGAGGGTGAGGTGGGGAACGGGCATGGGCGGGTGGGTAGTTTCAGGATGTAGAGACGCATACTTGCGTCTCGTCGTTGCTGATGTTGTTCGCCAGAACAGTGCTGACGCAAATCGTTCAACGACGAGACGCAAGTATGCGTCTCTACAGGGTATACAAATGACTTTTTACGCTACGTACTCCAGCACCCGCCAGCCGTGAGCTTCCACCGTCAGCGCCCTACCCGGCAATAGCTCCTCCGTAAGGCCGCTGAACACGTCGTACCAGGCATTGGTTACGGTGTCGGGTAGTTCCCATTCCAGCGGAGTAGGGGTGCTGTTTACCACCACTAGCACAGCCGCTTCTCCATGCCAACGCACAAAAGCATAAGCCGCATCTGGCGCTGGCAGCCGCTCGAAGCGGCTTTCGCGGACGCCATTGTGCAGGGCCGCGTGGCGCTTTTTGAGCTGGAGTAGCGTGGTGTAGAAGGCCTGCAAGGGGTAGTCGTTCCAGTCAATCGTATCTCTGTCGAAGAAGGCGAGGCGCTTATTCAGAGCGGCTTCCTGACCGGTGTAGACCAGCGGCATACCCGGTAGCAGGGTGCACAGCACGGCGAAGGGTAGGGCGTTTTCGCCCAGGCGCTCGTACTCGGTGCCGTCCCAGCTGTTCACGTCGTGGTTGCTGGTGAAGTGCATCAGATACACATTACGCGGGTATTTGGCCCGTTCGGCGGCGAGGTAGGCATCTACCTCGCGCAGCGGTTGCTTGCCCTCAGCCACGTGGTCGAGGAAATAGTGGAGGCGCAGACCAAAGGTCATGTCAAAGGCGCGCTCTAGCAGGCGGGTGTTGCTGTTGAAGTTCTCCCAGGTTTGCCCGCCCGAGGGGTACAGCTCGTCCCACTCGGCCAGCATAAATACGGGTTTCACCTGATCCAGCTCCTGGCGGGCAGCATCCCAGAAATCGGTAGGCACTAGTCCGGCCACGTCGCAGCGGTAGCCGTCGATGTCGGCCTCGCGCACCCAATAGAGCAGGGCGTCGGTCATATAGCGGCGCAGTTCCTGGCTGTGGTAGTCCAAGTCTACCACGTCTTCCCAATCAGGAATGGGCGGCACCATTTGGCCGTTTTCGTCCTTGGTGAACCACTCGGGGTGCTCGGTTACCAGCAGGTTGTCCCAACTGGTATGGTTGGCTACCCAGTCCAGAATCACGTGCATGTCCAGGCGGTGCGCTTCTTCTACCACATAGCGCAAATCATCCAGCGTGCCGAACTCCGGATTCACCGCGAAGTAGTCACGCACGGCGTATTGGCTGCCCAGCGTGCCCTTGCGGTGCAGCTCCCCAATCGGGTGAATCGGCATGAGCCACACAATGCCAACGCCCATCGCCGCTAGGCGCGGCAGGTGCTCGGCAAACGCCCGAAACGTGCCTTCGGGCGTGTACTGGCGCACGTTTACTTCGTAAATGCTGGCGTGCGCAGCCCACTCGGGGTGTTGAACCTGAAATAAATGCTCGTGCGGATGCGGGGTGAAATCGTGCATGAAAACAGCGTTGACGGAAACGAAACGTACCGTCCTATACGCAAGAGCAGCCCGGAGGTCCGGTTCGGTCTGATTGTTTGCGCCTGCCGGTCCGACGTCGTAGGCGTCCGACCGGTCATCGTCGCTACGTTGCTCCAATCTCCTGCTGACGCCTACTCCCCGCGGCGCAGGCATCAGCAATGGCAACCGGTCCGACGCCCTAGGCGTCCGACCGGCAACACCGTTTTACTCCTGTGCTGCCGCTTCCATCAGCTCATATACCTGGTACCCATGCGGCGTGAGCGAGACGCGGCTGCGAGCGCCCAGACGCAACGTCCGCTCACTGAAGATTTCGCGGTAGGTTCCTGCGGGCACCTGGGGTAGGCCAAACGCCTGCTCCTGGTCGGAGGGATTCACGCAGACCACCACCGTGGCGGTGCTTGGTGCACGGCTGCCGGTGCGACGCGCAGTAGCGGGCGTATCCGGCGTTGTAGTGGCCGAATCGGTAGGGACCGTCTGGCCCTGGCGGTAGAACGCATACACGCCAGCCGGCGTGGACAGGCGCTCGAAGGTAGCGCACGCGTCACCGTTGGTGAGGGCTGCGCTACGCTTTTTGAGTTGCAATAGCTTGGTGTAGAAGTCGCCCAGAGGGTAGGCGTTCCAGTCGATCTGGTCTTTGTCGAAGAACTTCAGGCGCCGTTCAAAGCCCGCTTCCTGCCCGCTATACACCATCGGAATGCCGGGTAGGGTAGTGGTGAGCACAGCCATAGCCAGCGCGTTTTCGCCCAGGCGTTCATACTCGGTGCCGTCCCAGCTGTTCACGTCATGACTGCTGGTGAAATTCATCAGGTAGATGCCCGCCGGGTATTTGGCGCGCTCCGCTTGTCGGTAGGCGTCGATGGCCGCCACGGGCTGTTTGCCCTGGGCGATGCTGTCGAGCAAGTAGTGCAGGCGCAGGGCGTAGGTGGCATCGAAAGCCTGTTCGAGCAGGTGGGTGTTGGGCGTGAACTCGCCGGCTTTCAGGAAGGGCGGGTGGTGCAGCTCGTCCCACTCGGCCAGCATAAATACGGGCTGAATTTTCTCCAGCTCCCGGCGCGTGTCGTTCCAGAAATCGGTGGGCACCATGCCAGCCACATCGCAACGGAAGCCATCGAACCCGGCGGTTTTCACCCAGTAGGCCATGGTTTCGGTCATATACTGGCGCAACTCCGGCTTGCTATAATCGAGGTCAATAACGTCCTGCCAATCGGCTACAGGGGCTACAAAGCCGCCGTTTTCGCCTTTGGTGAACCATTCGGGATGCTGCTGGGCCAGCTCGCTGTCCCAACTGGTGTGGTTGGCTACCCAGTCCAGTATCACATGCATGCCCAACCGGTGCGCTTCCTGAATTAGGTGCTGCAAATCAGCCATCGTACCTAATTCGGAGTTCACGGCGCGGTAGTCCTGGATAGAGTAGGGGCTGCCCAACGTGCCCTTGCGTTTTTCCACCCCGATGGGCTGCACTGGCATCAGCCACAAAATCCCTACCCCCATTTGCTGCAAGCGGGGCAAATGCGCCTCAAACGCCCGAAATGTACCCGCGGGCGTGTACTGCCGCACATTCACCTGGTAGATGCTGGCGTGGGCCGCCCAGGCCGGGTGCTGAATGGTGTAGGGCGCCGGCAGCGGCGGGCAGGTAGGGTTGGACTGACAAGCCGCGAGAAACAGGCTTACAAACAGCAGAAGGCAGAAACGCATGCCGAAAAATAGTGCTTTTCGGATGTTATATGGTAATAGCGGGAGGCGTAAACAAAACTTTTATGTCTCCCGTGCAATCTGAAAGCTAGATGTGAGTCGTTCATAAAAACGACAGGATGCCGATGCACCTTCGTCGGCACCTTCATACTAGTCTTGACCATTCCACCACCCTCCATTCCCATCTTTTAGCTGAATGCGTAAACTTCGTTTTCTATTAGCCGCTGCCGTTGGCCTCACGGCTGCTACTGCCCAGGCCCAGGTCCAAACCCCCAACGCTGGCACCTACGACGCCCACACGCTGTTTTCGCCGCTGTTTCAGAACGATCCCGGTACGGCCTACCGCACGGGCGGCGGCCAGCCCGGCGCTTCCTACTGGCAAAACGCGGCCAGCTACCAGATCAACGCTACGCTGGACGAAAAACAGGAGCGGGTCAACGGCTCCGTCACCATCACCTACACCAACAACAGCCCCAGCGCCCTACCCTTCGTGTGGGTGCAGCTCGATCAGAACCTGTTCAAGCGCACCTCCCGCGGCGCCCTGACAACGCCCATCCGCGGGGCCCGCAACGGCGCCCGCTTCGGCAACGCGGCCGATGAGCCCGCCGGTGGCGACAGCCTCCAAACGGTGCGCATTGAGCTGCACGGCAAGAAAAGCACAGCCAAGTACGTGGTGACGGACACGCGCATGCAGATTCAGCTGCCCGAGGCCCTGAAGCCCAACGGCGACAAGCTGCGCATCAGCATCGACTACTCGTTCTACATCCCGGAGTACGGCTCCGACCGTCTGGGCCGTAAGCAGACGCCCAACGGCCAGATTTACGAAATAGCGCAGTGGTACCCGCGCATGGCCGTGTACGACGATGTGGAGGGCTGGAATACGCTGCCCTACCTCGGCGCGGGCGAGTTTTATCTTGAATACGGTGACTTCGACTATACCATCAACGTGCCCGCCAATTACATCGTGGGCGGCTCGGGCGAGTTGGTGAACCCCAAAGAAGTGCTGACCTCGGCCCAACAGCAGCGCCTGCAACAGGCCGCCAACTCCGATAAAACCGTGATGGTGCGCACGCCCGCTGAGGTGACGCAACCCAGCTCGCGTCCGGCCGGCAAAAACGGCCGCCTGACGTGGCACTTCCGCTGCCAGCAGGCCCGCGACGTGGCCTGGGCCGCCTCGCCGGCCTTCGTGTGGGACGCAGCCCGCATGAACCTGCCTAGCGGCAAGAAGTCGCTGGCTATGTCGCTCTACCCGCCCGAGGTGGCTGCCGATTCGGCCTGGGGGCGCTCCACGGAGTACGTGAAGCACAGCATCGAATACAACTCCAAGCAGTGGTTTGAATATACCTACCCCGTGGCGACCAACGTGGCGGGCATTGTGGGCGGCATGGAGTATCCGGGCATCGTGTTTTGCAGCGCCAACTCGAAGGGCGGCCGCCTGTGGAGCGTGACCGACCACGAGTTCGGCCATAATTGGTTTCCGATGATTGTGGGCTCCAACGAGCGCAAGTACCCGTGGATGGACGAGGGCTTCAACACCTTTATCAACATTCACAGCACCCGCAACTTCAACAACGGCGAGTACAAGCCTAACAGCGACAGCGCCAAGTACATTCTGCCTTACCTGCTCCGGGTGCCCGATGCCGATGTGCCCTACACGGCACCCGACGTCACGCAATCCCAATATCTGGGCTTTGCGGCCTACTCCAAGCCGGCCTTCGGGCTAGTGCTATTGCGCGAGGCCATCTTGGGACCGGAGCGGTTCGACTACGCGTTTCGCACGTACATCAAGCGCTGGGCTTTCAAGCACCCTACCCCCAAAGACTTCTTCCGGACCATGGAAGACGTGGGTGGTGAGGACTTGGGTTGGTTCTGGAAGGAGTGGTTTCTGGAAAACTGGCTGCTCGACCAGGCCGTTACCACCGTCAGCTATGTGAACCAGGACCCTGCCCAGGGTGCCCTCATCACCATCGAAAACAAGGACCGCGCCGCCATGCCGGTGTTTGTGGCCGTGCGTGAAAGCAATGGCAAGGTAGGGCGCGTGAAGCTACCCGTGGAAGTGTGGCAACGCGGCGGCACCTGGACGTTCCGCTACCCCTCCACCTCGCCCCTGGCTCTGGTGCTCCTCAACCCCGACAACCTACTGCCCGACGCGAATCCCAACAACAATTACTGGCTGCCGATGGAGCTTAAATAAGCTGATAGCTAATAGCTGTTGGCTGTTAGCTTTTCGTTCGATGGGAAGCTAACAGCCAACAACTAGTAGTTATCAACCTTTCTTACTGAGCTCATAGCCGATAATGGCCGGCACGTAAAACGTGACGTCGGCCGCGAACTTAGCCAGCAATACACCTCCGGCAAAATTGCCTACCCACAGCGGCACGTAGTACAGTAGGGTAGGGCGAATCAGGAAGCTGTCGAGCACTTCGGCCACACCAAACTCAATCACCAGCGCCCGCAGGTTGCGTAGCAAATCCGAGGTAGTGTAGGTATGACCAGTGGCCTGCAAGCGGCGCTGGGTGGTGCGCACGTCGCGGGCCAGGATCAGGCCGAAGTAGGCCACGTTGCCGGCCCAGGTGGCAGCGAGGGCAGCCGTGAGGCGCTGCTGAGTGAGGGCGTAAGCCAGGGCCGCGCCCAGCAGCGTGGCTGCCACCGAGGCCAGCTCGGCCGGCAGGTAGCGCCGCAACCACTCGCGTACGTGCTGCCGCATAGGGTAGGAGGTAGGCCAGCACCGAAAAGGCTGTCTGGCGGGTCAGAATTGGTGGTCGAAGATAATGCCCCTATCTTGCCGGCTCAATGGGCGGCCCGCAACAGCCACCGTAAAGCGCCCGTAGAAAAACCGTTTTTCCTTCTTCAATTTCCCTGCTCATGTCTGTTACCTCCGATATCGAAAACACCATTGCCGCCATGGACAACGATCTGCACCGCGTGGACGCCACCGGTCTGCTCGACCAGTGGATCAACCGCCTGCAAGGTTTCGACGGCAAAATCAGCGCGTCGATGGTCGACGAAATGCGTCACCTGCGCGGCATGATTGGTGGCTCTACCAGCAGCGACATCACCAAAATTGCTGATTCTCTGCAAAACCTCTCCAACCTCACGGCCCAAGCTGCCTATGACGGCCACGGCTTCGAGTACGATGCCCTGCGTCACCTCAACCAGAAGCTGGCCTCCGCCGCCGGCCAGATCCGCACCGGGTTGTAGGGAGTGTCGAATTTTAGATGTTGAGTTGGGCGCAAAAGCCTTTCAACTTCAACGAAACCCGCCTGTCATCCTGAGCAGAGCGAAGGACCTTATGCCAGTTG
>NZ_JAHWGL010000036.1 GCF_019334315.1 Hymenobacter profundi
AGTTGGGTCCGTTTAGAAGTTGCGAGTTACTAATTATCAGAAAAAGAATGTCATCCTGAGCATGTGGCGCATCAAGCTCGTGTCGAAGGACCTTGCTAGACCAGAACGATTGCTATAGTATAGTAATGACTCGTTCTCACGTAGAAAGGTCCTTCGACACTGGCTTGATGTGCCACATGCTCAGGATGACAAGCGTATAGCATCGAGTTAGCAACCACTCAGCTCAACCGGTTGTGCTGGTCGGGGAAAATGAGGGTAGGCTTGTGAGCGCGTGCCTCTGCAAAATCGATGAGAGCGTAAGAGAAGATAATCACGATGTCGCCCACGGCTACGCGGCGGGCGGCCGGACCATTCAGGCATATCATGCCCGAGCCCCGCTCTCCACGAATTGTATAGGTTTCAAACCGCTCCCCGTTGTTCACGTTCACGATAGTCACCTTCTCGTTTTCTACCATATTAGCCGCGTCCAGCAGGTCCTCGTCAATAGTGATGCTACCTACATAATGTAGCTCCGCCTGCGTGACTTTGGCGCGGTGAATTTTCGACTTTAGAACCTCGATATGCATGGGTGAAAAAGCGGGTGGAATATATCTTGCAAAGATACAGAAGGGAAAAATGGTAGGTAGCGGTGAGAGGTTGTGAGATAGGGAATAGCAATCGTCTGTCATCCTGAGTGCAGCGAAGGATTTTCTCACGTGTGAGCAAGTCGTTGTTACGTCAATCGTTCAACTGGTATAAGGTCATTCGCAAGCGGACGCCAGATAAAGGATGACAGGCGCTTTCTACCCATCATCACATCAACAATCAGCTCATCACCATTACATTATCAATCAGGCGCACGCTACCGAGGTGCGCTGCTAGGCACAGAGCCACGGCGGCCTGTTGTTGCCAGGGCCCTGGTAAGGGTTGCAGGGTTTGCGCGTCTGCTACCTCCATATACTCTAAGGTAATAGCAGGGGTAGCCGCCAGATACTCAGCTACCGCGGTTTGCACGGCAGTAGGTTCAGCACCGGCCTGCACCAGATCGGCAGCTTGGCGCAACGCTTCGTACAAGCGCGGCGCTACGGCCCGCTCGTCCGGCGTGAGCCGCCGGTTGCGCGATGACATCGCCAGCCCATCCGCTTCTCGCACGGTAGGGAATACCACCAATTCCAACGCAAACGACAAGTCGGCCACCAGCTGCTGGATGATGGCTACCTGCTGCAAGTCCTTCTGCCCGAAGTAGGCGCGGTGCGGCTGGCACAAGTGAAACAGCTTGCTTACCACCGTGGCTACCCCATTGAAGTGGCCCGGCCGGTGGGCACCTTCCATCACCCGCTCCAGAGCACCAAAATCAAACCGCAATACGGCGGGCGTTGGGTACATCTCCTCCACGGAGGGTAAGAACAACGCCGTGCAGCCCGCTGGGCTCAATAGCGCAGCGTCGGCCTCGGGCAGACGGGGGTAGAGCCGGAAGTCGTCGGGGTTGTTGAACTGGGTGGGGTTGACGAAGATGCTAACCACTACCACATCGTTGGCCGCCGCCGCGGCGCGCACCAGTTGCAGGTGACCTTCGTGCAGGGCACCCATGGTAGGCACCAGCCCAATGCGCTTGCCCGCCTGCCGCCACTGCTCCACTTGGGTGAGTAGGGAGGCAGCCGTGTAAAGTATGTTCATGAAACAAAAAGCCCGCTATTTACGATGCCCAGGCCGGATTAGTTGAAATTTTGCTTAAAAATGTTTAATTTTGTGCATCCCAAAGTGTTGCCCTTTCCCAATCACCAACATAACCACTATGTCTAAGTTGAGAATACTCTATGCTGCCACGGAAATCAACCCGTTTCTGCAAACGACCAAGGTAGCGGAGTTTCTGCGCATGTTGCCGCAGGGAATGCAAGAGATGGGGATGGAAATCCGCATTTTCGTACCCCGATTTGGTATTATTAACGAGCGTAAAAACCGCTTGCATGAGGTGGTTCGGTTGTCCGGCATCAACATCGCCGTGGGTGAAGAGGAAAAGCCGCTGGTAATTAAGGTAGCGTCGATTCCGAACGCGAAGTTGCAGGTATATTTCATCGATAACGAGGATTATTTTCACCGCAAATCGGTACTAGTCGATAAGAACGATAAGTTTCACGCCGACAATGACGAGCGGGCTATCTTCTTCTGCAAAGGCGTGCTGGAAACGGTAAAAAAATTAGGCTGGGCACCAGACATCGTGCACTGCAACGACTGGATGACGGGCCTGATTCCGATGTACTTGAAAACGACTTACAAGAAGGACCCGATTTTCAAGGATGCCAAATCGGTTTTCACCATCTACAACAATGAGTTCAAGCACAAGTTTGGGCAGGACATCATTGAGAAGGCCAAGATGCTGGACATCGACGACGAAATGCTGGCCGCGCTGAAATCTGCTGATTTCGGAGGTTTTATCAAGGTAGGCATGGAGTACGCCGATTCGGTCGTGAAGTCGGACGAGGATTTCAGCGACAATCTAAACGCGCTGTTCACCGAGTACTCGCAGAAATGCCGTATTGGCCAAATGGGTGCCGATCAGGATTTGCTGACTTCTTACTACGATTTATATAATGAACTGGCCAACTAAGGCCCTGCGCCGCTGGTCGGCATGCCTGCTTTCCGCACCGGCTCTGTTGATGGCAACTGGCTGCGAAGATCCCAACAACATCAGCGTAGAGCTGCCCGGCAGCGCTAGCACTACTACCGAGTACCGCGACCTGCCCGTGATGGCGTACACCGTACGCCGGGACTCCCTGCCTACCCTCAACGCAAGCCAAATGCTGTTGGGCAGGGTGCGCGACAATAATACCGGCATCGTAACAGCGGCGCGGGTGTATACCAACCTGCAAGTCAGTCCCGATCCGCTGCCTGCCACGTTTGCGGGGGCACAGCTCGACTCGGTTACGCTTATCATGGCGTATACCCGCGCCTATGGTACCACTACTCAGCCTGGCCAATTCAATGTGTTCGGTTTGCAGCAGAAGCTGGATGAGCGAGTGGCCTATAACTCCAGCACCAGCGCGAGTGTGGGCACACCCCTACTGAGCAACGTGACTATTCCCTACAGCCCGGAGCGGCGGGAACGCCAGCCATCGTCTCCGGCCAGCACCACCGACACCGTTACGACGGTGGCCAACGTTCCGCAGGCGCTGAACTTCCGAATTGCTAAGTCTTCTTCTTTCAGCACGGGCTTGTTTGCCCTGCTGCAAAAAACGGATTTCACGCAGGCTCAACTCGACGCGTATGTAGCCGGCTTGGCCGTGGCGCCAGCAGATGACTATGTAGGTGCCGTTGCCAGTATTGATCCTTCGTATACAAGACTGGTAGTCTATTACCACGACCCGGCTCGTCCTTCTATCCGGCGTGTGTACCGTATGGCCAGCAACGTGAACAACGACTCTCGCTACTTCACGCAAATCACACCCGATTTCAGCGCGGCTGGCCCCCTGGCAGCGGTAGCAGACAAAAAGCAATCGGTACCTGCTGCCGTTACCAATGAGGTAACCTATATCCAGGATGGTGTTGGACTGGCTACGAAGCTGGTTATTCCTGGTTTGGAGGAACTGCGCAAGCAGTCTGGTATAGCAATCAACCGCGCCGAGCTATTAGTGCCTGTTAAGCCGTTCAGCAACAGTGTATTTCCCTACCCTGGTTACCAGTCATTGAACGACCCAACAAAGAATGCGGCTGTCACTAAAACGTATCTCTACGAGGCTAACAGCGAAAACAACCGGATACTGCAGCGCACGGTTTTGTCGAATCCCATCAATCGTTTGGTACAGGCAGATCAGGCCAATCAACAGAGCCAGTCGTACCAGGCAGCTTCTAATGCCTCTCCAGCAGCAGGCTCACAGGCGGAAGGTACACTATACAGTGTAGATGCCTCTACGCTTTATTATAGCATCCTGATGACCAGCTACACGCAAGCTTATCTCCTGAATCAGTTGGGTGGAGAGTTACCTTCCGCTTTCCTGTTTTCACCTACCTTGGCCTTGCCGAAAGCCTATCAGCCCACCGTCAACGTATCGCTAAACCGGGCAGTGCTGAATGCTAATAATATAAAGCTCCGGGTTTACTTCTCCAACCGGCAATAGGCGGGCTCCGCGCCCACTATCGGTTTCGGCACGCGCTTTGCCAACCGACTCTCCTTTCCATTTATTGGCTTTTTCCTGAACGCTATGTGCGGAATCGTTGCGTATATCGGGCACCGTGAGGCTTGCCCCATTATTCTAAAAGGGTTGCACCGCCTCGAATACCGGGGATATGATTCGGCAGGCGTAGCCTTGCTCAACGGAACGTTGAGCGTGTACAAGAAGAAAGGTAAGGTAAACGACCTCGAAAACTTTATTGCTGGCAAAGATCTGCACGCACAAGTGGGCATGGGCCACACCCGCTGGGCTACTCATGGTGAGCCTAATGATGTAAATGCCCACCCGCACTATTCTACCTCCGAGCGGATTGCTATCATCCACAATGGCATTATTGAAAACTACGCATCGCTGAAAACACACTTGCAGCAGCAAGGGCACGTGTTTCACTCCGATACCGACACGGAAGTTTTCGTTAACCTCATTGAAGAAATTCAGAGCAAAAACGACTGTACGCTGGAAGAAGCAGTGCGTTTGGCATTGCACGAGGTAGTAGGTGCCTACGCTATTGTAGTGCTAAGCAAGGATGCTCCTAACCAGCTGATTGCTGCTCGCAAAGGCTCGCCATTGGTTATCGGCGTAGGTCAAAACGAGTTCTTCCTAGCTTCGGATGCTACTCCAATTATCGAGTACACCAACGAAGTAGTGTACGTGAACGATTACGAAATCGTAGTTATTCGCGACGGTAAGATGGATATACAATCCAAAGAAGCCGTGCAGCAGACGCCCTATATTCAGAAGCTGGAACTGGCGCTGGATAGCATTGAAAAGGGTGGCTACGAGCACTTCATGCTAAAGGAAATCTTCGAGCAGCCTCGCTCTATTCTGGACTCTATGCGCGGGCGCCTAGAGTTAAAGTCGGGCCACCTGAACATGGCGGGCGCACGGGCGTACGAGCAGAAGTTTATCCACGCACAGCGTATCATTATCGTAGCCTGCGGTACCTCTTGGCACGCTGGCTTGGTAGCTGAGTATCTACTGGAAGACTTGGCGCGTATCCCCGTGGAGGTTGAGTACGCCTCGGAGTTCCGCTACCGTAACCCGGTACTCACGGAACGCGATATTGTAATTGCCATTTCGCAATCTGGCGAGACGGCTGACACGCTGGCAGCTATTGAGTTGGCCAAGTCAAAGGGCGCTACCATTTTCGGTATTTGCAATGTGGTAGGCAGCAGCATTGCTCGCGCCACAGATGCTGGCGCCTACACCCACGCCGGTCCTGAGATTGGCGTAGCTTCCACCAAGGCTTTCACCGCCCAGGTAACAGTACTCACGCTGCTAGCTATGATTGTGGGTAGCAAGCGCGGCACCCTCACCGACACCAAACTGCGCGAGTTGATGGTGGAGCTGGACACCATTCCGGCGAAGGTAGAGAAGGCGCTTCAGTTGGATACGGAAATCCAGCAGATTTCTGAAATCTTCAAAGATGCCAGCAATTTCCTTTATCTGGGCCGGGGCTACAACTTCCCGGTAGCGTTGGAAGGTGCTCTTAAGCTAAAGGAGATCAGCTACATTCATGCTGAGGGCTACCCCGCAGCGGAGATGAAACACGGCCCTATCGCCCTGATCGACGAGAACATGCCGGTGGTAGTTATTGCTACCAAAGACCAGTCGTATGAGAAGGTAGTTTCCAATATTCAGGAGGTGAAGGCGCGTAAAGGCCGCATCATTGCTGTGGTGACCGAAGGCGACGAGGTGATTCCGCAGATGGCGGAGTTCGTGATTGAAGTGCCCGCCACGTCCGATGTGTTGATGCCGTTGGTATCGGTAGTACCGCTTCAATTACTCTCGTATCATATTGCCGTTATGCGTGGCTGCAACGTGGATCAGCCCCGCAACCTGGCAAAATCTGTGACGGTAGAATAATTTTCCCTACTCTGCTAAGAAGCCGCTCCGGTACCCGGAGCGGCTTTTCTGTTTTACATTTAGGCTGTTGAAACTCATTTTTCTAAAAAATTCATTTCACTATGGCTCATTCCGTCATTTTTTCGCCCGATGCTCCCGCGCCCATTGGGCCTTATAGCCAGGCTGTACAGGCCGGCAATACGGTGTATGTTTCGGGACAAATTCCGCTGGATGCAACGGGGCAGATGGTAGGCGACGGTGACGTAGCAGCCGAAACACACCAAGTTATGCGCAACCTGCAAGCTGTATTAAGCGCTGCGGGTCTTACCCTGACCAACGTAGTGAAGTGCAGCATCTTCGTGAAGGACCTGCACAACTTTGGCCGCATCAATGATGTGTATGGTAGCTACTTCGAGGCAGGCTATGCTCCTGCCCGCGAAACGGTGGAGGTGTCGCGGCTGCCTAAAGATGTACAGGTAGAGATTTCCTGTATTGCCGTTCACTAAAAGAATCCGGCACTAGAAGTATTCAGCTACTACTTCGTTAACAGCCGGATTCATACTGAGCAAACAAGAGAGCCCCTGGTCTTACAAGACCAGGGGCTCTCTTGTTTTAATACTATAATTATTTCATTTCTACATAATGGCTTTTACACACTTTGTACAAATCTCACATCAATTAAGACAGTATTAATAAAGTACAATTATGGCATCAATATTGAAATAAAAAGTACAAATAACTGATATTAAGGTACTTTAATCTATAAGATATAACATAAACAATAAGCTTATTGAGAATCTTGATTATTGATACAATACAAAATATAGGCTATAAATCTAAGCAGTACTTAAATCGCCCTTCTCAATTCAGGACCATTTAATAGCATTGTATGAGATTTTTCTACTGCCTTTTGCTTTGCCTGGTGACTACTTTCATCACACGTGCGCAAACCGTACCTGCAGTTACGTATACAGAGCCAATCGTGATAACACGTGGCGGTACGTACACGGGCAATTACCGCAGTCTGGACTCCAAGGTGCCGTGCGTGATTGTATCTACCTCCGAGCCTGTAACGCTCATAGATTGCACGCTGGTAGGCGCCGGCGACCTGATCAAAACTGGGGGCGGCGTGAATCTGACGGTACGCAACTGTCGTGGCTATGGCCTGACGCCTACCGTTGATAATCGCACGCGTGGACGGTTTCTGGATGCTTACCAAGCTAAACAGCTGATCGTTGAGCATAATTATATGGAGCATACGGCCGGCATGGTTGTGAATCGCTGGAGCGGCAATGGCTCGGCTCAACAGACCCTGACGGTGCGCTATAACCAAGGCCTGAACTGCGACGGGCGCTACCGCAACGGTGGTAAGGAAACCCGCAGCTTCGTGCAGCTCAATACCGTGCAACAGCTCGCAGGCATTGATATCAGCTACAACGAGTTCCGCAACGAACCCAACGAGAGTGCCGTGGAGGACAACATCAACTTCTACAACTCGTCGGGCACGGCACAAAGCCCTATCAAAGTGCACGACAATTACGTGGAGGGAGCTTACCCCTACCCTGCTACTGAGCCGTCCTTTCACGGTACAGGCCTCACCACCGATGGCGATGGCAGCACTCCCACCACCACGGCTGCTTACATAGAAGCCTATCAGAACCAATTTGTGAGTACTTGCAACGCGGCTATGAATATTGCCGCCGGTCACCACATTCGTTTCTACAACAATCGTATGGTGACGGACGGCTTGCTCCCGGACGGCACGAAACTGAAGGCGACGTATGCTGCCACCGCCGTTTTCAATTATTATAAAAAAGACGCCGCGACGTTCAATAATAATACTATCAGCAATAACACCATTGGGTACGTAAAATGGGGCTACAATAGCCCATACAAAGACCGGCAGGATCTAAGCACCGGCTCTTGCGCTACCTGTACCGGAACTACGCACCTGCCCAACCCCGTTACGCCAGCTATGGAGCAGGATGAATGGTCGCTGTGGCAGCAGAAGTTGCTACAGCAGCAGGTGTCCGTAGGCGTGCTGCGTGCTACTGGTAGTGGTGGGGGCACAGTACTTCCTGTTACGCTGGCCCGGTTTGAATCGAAGTATATAGGTGCCCGGCTGCTGGCTACCTGGACTACTGCTCAGGAACTCAATAGCAGCTATTTTGAGGTGCAGCAAAGCACTACAGGCCTAGAGTTTTCCTCGGTGGGCCATGTGCAGGCAGCCGGCAATAGCACCAGCGCACGCACGTACTCGCTGGCACTACCCCCCTCGGTAGAACGGGTGTATTTGCGGCTGAAAATGGTAGACACCGATAGTAGCGTTCGATACAGCGAAGTAATTAGCTGCCAGTCTTTTGCCGGAGCCACAGCAGTTCGGGCCTCCGAGCACACGTTGTACAGCTTGGCGGGCGAACAATTGTGGCACCGACCAGCATCGGAGGACGGCCCCGACTTACACAACTTGCGCCCTGGCATCTACGTGCTTCGAACTCGCCAAACCGATGGTAGTCAGGTAAGTGAAAAAATACTTATTCAATAGGACAACCAATTTGTCAATGCGTGTTGAGAATCATAATAAAGTCGTATAATTATCTATTAATAAGATACATATATCCTTTTACTCCTTTCTCTTTTACAGTTATGAAAGAACTTGGTCTGGGCTTGTTTCTGATTGGACTGGTATCGTTAGTGCTGCCATTGCTGGGTTTGAAATTCATTTTCCTAACCTGGATTGAGCAATGGGGACCTACCGTATCCTGGCTTATTCGGGGCGGTGTTACGCTGCTGGGGCTCATCCTCTACCTCAGCACCCGCAATCGGGATTAGGCGGTGAAATGGTGAGATGGTGAAATAGTGAGTTTGAAGTTCTTCTTGCGCAAACCGCGTAGATCAAACGTCAAACTCACTATTTCACCATCTCACCATTTCACCGTTCGTATCTTTGCGTAGTGCTGCTGTCTGGCGGCACTACGAACTGTTGTTTCTTATGGAAAGAGAAGTACGGGTACGCTTTGCCCCTAGTCCTACTGGTCCGCTACACATTGGCGGCGTGCGCACTGCGCTTTATAATTATTTGCTGGCCCGCAAGCTAGGCGGCAAGATGTTGCTCCGCATCGAGGATACGGACCAAAACCGCTTCGTGCCCGGTGCCGAGCAGTATATTCAGGATTCGCTGGCGTGGTGTGGTATCGAGCTAGATGAAAGCCCTTGGAAAGGTGGCCCACACGCGCCCTACCGCCAGAGCGAGCGGAAGCCCATGTACATGCAATACGCCTTGCAACTCATCGACTCGGGCCACGCCTATTACGCTTTTGATACGCCCGAGGAACTGGATGCCATGCGCGCCCGCCTAACGGCCGCTAAGGTGCCCAATCCGCAGTACAATGCCATCACGCGCAGTCAAATGCGCAACTCCACTACTCTACCCGAGGATGAGGTGAAGCAGTTGTTGGACGCGGGTACTCCCTACGTGATTCGCCTGAAGGTACCGCGCAAGGAGGAAATTCGCTTTAACGACCTGATTAGGGGTTGGGTAGTGGTACACTCTTCGGCGGTGGATGATAAAGTACTGATGAAGTCGGATGGGATGCCTACCTACCATCTGGCCAATATCGTAGACGACCACTTGATGGAAATCACGCACGTGATTCGGGGGGAAGAGTGGCTGCCTTCGGCGCCGCTGCACGTACTCTTGTATCGCTACCTGGGCTGGGAAAGCACCATGCCGCAGTTTGCCCACTTGCCGCTACTGCTCAAGCCCGACGGCACCGGCAAGCTCAGCAAGCGCGACGGCGACCGGCTGGGTTTCCCAGTGTTTCCATTGGAGTGGCATGGCACGGACGCCGAAACCGGCGCGCCTACCGTGAGCAGCGGCTACCGCGAAAGTGGCTACCTGCCCGATGCGTTCATCAACTTCCTAGCCTTCCTGGGTTGGAACCCCGGCACGCAGCAGGAGCTGTTTTCGATGGATGAGCTGATTGAGGCATTTTCTATTGACCGCGTGAGCAAGTCGCCGGCCCGTTTCGACCAGCACAAGGTGCGCTGGTACAACGAGCAGTACCTGCGCGCGAAGCCCAACGCTGAGCTGGCGCAGTATCTCCTCGATGCTCTGCACGAGCACGGCGTGGATTGCACTCGTGAAAAGGCCGAGCAGATTGCTGGCGTGATGAAGGAGCGCGTGACGTTCCCACAGGATTTCTGGCAGGAAGCACAATACTTCTTCCAGGCCCCAGAAAGCTACGACGAGCAGGTGATCAGCAAGAAGTGGAATGCTGCTACTGCCAATGCGCTGGCCGCTTTTGCGCGCGAGCTACCCACCGCTGCCCCCTCTACCCCCGATGCCATCAAAGCCCTACTCACGCAGGTGCTGGAGCGCGAGGGTGTGAAGCTGGGCCAAGTGATGCAGGCGTTGCGCGTGGCCGTTACGGGCGCCGCCGCCGGCCCCGACCTGATGGAAACCATGCATATTTTGGGCAATGAGGAAATCAGCCAACGCATTCTGACGGCCGTAGAGCGCCTGAGCACTCGCGCTACTGCGTAGTCTTGCCGCTGTAGGGCATCCTGAACAAGGGCCGCTTCGTACTAGCTACGGGCGGCCTTTTGCATTGATGTAGCTTGCCCCGACCTCTTTACGAAGCAATACGACGATGGCCAAGAAACCTGTCAATAAGAAAAAAGCAGATCCCGATAAGAAAGCACGGGTGCACAAAGAGCTGGAAGGCTTTGAAATCAAGGTGAACCCACTGGGCGAAATCACTTCCAATTATTCCATCGAGGACATCAACAAGTTCCTGAACCGCCACGTGCGCGACAAGAAGCTGGTGAATCGCGACGGCCAGTTTGGCGGCAACGACGAGGATGACCTCTACCCGGTGGAAGAAGGTAGCCCCGAGGTAGAAGAATCGGAGGAAGATTTTATGGCGCGCACTAGCAAGCCTACGCCCAAGAAGCCTACCCGCAAGGGCAAGCCTGCCGCCGAGGAGGACGAGGAGGAGTTCGAAACCGGACGCGAGGACGACGAATAGCAGCAACGAAACCGGTTGATTTAACCGGTCGATGTACTATACTTGCGCTCGTTCCTTGCCCCTACCACTATGCACTCACACGACGTCGACTACCGCATTCTTGGCCATGATATTCAGGTTCTAGAAATAGAACTGGACCCGAACGAAACCGTTATTGCCGAGGCGGGCGCCATGGTGTACATGGAGGAAAGCATTGCTTTCGAAACCAAAATGGGCGACGGCTCGGCCCCCGACCAGAGCGTGCTGGGCAAGCTGTTTTCGGCAGGCACGCGCTTGCTCACGGGCGAGTCGTTGTTCATGACGCACTTCACCCACCGGGGAGGCTACGGCAAAAGCAAAGTAGCCTTTTCGGCACCCTACCCTGGCACCATTATTCCCGTTGATCTTGGCACCCTGCCGCAGGGATTGATTGTACAGAAAGACGGCTTTCTAGCAGCAGCGCGGGGCACCAAGATTAGCATTCATTTCAATCAGAAACTGGGGACCGGTTTCTTTGGCGGGGAGGGCTTTATTCTGCAAAAGCTAACCGGCGACGGCAAAGCCTTTGTGCACGCCGGTGGCACTATCATTGAAAAGCACCTCACCAATGAACTGCTACGCGTAGATACAGGCTGTGTGGTAGCTTTTGAGCCAGGTATTGATTTCAGTATTACGCGGGCCGGCGGCCTGCGCTCCATGATCTTTGGAGGCGAAGGACTGTTGCTGGCCACACTACGTGGCACAGGCCGCGTGTGGTTGCAATCGATGCCCGTGAAGAAGCTGATTCAGGCGTTGGCGCCGGCTGGCAGCAATACTACAAAGGAAAGCGGTGGCCTGTTTGGCAGCTTGCTGGATGAGTAATACTACTTTGGCCGCCTACCCCAGCAAGTTAACCACAATAATCACCACACTCACGACAAACGCCGCTCCTAGGGCACCTAGTACCCCTACTACCGCTTTGTTGCCCAGTCGTGGCAGAAAAGAGAAAGCTCGACGGCGTTTGCGGCGGGTATACACCCCCCGTTGACGGGAGCGGGACGATGAGGACGCAGAATCAGCGGAACTGAGGGTAGCGGACATGGGCGGGGGAGGTTAGCGCGTGGTATTCCTAATGTAGGTTTTGTTCTAAAAAGTTTCTTCGTAAAATCGACTAACATACGCTCCTTACCGACGAGTTGGATTGCGTACACGATATTCACTGTTAAGTAATTATGCAAAAGCGGGGCCATACCCTATTTTCCCGCTACAGAGTCGCTACTAATTCGAGTACCGCCTTCATACGTTTCTATTTTTACCATTTTGCCTTGCGCATCAAAATAGCGCCACGGACCAAACCAATAGAAATGCGGCCCGTCGGGCTCGTTGACGTAACGGGCCTGTCCCTGCCGTTGGATCTTGCCCGTTAAATCGTAGTGGCGGATAGAAATTAAGCCGCCGGGCTGTCGGTGATACAGTTCCCATTTTTCCCGCTGCCCGTTGAAGCTATAGTAGCGCCAGCGCCCCCGCTCGTAGTTGCGCCGAAAGCGCCCTTTGGCAGCTAGATGCCGCTCGGTTTCATCGTAGTAGATGCGCCACGGCCCTTGTCGCTCCAGTTTCGCGTTGTAACGATTGCGCGACCAAAATCCAACAGGTTTGTGCACAGCCGTGCAAGCCGATAAGCTTAGGCCTACTAACAGAGGTAGGCCGAAAGAAGAAGTATAACGCATAGTATGTAAGTAATAGAGTGACTGGTAATGACTCCGTTAACTTACAACTAAATTATTAGTTATACTATCTCCTCTGGTAGCAGTCGTAGTATTTCTTCCAACAGTTCGCGGGAGTTGCTGAGGCGCGGTACTTTGTGCTGGCCACCTAGTTTACCCTTACTAGCCAGCCACTGCTCGAACGTGCCGAGTGGTGCTACTGTTAGCATGGGGCGCTCCAATGCCAAGTTGCGGTGGCGCTTGGCGTCATAATCAGAGTTGAGCTGACGGAGTGTATCATCCAGTACGGCCACAAACTGTTCTAGACTTGTGGGCTGTACGTTGAACTCCACTAGCCACTGATGACCGCCCCGCGAGGTATCGGTGTTACTGAAATAAATGGGCGCAGCCGTGAAATCGCGCACCGTAGCGCCAGTGACTTGGCAGGCGGCTGCAATGGCCGCGTCGGCGTTTTCTATTACTACCTCTTCGCCAAAGGCATTGAGGAAGTGCTTGGTGCGGCCCGTAATGCGAATACGGTAGGGCGCCAAGCTGGTAAAGCGCACCGTATCGCCGATGTTGTAGCGCCACAAGCCCGCATTGGTACTGATAATGAGAGCGTAGCGCGGTCCTATTTCCACCTTCTCCAATGTGCAGGCCTGCGGATGCTCCTGCCCTAGCTGATCGAGGGGTAGGAACTCATAATAGATGCCGTGGTCGAGCAGGAGCAGTAGGTCTTCTGAGTTGGGCTCGTCCTGCAACGCCAAGTAGCCTTCGGAGGCATTGTAGATTTCGAGGTAGTGCATTTGCTCCCGCGGAATCAACTGTCGAAACAGCTCACGGTAGGGTCCAAAGGCCACCGCGCCATGCAGAAATAAGCTCAGGTTGGGCCATACTTCCGTGATGTTGGCGACACCCGCCAGTTCTACTACCCGGCGCAGCAGCACAATCATCCAGGTAGGCACGCCGGCCAGTACGGTTACATCCTGAGTGAGCACATGGCGGGCAATACGCTCTATTTTTTCCTCCCACTCGTCTAACAGGGCCAGCTCCAGCGGTGGCGTGCGGATGTATTCGGCCCAGGCGGGTAAGTTCTGCATAATCACCGCCGACACGTCGCCAACACGCGAGTCGGGCTCAGCGGAGCGAAACGGATTGGGTGCATGCGTCCCCCCCAACGACAGCGTTTTGCCGCCTAGCACCTTGCACTCAGGGTAGTGGTAGGTAGCTAATGCGGTCATGTCGCGGCCGGCGCGGTAGTGGCCCTCCTGCAACGACTCGCGGGTGACAGGAATGTACTTGCTGCGGGCGTTGGTGGTGCCACTGCTCTTGGCAAACCACTGCACCCGGCCGGGCCACAGCACATCGGCCTCGCCGCGTAGCACGCGCTCCAGCTCCGGATAAAGCTCCTCGTAGGTATTGATAGGTACTCGTTGGGCAAAGTCAGCGGCGGTTATCGCGTCACCGAAACCATATTTCCTACCCCATTCTGTATCGCGGGCCGTGCGCAAGAGCGTGCGATACACTTGCGCCTGCGCCTCGTGCGGGTGGTCCCGAAACTGCACGATATCGCCCAAACGCCGCTGTACAGCCCAAGAGAGGATAGAATTTAACACGGCGGGCAAATTAATAAACGTGCGTTAACCTGAGGCCTACCTCACCCACTACGGTAAACCTACTTATATCTTTCTTTTCAACTCGAAATGCTTGCCCAGGTACACCCGGCGCACCATTTCGTCAGCGGCTAGCTCCTCGGCGGTGCCGGCTTTTAAGAGCTTGCCCTCGAAGAGTAGGTAGGCGCGGTCTACAATGCTGAGCGTCTCGTTTACGTTGTGGTCGGTGATGAGGATGCCGATGTTCTTATGCTTGAGCTTGGCCACAATGCCTTGGATTTCCTCTACGGCAATGGGGTCGACACCGGCAAAGGGCTCATCCAGCAACACAAATTTAGGGTCGACGGCCAGGGCGCGGGCAATTTCGGTGCGACGCCGCTCGCCGCCGCTAAGCACGCGGCCCAGGTTTTTGCGCACATGTGTGAGGCTGAACTCATTCAGCAACTCTTCCACCTTGTCGCGCTGGGCTTGTTTGGGCTGACCAGTCATTTCCAGCACCGACAGGATGTTTTCCTCTACCGTTAAGTCCCGGAACACGGAGGCTTCCTGCGCCAAATAGCCAATACCCCGGCGGGCGCGCTGGTAGATGGGCAGCTTCGTGATTTCCTCATCATCCAGAAACACCTTGCCGGCGTTGGGCTTCACCATGCCTACCGTCATGTAGAACGAGGTGGTTTTGCCGGCGCCGTTTGGTCCCAGCAAGCCCACAATCTCGCCCTGCTCCACGTGCAACGACATGTCGTTGACCACGGTGCGGGCTTTGTATTTCTTGAATAAGTGCTCGGCGCGAAGAATCATACGGCAAAAATGGTGATTTACTGGCTCAATGGCTTCAGCACTTGCGTGCGCAACGCCACTTGGGCGGGTGTGGCAGCGGGGTCTACCCGCAGCACGTTGTGCAGCTTTACGTCGAAGGTGCGAGGCGTGGCCGTCCGCTCCTTGAGTTTGGCAGCGGCCGATGCTTGAAAACGAACGGTAACGGGCTCATCGGAGGTAGGCTCTACCAACGGCCGGAGCAGCTGCTCGGCGTTGGCCATCGTCACCGGTTGGTTGTTTACGGCCACAATGATGTCGCCTCCCTCCAAGCCAAAAGCGTTTTCGGCGGCTTTGGTTTGAGCGGCTTTGAACTGCTCGCGGGCGCTGTCGTAGCTGAAGCCGATATTGCCGAAGGCAAGCGTTTTGCCTTCCTCTGTGGCGGCATAGTGCCAGCCTATCTTCTGGAAATACTCGGCATAGGGTAGCGGCTCGTTACCGATAACGTAACGGTCAAAGAAATCCTGCATCTGCGGATTAGTAAGAGCCACGAACTCCGGAATCAGGTCTTTGTCCTCGAAGGAACGGGTAGGGCCGTATTTCTGGCGCAGCGTCAGGAGCACGTCGCGCAAGCTCTGACGGCCCTGGCTCAGCTCCTGCAACCGAATATCGAGCAGGAAGCCGATGAGCGCGCCCTTTTCGTACACGTTCTGGTACATGTCTTTGTAGGGCGCGTCCAGAATCTGCCGGCTCATAGTAGTAAACGACACGTTGGGGTACTTCTCCGCGTTGTCGATTTTCTGCTTGATGTGCTGACGAAACTCGTCGGGCGTATTCAGACCGCCGCGCACCTGCACTAGTTGGGCAATGTACTCGGTCACGCCCTCGTAGAGCCACAAGTGCTGCGACATCTGGGGGTCACGGAAATCAAACTCTCCTATTTCGCGGCTGTGAATGTTCAGCGGAGCCAGCATGTGCAGAAACTCGTGCGAGGCCACCTCCTGCACCATGCTTTTTACGCGGTCTGGGTCAGGAATTTCGGGTAGAAAATAGACCGAGGAGTAGGAATGCTCCATGGCGCCGTAGCCACCGTTTTTGCTGTTCAAAGGCGAATTCAACCCAGGGAAATACAGCAGAAACTCGTAGTGCTCTACCGGCATCTCCCCGCCAAAATACTGCGCCAATGCTTCGGCCATCGGCCGCATTATTTCCTGGATTTGCGCGGCTTTCACCACCCCGCTCTCCGATACTACCGACACGCCTATGCGCGCGCCGCCTGCCGCAAAGCTGGCCGTATCGGGCCGGCTGTAGAGGATGGGACCATCGGAAAGCGTGACGTAGCTGGGAGCCGTGTACACATCCTCGGTGGCCGAGGGGCTTTGCTTGGGTAGGGCGGTGGCGCCGTAGAGGTCGGCGGGTTTGCGAACGGTGAGCTGGTAGGGCATCATCTTTTGCCCATCGAAGTAGCCGTAAAGGCCATAGTGATTGAGCACGAAGTCGCGGCCGGCCTCGAAGTTGGTCCCGCCGGGCTGGAAGATAAAGTTGTCGTCCTGGCGGGCGTCCCAGGTATCGTCTACGTAGTATTCGAGGCGGGCCAGCGTGCGAGCGTTGTCGATGACGAACAGGTTGGGCGAAGGATGCTTCACTTTCAGCTTACGCCCCTTGGCATCCAGCGCCGTGAAGCCGGACACGAAGCGGCCGTAGTCCTTGCGCGAGTACGACCCTGGTATCACAGAGGGCATGATGTACGTGGCCTGGTTCTCGGTGAGGGTAGGCGGCTGCACCACCACTTTTATCCGGTCGTTGGCAACCTGTTGCAAATCGAGCGTGATCTGGTAACCGGCAGGCTGTTGGGCAAAAGCAACACCCGTGGTCAGCCCCATCAACAGAGCCAGGGAAGCAAATTTCATAAAGGAGGAGGAAGATAGAACACCCGCACAGGCAACGAATGAGCCAAGGTACACATTGCCCTACCCAAAACCTGGCTGGGGCGGCCTGCGTTCCTACCCTACCCTCCTACCTGTTTTGTATGTCGCGCCGTAGCCGTACTCTTAGCCTTTCCCTGATGGCCCTGCTCTACGCGGGGGCCGGCATTATGCACTTCGTGAAGCCGAAGGTCTACGCGAAGATTGTTCCGCCTTATCTACCTGTGCCCCTCACGCTGGTGTACGTGAGTGGCGTGGCCGAGCTGGCGGGCGGCCTGGGCCTGCTGCTATCAGCCACGCGTCGCCCAGCCGCCTGGGGACTGATTCTGCTACTGCTAGCTGTATTTCCGGCCAACGTGTATATGGCCCGCCACAACGACGAGCTGTTTCGGCTGCCTGCCTGGATGGTATGGGCACGCCTACCCTTGCAACTGGTGCTCATTGGGTGGGCGTGGCAGTTTGCGAGTCCGCAGCCGCGCCTTACTGGCAACGTTGCGCGCTAACGTGCGTTACTTCTTTCATTCACTCCTTTTCATATGGCAACTACTACTCCTACTTACTCCGTTACATGGATGCCCCGTTTGCTGAGCATTCTGCGCATCGTAGCGGGCTTTATGTTCATGCTGCACGGTACGCAGAAGCTGTTCAACTTTCCGGCCGGTGAGCACGGCGCGGCTGAAATTTTCTCGCTTATGGGCTTAGCTGGTGTGCTAGAGGCGCTGGGCGGCCTGCTGCTTATTCTAGGTTTGTTCACACGACCCGTGGCATTCATTTCGTCGGGCCTGATGGCTGTAGCCTATTTCATGGCTCACGCGCCGCAAGCGCCCCTACCCATCCAAAACCAGGGCGAGTTGGCGGTATTGTATTGCTTCGTATTTCTATTCTTGGCGTTTGCCGGTGCTGGCGAGTGGAGCCTTGATGCTTGGCGGCAACGAGTGACCCGATAACCACCGCAAAACTGCCGTAGGATAAATGAAAAGGTGCCCTTACTTTCGGGCACCTTTTCATTTATAGCCTGTATTCTATGCCTTTTACCCGTTATTGCCTTGGGGCCGCAGTTGGTTTATTCTTTTCGGCTGGTACTGCCCAAGCGCAACTAATCACCGATTCTATCCAAGCCACCGCCGCCCGCGACACGCTATTTCAACAGGCTACCCAACTGCAACAGCAGGCAACCCTCAATTCAGCCACCTTTAAACCTACTATCAAACGAGCTGGGCGGCGTCATGTACTGAAAGGCGCAAGCCCAAAGGTTAAACGTGCCATGTCGAGTGATATTTCGGAAGCAGAGAGCCTTTGGAGCTGGAGACATACCACAATTCGTCGGCGCACAGGCGTTGTAGAAGAACGTTATCAAGTTCGACAAGCAAATCAAATACTGCTCAACGAGCGTCGCCTTAATGGCACTGTTACGTGGTTAAAGGTTTCTATTCCGAAGAGCCCTACTACGAAAACCAATATTTACAAACCCAGACACAAGGGCTTGTATATGCGCGAGGGATACCTTGTTTTCGACGGAAAAAATTACGTATTACCCGCTGCGACAAACTAGCTACCCTCTTATTCCCACCGAATATCCTTCAGGCGCAATTGCAGTGTGCGGGTGCCCCGGTACTCGTTCATTTCCACGTTATAGCACACACTGAACGGTTCACCTTGACGCATTTGCTCGTAGTATTCGCCTAGGCCAAAACCGATGGCGTCTACTACGTGGTAGCCATCCTGGGTGAGGGCTACCTTAAGGTGAGAATTGCCAACAATACGGGCAGAGTCTGGGGCGGCATACACGCCCCGCGACTCGAATACGGGGTTGGGATTGCCGGGACCAAACGGCTCCATCTGGCTCAGCAACCGGTAGAAGCCGTTGGTAATATCCGTCAGTTGCAGCTCGCTGTCGATTTCAACGGGCGGAATCAGCTGCTCCGGCAGGATGCGGCGGGCTACTACCTGCTCAAACCGCTCCTGAAATTCAGGTACTTTGTCGACGGCCAGCGTGAGGCCGGCGGCGTACATGTGGCCGCCAAACTGCTCCAGCAAATCGGCACATTCCTCAATGGCCTGGTGCACATCAAACCCCGCTACGGAGCGGGCCGAACCGGTGGCCTTGCCGTTGCTTTGGGTGAGAATAATGGTAGGGCGGTAGTACTTATCGAGGCAGCGCGAGGCCACAATCCCTACTACCCCTTTATGCCAATCTTCTTTGTACAGCACCGTAGAGCGGGCGTTCAGCAGGCGGCTATCGTTCTCAATCATCTCCAGCGCCTCTTTCGTGATGCTGGTATCGAAGCCACGGCGCTCTTGATTTGTTTTGTCGACCACGCCGGCGCGGGCAATGGCATCTTCCTTGGTTTCGGCTAGCAGCATGGCCACCGAGCGCTTGGCATCGCCCATACGACCGGCCGCATTGATGCGCGGCGCAAAGCCAAACACTAGACTACTGATATTCAACCCAAAGCGTAGGCCCGCCAGCTCCCGCAGGGCATCGAGGCCGGGGCGCTGGGGCCGCTCGGGGTCGTTGAGCAGGCGCAGGCCGTGGTAGGCCAACATCCGGTTTTCACCATAAATGGGCACAATGTCGGCCGCAATACTCACGGCCACCAAGTCCAGCAGCTCGTGCAAGGGCGCCTCATCCAGCCCCTGGTCTTGAGCAAAGGCCTGCATCAACTTGAACCCTACCCCACAGCCCGACAACTCCTTGAAAGGGTAGGGACAATCGGCGCGCTTGGGGTCCAGCACGGCCACAGCCTGCGGCAGCGACTCGCCAGGCAAGTGGTGGTCACAAATAATAAAATCGACGCCCTTAGCCGTTGCGTCACCTACCTTCTCTACGGCCTTTACCCCACAGTCGAGGGCAATGATGAGGGCATAGCCGTGTTCGGCAGCATAGTCAATACCCGCATCGGATACGCCGTAGCCTTCCTTATAGCGGTCGGGGATATAGTAGTCGATGCGCTCGGGGCCGAAGAACTGCCGCAGGTAGGAATATACCACGGCCACGGAAGTGGTGCCGTCTACGTCGTAATCGCCAAACACCAATACTTTCTCCCCCGCGTGCAGTGCTTGCGTGAGACGCCGCACAGCGCGGTCCATATCGCGCATGAGCAGCGGATCAGGCAGATCGGCGAGTGAAGGGCGAAAGTATGCTTTGGCTTCCTCAAACGTGCACACGCCCCGCTGGCACAGCAGGCTGATAATGGCTTCGTTAACGCGCAAAGCATCCGCCAACTGCCGAACGTTGGCGGGGTCTGGCGAAGACTTACGAATCCATCTTTTTTCCATACGGGGCGGGGTTGACAGCAGGGGGCAGTATCTTCAAAAGTAAGAAGAAAACCGCTGTGGAAATGTTGAATGTTGCGTTTTGGAGGATGAATAGTTCCGCTAACCTTCCATCTTTCCTACCCTACCGCACTATTCTTATTTCTTTTAACTCCTTTTTCAACGCCTCTAACTCCGTGCAGAAAAACCACTTGGCACCAACGACGACTTCACACAGAGTTAGATGAGTTGAAAAGGAGTTAAGCGAGAGCTGATCTTGTAATTTCCTAAACGCCATCGCCACGCAACGCTCGAAAACGCTTGCGGGCCTCCGCCACGTAAATACTACCCGGATATTTCACCAGCAACTGATTATACAGTTCTTTGGCTTTGTCTTGTTCTTTGAGGTTTTCCTCATAGATACTAGCCATCAGAAACATAGCGTCATCACTCAGCACATCATATTTGGGATTCGATGTAATTTTGGCGAGCGTAGCCACGGCAGCCGGGTAGTCGCCCATGCGGCGCTGAAGCTGACCTTGCAGGTACCACGCCTCATCTGTGAGGGCGTGACCAGGGTACTTGGACACCAGCACCGAAAGGCCGCGGCTGGCCTCTGCCAACTTATTCTGAAACACCAGTAACTCAATGGCCGCATAGTCGCGCAGGGCTATGCCGGCGGTATCCATGGCGGTATTATCAGAGATGAGCAGGCTGAGCTGCATGGCATCGTTGGCTATTTCGCGGCTGGTGGCCTGCTTGAGAATATCTAAGTGACTCTGGGCTAACTTGAAGTCGGCGGCGTAGTAACTAAGACGGGCGTTGCGGAGCTTGGCCTCGTAGCCGATGGGCGAGTCCTTGTGGTCCTTCTCTACCTGGGAGTAGAGCAAGGTGGCCTCCCACGGCTCGCCGCGCAGCAAGTAGATATCAGCCAGATTAATCTTGGCATCGGCCACTGTGGTCGGGTTGGCGCGGGGCATGGCAATTACTTCCTGCAACAGCTGGATGGCTCGTGGCTTATCATCAAGCTGAAAAGCATACAGCTCGGCCATATTCGTTAGAATGGAAGCCGTTTCGGGTGTGCGGCCCAGCTCTTGTAACACCTGCTCGTACTCGCCTATTAGCCCCTGAATCTTGGCTGGTTCCACGGGGTAGGTGGTGCGCACCTGCTCCTCCCGGGCTTCTACCAGCCGCTGTCGCGAAATAGCGTAGAGCGGGCCACCTTTGTACTCACGCAGCACGTACTGGTAGCCGGCAATGGCACTTTCGTAATCGTGGTTGTGCTGGGCAATAGCAGCCACCTCCAGCACACGGCTGCCGTTGGTCCGCTCCCGACGGTCGAGGGCCTTGGCCTGTACCAGCGCCCCCACAAAATCGTGGCGCTGTACCTGTAGCCACAGCAGCAGCTCACTGTATACGGGCTGGTCTGGGTACTTCTGCACGTTACTGAGTAGCTGCTTTTCGAGGGCCTCGAAGTCTTTTTCTTCCCGTAGCGAATTTTGCAGCATGTTGCGCACAAAGGGCAACTGGCGTCCGTCCTGTTGCACCAAGCGCAACGTTTCGGCCATTAGCTGCTCTGTTTGCCCACCTTGGGTGTAAAGCTGAATAAGCTGGGGCGCAAATTCCGCGTCGTTCTTTGTTAGTTCTCTGCCTCGCAGGTAGGTCTTCTCGGCCCATTCTGGCTGTTGACGGCGCATAAACTCCGTTGCAACCGGTATGATTTGCTCGCTGGTTAGGCGCGTCAGGGTCTGTTCGTATTGTTTGGTGGCGGCGGTTTGGTCGCCTGCGGCAGTGTATACTTCTCCCAGCAGCACTGTGTATACCGGTTCGGCGGCATGCTGTTTGGCGGCTTTGCGGGCTACTTTCTCTGCCTCTTTGTAATTGTGCAGCGCCTGGAGTGTATTTAAGTAATCGGGCAGCACATCGGGGCGCTGCTGCTCGGCCGTGGGTAGGCGACCAAATAGAAAAGCGGCCTTCTCGTTTTCGCCTTTGCGTGCGTATTCCTTCGCCAGTGCTACGTCGCCCCCTAACATGGTTTGGGCCGTTAGCGGAGCCACGGGCAGCAACGAAATCAGAACGGGCAGCAAACGACGAGAGAAGCGCATACGGTCGTAATTAGTAGGTGCGAGTTGCGAGTTGCTGGTTATCAGTATAAATGCTAATAGTCCCCTACCCACCACTCAACTTTCTGAACGGCTCATCGCCCAGAATCATTTCAAGATAGCCACAAAAACCCGTTGGCTGCCACCTGCCTACAAATGAAAAGGCCACTCTTGCGGAGTGGCCTTTTCTAAGATAGATGCCTGTACGGAGGTAGGGCTTACAGGCTCGGGAATTTCACCCGATCATCTTTCACGTTGGCGTTGGCTTTCACAGCCTCGTAAAGCAAGCCGTCGGCGCGGGCGGTACGCTGCTCGGTGATCTGCTTGCGGGTAGCGGCTACATCGCCGGCAGCGGCAGGCGCGTTGATGGCAGTAGGCTCCACGATGAGCACACCCTGCTCGCCTTGGATGGGCGCCGATTTCTGACCAGTTTTCAGGCCGAAAATCTTGCCAACAGCAGCTGGCTCGGCACCCAGGCCGGGCAGCACACCCGAACCTAATACCACGTTATCGGCGGTTTTCACCTGGGCCGAAGGACCATAGGCAGCCGCCAGTTGCTCTAGCGTGCCGGTTTTGCCTTTCAGCTTGTTGATGATCTGCTCCGCTTTCATATCGTTGCGTACCTGCGCCGTCAGCTCGGGGCGGATGCTGGCAATATCGGCGGTGCCTTTGCTACGGGTGCCGGTGAGCACAGCAATAACGTACTGGTCACCTATGTCGAACACTTCCGATACGTCGCCTACCTTGGTTTCTTTACCGTTGTTGCCATAGTAAGCCCAACGCACCAGCTCGCGGGCGTTTTGCAAGTTGTTCACGCTGCGGTCGGCAGTGCCCAAGCCTTGCGCCTCTTGCTTCTGCAACGACTTATCGGCGGCCACGGCCTTGCGGAACGACTCTACATCCGTAATCTGACCTTTCAGGTCCTGGGCGCGCTGGTAGGCAGCGTCGCGGGTAGCATCGGTGGGCACAATGGCTTTTTGCACCGCCGCCACCTGGTAGGTCTGATAGGTTTTGGGCTGAGTGATTTTGATGATGTGGTAGCCAAACGACGTTTCTACCGGAGCCGGCAGCAACCCTTTCGAGGTAGTACCAAACACAGCTTTCTCGAACTCGGGTACCATACGGCCCTGCGAGAACCAGCCTAGGTCGCCGCCAGTGGCCGTGGTACCATCGGTGCCGTATTGGCGGGCCATAGCGGCGAAATCAGCACCGCCTTTGATTTTGTTCAGGATGTCCTGCGCCTTGGCTTTCGCGGCGGCTTTTGCTTCTGGGGTAGTGCCTTCGGGCTTGATGAGGATGTGGCTGGCGCGGGCCGCAGCCTGCTCGCCTTTTTTCTCACCGGTTACTTTAAACAGCGAATACACGCCATTCTCAGCGTAGGGGCCATATACTTGACCCACGGTCAGGGGTAGGTTTTCGCGCAGTTTCTCGGGCAGATCGGCTGGCGAGAGGTAGGCCCCGTTGTAGGGCTGATCGGAATTTAGCTTTACGAACAGCGAGTCGTTGGGCGCACTCTGGAACTGGGTAGCCAACTGGTCGATAGTGCTGCGCACGGCGCTGCTGTCCTCTACCGAAGCCGCCACCGGAATGGTCACGTACTCGATGCTACGGCCTTGCTCCACTTTGTAGCGGCTCTTGTGCTTGTCGAGGTAGGCCTGCAACTCAGCATCCGTCACCTTCACCGACGAATCCGATACTGTGTAGTACGGCACTAGCAGGTAGCGGGCGTTGGCAGTAGTGCCTTGGTTAGTGAGGTAGTTCTTGGCTTCCGCGCTGGTCACGTAAGTCGAGAGCTTCATCAGGTTGTTGTACTTGTTGGCCATGCGCTCAATGGGCAGGTTGGCTTCGAAATTTTCGAAGGCAGCACGGGCCTGTGGGGGCAGCTTGTCGAGGTTGCGCAGGTAGTCGAGCAGCTTGGCTCGGTCGAACTGGCCGGTTTGCGGATTGGTGAAGGCTTGGCGGATGCTGGGGCTGATGTTTTTGCCCTGCACCATATCTACCACCTCATCATCAGACACTTTCAGGCCCAGCTTTTCAAACTCCTTTTGGAAAGCAATGCGGTAGATGGTCAGGTTCCAGGCCTGGTCGCGCAGGTAGCCCATCACTTGCTCGTCGGGCTGACGACCTTGCTGGGCGGCAAAGGCTTCTTTCTGCTGCTCTAGGGTATTCTGAAAATCGGCCAATTCTACTTTCTCGCCGGCTACCTCGCCCACGGTCGTATTGTTGCCACCGAACAAACGGTTGTTTCCACCTACCAGGTCACCGCCCACGATGAAGAGCAGCATACCGATGGCTACCGTGCCAACGGCCCAGCCGGATTTTTCCCGAATCGTGTTAATTAAAGCCATTTACTTGAAAAAAAGCACCGTATAAAAAGGAGAAAGAGGCGCAAAATAACCAGAATCCGCCCGACATTCAAAGCTACCTGCCAGTGGTGGGGTAGGAAAGGCGCATTTCTGTGACATTCAGCACCATAAATGCCACATTTGCTAACAGAAAAGAAGCTACCCTATTTGCGTCGTTTGCCTTTCGGCCGGTTTGCGGCTGGTTTCGCACCGGCTTTAGTCGCAGTACCAGAACGGGGCACCGGCGTATCCTTGGCAGCTGTTTTAGTATCCAGCCCCAGGTAGCGAAACCACATCACGCACACAAACGACACCATATACAGGGTGTAGTTTTTTCCAATGCTGTTTTGCAGAATAGTTTGGTAGACTGCAATGATGAACGATACCACGGCCACCGAAAACAACACCGTCCGCCCCAGCGACTTATCAAATCGAAAAGCCATAAATTAGGGGGTAGTCGTTTCGGTGACGTTGCTGAATTTTCCTGTTACTTTCTTCAACTTGTAAGTTGTGAAATTCTGGTCGGCCTCTAAGCCGTAGCCGTCTACTGTATCCGTGGGGGTTTCGATGTGCACGTACATCTCGGGCTTCGTGTAGATCAGCAACCGTTGCTGGTCGTAGAACAGTTCCTCGGTTTGCAGGGTCTGCTGCTTGGGTTCGTTTTTCACCCGTACATGGCCGCGCAAAGAGTATAGGCCCTTGCTCTTTTCCTGCTTGCCGTAATCGCCGGTGATAGTATTAACCACCGTTTGGCCATTCTTGCTGTAGAACAGCAGTTTCACGCTTTTGGGGTACACCACATCGCCCGACTCAAACTGCTGCTGTAGTGGCGCAGTCAGCTTCACTTGGAGCTTGGCCGAGTCGCTAACGAAGGTCAGCACGTTGGTGGTTTCCATCATTGGGCCTTCGTACATGACTTTCTTTGTTGGGTCAGCCTCTTGCTTCTGACAGCCAATTAAAGCTAGACCCAACCCTATCCAGATACGGAATTCTCGCATGATCTTACTCTCTCTGCACTACTCAATGCGCCGCTTGATAAACCAGCGGTTATTGAGCGAAACCCCTACCTGCATCCGGATATAGTTTTCCTTTACGTTGCCGCTGGGGCTGTCGATGGTTACGTTGTTGTTGCCGCGCTGTCCGTAGGTGAAGGCCAGGCTAAAGGTAGTAGCATCTAGTGGCGTAGCACCGGGTATCGGGAAGCCAAAGCCCCAACTCACGGCTCGGTCGTATAGACGCTGCCCACTAGGACGGTAAGGAACCTCGGCTAGGCTGATGCCTGCCCGGTACACCACGCGCTTGAAGTAATTATCGACACTGGTTGGGTCTGGGGCCCATTCGCCGCCTAGTCCTACCCGGTAGGTATCGCTCAGGGGCACGTTGGCGGCGCTGGTTACGCCGGCTAGCACCGGCACCTGAAAGCGCGACCATTGCTGCCGGGCCAGGTCCAGGCTGGTGCTCCAGTTGCGGTTGTTATCAAGGCTAATGCCGAACTGCGCCAGGGTAGGCACGCGGGCCTCGCCTTTCTGGCCGCTCACCAGCACAATGCTGGTATTGGCGATGGGCGCGCCCGCCAGCGTGCGCTGCTCCTGCGTCACGTCGTACGTGCCGTTCAGGTTGGACTGAAAGCCGTATACGGCCGCCAGATTGTAGTTTAATTTATCCGTTAGCTTGCCACGGTAGTGCGCGCCTGCCCGGAAAATAAAGTCTGAATAACGCACGTGCTCCAGGCGCACGGTGCTCTGTACATTCGAGTTGTCGCCGGAGGTTACAACCGTGGTACCAGAGGTAGCATCGATGGTACCGAACACGTAAGAAGCTGTACCTCCTACGGTTAGGCCTTTCGCTATGCGAAAGGCGTGTACCATATAGGCCTCTGATAACCCACCATCGCCCGTAAATCGGTTGATGGATTGCGCATTAGGGTCGCCCGTTACGCTGCTGCTCGTTGTGCTTTCGTAGTCGACGGCCGTGTAGGGCCGCAAGCCAGCCGCGGCCGCCCACCGTTTGGAGATGGGGAAAGCCAAGGCCAAGTAGCCCAACGTACCGCTACCATCGCGCTGCGAGTTGGTGCGGTTACTGATGGTTTTGAACTGCCCGGTTATGGCTACCTCGTAGGTGGTACGAGAGGTGTAGTACACCAGCGCCGGGTTCAACTCATTTACGTTGGTACCGTTGGGTGCGGCTAGTCCTACCCCACCCATTGCCATTTGCCGGACACCACCCGTATTAATATAGGCGTCGCCCAGGCCCAGGCGCGAATAAGGCGAGTTTCCCAGACCTTGTGCCTGCGTTTGTGCAGCGTTCAGCCACCCGAGCAGCGACAACCCGGCCAGGCCGGCAAATTTAGTTTTCAACATTATGCACTAATATTCGATGGAGCCCAAGTAGCACAAGCTCCGGAATGGCAAAGATATAGCCTTTCAGCCGTGGTTGAAAAAAACCGGCGTCGCCGCCCGTCAACAGCACCGCCAACCCAGGGTACTGTGCCCGGTAGGTGTCAATCAGACCGTTTACTTCAGCGGCCGCTCCGTTCAGCACGCCACTCCGAATAGCCGATTGCGTATCATCCCCTATCAGGGGTACGGCCACTGAAGGAGCATTGGGCACTTCCAGTAACGGCAAGCGGCCCGTAAACGTATGCAGCGCCTGAAACCGCAGCCGCAGCCCCGGCCCGATGCTACCTCCCCGAAAGGTGTGACCACCTTCCACGAAGTCGCACTTAATAGCCGTGCCGGCGTCAATCACCAATATATCTTGGTTGGGATGCAGCCACGCCGCGCCTACTGCTGCCGCCAGCCGGTCGGCGCCTAGCGTGTGGGGGGTAGCATAGCCGTTGCGCAGTGGAAGCGGTGTGGTAGCGGGTGCCAGTTCCAGCAATTGCCCCGGCACAAGCGGCCGTAGCGCAGCGGCCCAATCTGTGGTAGGCTCCGCTACCGACGCTACAATGGCGTGGGTAGGCTGATGCAGTTGCACCAGCGCCAGCACCTCTGCCAGCGTTTGCCCCGTTGCCCGATACCGCAACTCACTACCCTCGAAGTATCCATACTTCACGGCCGTGTTGCCAATATCAAGAGTAGCGGTACGCATGAAGGTGAAATAGTGAATGGTGAAATGGTGAGTGGTGAAATAGTAAGCTTGATGCTTCTATATAAGCTGGATTCGCGTAAGCGGTACCGGCAGAACATCAAACTTACTGTTTCACCATCTCACTACTCACCACTAGGAGCCCCGCTGTTGCCAGGGGGTTGCGTGCTACATAAAGTATTTCAGACGGATTACCTCTTTTTCCGTCAGGAAGCGCCACTTGCTACGGGGTAGGTCCTTTTTGGTGAGGCCAGCGTATTGCACGCGGTCCAGCGTTACTACTTCGTAGCCCAGGTGCTCAAAGATGCGGCGCACAATGCGGTTACGTCCCGTGTGCAGCTCAATGCCCACAAAGTGCGCGTTGCCGGCTACCACCGCCACGTCGTCTACCTCTGCTTTGCCATCTTCCAGTTCCAGGCCTTCCGAAATGCTGCGCAGGTCAGCTTCTGTTAGTGGCTTGTCTAGCTCTACTTGGTAGATCTTTTTGTTTTTGTTGGAAGGGTGCGAAAGCTTCTGCGCTACTTCACCGTCATTGGTGAATAGCAGCAGCCCTGTAGTGTTGCGGTCAAGACGCCCTACCGGGAAAATGCGCTCCTTGGAAGCACCCGACACCAAGTCCATCACGGTCTTGCGGCCTTCCGGATCGTCGGTGGTGGTGATGAAATCCTTGGGCTTGTTCAGCAGCACGTACACCAGCTTCTCGCGGTTGAGGTTGGTTTTGCCATACTGCACCGTATCCGATGGCTGTACCTGGTAGCCCATTTCGGTCACTACCTCGCCGTTCACCCGAATTTCGCCGGCGGCAATCAGCGCATCGGCTTCCCGACGCGAGCAAACGCCCGCGTTGGCGATGTAGCGATTCAGACGGATTACTTCCGCTCCCAATTCTTCCTCCTTGCGACGGCGCTTATTGCCACGGTTCGGATCCTGCTCGTAGTGCTTGAGGTTTTTGTAGTCTGGGGCCTGGCCAGCCACCTCGCCGCGCTTCAGCTTACCAGCACGATGGTCGTTGGCATCGGGCGTAAATTTCTTGTCCGTAGTAGTATCGCTACGACGCTCGCGCGTTTCGTACGCGCGACCTGCCCGCATCTCGCTGAAGCTACGGCTACCGCCCCCAAAGTTGCGCTCCTGTCGGTCGCCATACGACGGACGGCCTTCGCGCTGTCCGCCGAAGTCGCGCTTACCAAAATTACCCGCTGGTTTCCGGTCGCCGTAGCCACCCCGGTTATCGCGGCGGTCTTCGTTACCGCGCTCAAACGTACGGGCTTGCCGCTCGCTGCGCGTGTCGCCTTCCTCAGGCTTACCGCGATAGTCGAATGGGCGCGCTGCCCGAATGGGTCGGTCATTTCCGGTTGCCTCGTTGCGCTCGGGGCGGGTAGGTGCTTCTGGTTGCGGCCGGAAAGCAGGAGCTTCCGCATTCGGGTTCGCCTTCTGAAACTTGCGGTTTCGCTCACCCGGCGCACCGCGTGGCACGGTTGGCTTACCATCCTGGCGATAGGGCTGACCATTCCAGGTTTCTCTCGATTCGTAGGCCCGCACCGGCCGGTTGTTGGGCTGCTCCCGCTGCCCGTAGCCGTCGTTGCGGCTGCCGCCTGCACGACGGTCAGAGCCACCGAAGTCCCGGCCTCCACCAGCACGACGGTCGTTGCCGCCAAAATCCCTACCCCCGCTTGGGCGCCGGTCGTTGCTGCCAAAGCTGCGGCCACCACTGTTGCGGTCTTCCCCGAAGCCGCGGTTGCCAAAATCCCGGTTGCCACCGGGGCGGCTACCCTGCCCCTGCGGCCGGCCGAACGATGGGCGCGAGGTAAAGCCTTCACCCCGGCGGTCATTGTCTCGGCCGAAGTTATTACCGGCAGGGCGGTCGTTGCGGCGCGGTTTGGCATCGCGACCACCCTCTTTGTTTTTGTCGTTAAAAGAAGTGCGGCCACGGCGGCCGGACGGTTCATCGGAGAAGTGTTTCTTGCCCATAGTTGCAAGGGTTAGCGCCGTATCGCTACGGTGCAAAATGAAAAATCAATGGTGAATTGTAAACTGAAGCTCCCAACACCCAGCCTCAGAAAACAGTGCCCGGACCGGCGGTTAGATACTTTGCAGCCTCCAACCAACCCGTCCGGGCACGTAAAATAGTAGTGTACCGCTAGTCGCGGCGGGCCATTTTCGCTTCAATCGAGTGCTGCGTATGCGGCACGGCGCGCAGGCGCTCTTTCGGAATCAGCTTACCTGTACCGATGCACACGCCATAGGTACCATTCTTAATGCGAATCAGCGCGTTTTCCAACTGCTGAATGAACTTCATCTGGCGCGAGGCCAGTTGATTCAGGCTTTCTTTTTCGGCTGTATCGGCACCGTCTTCCAGGACTTTCGACGATGACGCCGTGTTATCGGTACCCGAATCGTTGCGCCGGCTCAGGGTTTCCTTGATAAAGCTTACTTCTTTCCGGGCAGCGGTTAGCTTGTCCTGAATAATCTGCTCGAACTCAGCTAGCTCTTCCCTGGAATAGCGTAGGTTGTCGTCACTCATGTTGGGCAGGGAAAATATGATAAAGGGGTGATTGATTGCCTACCAGCATAGCCGTATCGGTCATTTGCCGGAATAGCCGCTCAACAGTAGCTTCTATAAATAAGTTTATAAGGCACTGTTCAGCGTTGTATCCAGCCAATCAGCCGACGCTGCGCAAGGCTTTTCGGCCGCAAAGCTACGTCTTTGTCAATTAATTAGCTAACGGCGCTTTTTCATTCCTACCCCTCCGCATACGCCCTTCTCAGAAGCCCAGCATGTGGATGGCGGCCACTGCTCCCTCCACTCCTTTGTTGCCATGCTTGCCACCCGCCCGATCCCACGCCTGCTCCAGTGTGTTAGTGGTAACCAAGCCAAAAATGACGGGCTTATTGAACTTCAATCCGACGTTGGTAATACCTTGGGCTACGGCGTGGCAGATATAATCATCGTGCTTCGTCTCGCCTTGAATAACTACCCCTAAGCAGATAACAGCATCTATCTCCTCGTGCTGGGCCAGTAATTGGGCCCCCAAGGTCAACTCGAAGCTACCCGGCACGGTGTTGCGGTAGATGTTCTCTTCTTTCGCGCCATGCTTGAGCAGCGTCTCGTACGCGCCTTGTGCCAGCGTATCCGTAATTTCGCGGTTCCATTCGGCCACTACCAAGCCAAAGCGCTTGTCACTGATATCAATAAAGTGGTCAGAAGTATAGTCGCTGAGGTTTTTGAGAGTAGTTGCCATGTAGCGTAGGGTTTGCAGATGTGGAAGATTTCACGGACGCAGTAAGTAGATGCTACTAGTCGCTACCCGCGTTTATAAAAAAAGGACGGTACTGGACCGTCCTTTTTAATAGTAGTTGCTAGAACAGCAAAACTGCCATTGGGTTTTACTTGCCAGCTAGTGCTTCGGCGCGGGCTTTCATCTGGCGCGCTTCGTTTACCTGTTGAGCGCTTTGGTAGTCGTTGATGATTTTATCGTACGTTTCCACCGCTCCGCTATAGTCCTTCGCCATTTCCTGCGCCGTTGCTTTCTTCATCAGGTACTCTGGCGAGAAGTATTCGTTGGCTTTGTAGTTCGCTGCTTTATCGTAGAAATCGGTGGCTTCCTTGTACTTGTTTAGCTCCATGTTGGCATCGCCTATCAAAGAATAGGCCCGGGCCTGCACCAGCAAATCATCGGAGCTAAAGTCTTCCAAATAGTCGATAGCAGCCTGGAACTTGCCTTGCTTTAGCGCAGCTACACCAGCGTAGAAGCTAGCTAGGTTGCCAGCCTTCGTATTGCCATACTCCGAGGCAATCGTAGTCAGGCCATCGTACTGCCCATCGCCTTGCATGGCCTTGTTCAGCGAATCGGCTTCCCAATAGTTAACGGCCTGGAACATGGCAGTCTGCGCTTTCTCATCCTGCGAGGAGCGCCACATATAGTAGCCGATACCGCCTACCACAGCCAACACGACCACGGCCAGCAAACCCAGCAACAGGTTTTTGTTACGGCGCACAAAGTCTTCTGATTCGGCCAAACGGATGGCCAGAGCATCCGGATCTTCTAACAACGGATGTTCTGCATTGCCAAATTCGCCCTCATGCGTTGCGGGCTGCAATGGGTCAGTAGACACGCGTTGCGGGCGGTTCTGCGGGCTGTTACGCGTATAAGGAATCTTGGACATACTACGAATGGCTCAGGGGAGCCGCAAAGATGCTTGTCAGAAAAAGCGATGCTATTCGCGGATGAAAGGATAATCTTCCTCTACATACACATCGCGGTAGAGTTCTTCCGGATCGGGGAAAGCAGAGTTTTCAGCGAAGTCAACCGACTCTTGTACCTGACCTTTGATTCTTTCGTCGATGGCGTTCAAATCTTCTTCCGATGCCATATTGTGCGTCAGAATGGTGTGGCGCACGGCTTCGATGGTATCACGCGAGCGGAAGTCTTCCAACTCTTCTTTGGTGCGGTACTTGGCCGGGTCGCTCATCGAGTGGCCTTTGTAGCGGTAGGTTTTGAATTCCAGCAAGGTAGGGCCTTCACCAGCGCGGGCGCGCTCGGCAGCGCGGGCTACGGCTTCGTGCACATCCTCTACGTTCATGGCGTTTACCGGCTCCGAAGGCATGTCGTACGATAGCCCTAGCTTATACAACTCGGTTACGTTGGACGTGCGCTGCACCGAAGTACCCATGGCGTAGCCGTTATTTTCGATAACGAAAATAACTGGCAGTTTCCACAGCATGGCCATGTTGAAAGCTTCGTGCAATGCACCCTGACGTACGGCACCGTCGCCCATGTAGCAAATGCACAGGTTGCCGGTCTTGTTGTACTTCTCGGCAAAGGCAATACCAGCTCCCATGGGAACCTGGGCACCTACGATACCGTGGCCACCCATGAAGTTCACCTCTTTGTCGAACATGTGCATCGAACCACCTTTGCCTTTCGAGCAACCGGTTTCCTTTGCAAATAGCTCAGCCATGATAGCATTGGGCGATGTGCCCAGGGCCAGTGGGTGCGCGTGGTCACGGTAGGCCGTAATCCATTTGTCATCCTTGGTCAGGGCCGACACGGCGCCAGCTACACAAGCCTCCTGCCCTATATAGAGATGGCAGAATCCTTTGATTTTTTGCTGACCATACAGCTGGCCGGCTTTTTCTTCAAACTTGCGCATGAGCTGCATTTGCTCATACCAAGAGAGGTATTGCTCTTTCGAAAACTCTGGAGTATCCGGAGTCGTAGCCTTAGGGGCGCCCGTAGCTTCTTTTGCTTCGGGGTTGGATGCCGGTGCACCCGAATCGGGTTGCTGAACCGTTTCCATCAACTCCGTTGCTTCTACCGCAGCTTCGGAAGGTGTGGCCTTACCGCTGGGGGCATTTTTCGTTTTAGCTGGCTTGCTCTCCTTGGAAGCTTTGGGGGCAGCCTTTACTTTCGTCTCCGCCATCGTGCTCTTGGTTGTTCGCGTTTGGGATGCGAAAGTACGTAAAAGGATTGCAATTCCGAACCCGAATGAATCTTGAAACTCTGCATCTTCTCTTCTTCAAGAACTACGAAGAAGTCAATCTACACCTCTCGCCGCATATTAATTGCTTCATTGGCGACAATGGTAGTGGCAAGACTAATCTCTTAGATGCCATTCATTATCTATCGCTCACCAAGAGCGCTTTTAATGCTGCTGATACGCAGACAATTAAACATGGAGAAGAGTTCTTCGTGGTGCGCGGCCGGTTTCACTCCCCTACCCCCGAGCCCACAGAGGAGGTTATCCAGTGCAGTTTACGGGTAGGCCAGAAGAAAACCGTTACGCACGACAAGCAACCCTACGAGCGCATATCCGATCATATTGGTCGCTACCCCGTGGTGCTGATTTCGCCTTACGATACGGACCTCATCCGGCAGGGCAGCGAAGATCGGCGCCGATATTTCGACAGCCTGATGTCGCAGCTTGATCATACGTATTTGGAGCTGTTGATTTCCTATTCCCACCTGTTGCGCCAGCGCAATGCCTTGCTTAAGGCGTCCAATGGCCAAGCGTATGATCGGGACTATCTTTTGGTATTGGATGAGCAGTTAGCGCCCCTTGGTGAGCAGCTGGTTCAATTACGCCAGCAATTCTTAGATGAGTTTACGCCTATCTTCCAGCGGCATTACCAGCAGCTTTCCGATGATCGGGAGGAAGTAACCCTTACTTATAAAAGTCAAGTACCTCCTACTGACTTCCTGAAGGTTCTTCGCCTCAACGAGCGCAAAGACTTGCTGCTTCAGCGCACCCACGCCGGCCCCCACCGCGACGACTTCGTATTCCTCATGAATGACCTACCCGTTAAAAACTACGGCTCGCAGGGTCAGCAAAAATCATATGCTATTGCCCTGAAGCTTGCGCAGTTTGAGATTCTGTCTATCCGCAAACAGCAAAAGCCCATTCTGCTGCTGGATGATATTTTTGACCGTTTAGATGAGAAGCGTATCACGCAGCTTATGCGCCTAGTAGCTGACCATACCTTTGGGCAGGTTTTTCTTACAGATACACACCTCGATCGGACTGATCAGGTACTATCAACTCTATCGGAACAAATAAGTCGTTTCCGGGTCGAGAACGGTTCGGTTGCGCCGCTATAGGTAACTCGTTGTGTACCTTTGCAACCCCCTCTAGATAGGGTGCTACTTTCGCTTCCTTACGCATTTTCAGTGAAAAAACATAAACCTTCAGACAATTACCGTCAGGCTGATATTATGCCGCTGAAGGACGGTATTAAAGCTTTGCTGAAGGCCTACCGTATTCAGGGCAAGCTGAACGAGGTAGTAGTAGTTGCCAGCTGGGAACGGGTGATGGGCAAGGCTGTCGCGCTCAAAACTCAGGAGGTTTTTGTGAGCAAGGGCAAATTGTTCGTACGTCTCACCTCGGCACCTCTCAAACATGAACTCGTGATGGCTAAGACACGGGTGCTAGAGATTATCAATGCGGAGGTTGGCGAGGAGGTTATCAAAGAGGTGGTCTTCTTATAAGACGAGAAGAGTATGCCCAAACAAGCATACTTTCTTCTCAATATATAATACCAAACGAAACTCAGGCTGATGCTTACCGCTTTCGTAAGCCTCTATCAGCGCATGGCTATTCTAGCTTGTGTAGAGAAATTCAATCAACTCAGTTAAACCGAACGCAATGGCTTTTGGAAGGCTTCTCTCTCAGCACCTCCTGCTACCCTCTATATAGACTTAGGTAGACGACCAGTAGCTATACAATGGTTGGTTGGTTGGTTGGGAGTGAATGAATGGGTTCTGAAAGTATTAGTAAGCGCATCCGCAATAAGAAGGGATATGCTACCTATTCAATAGCCGTCCCAATCCTCTAGATCAATCGCCTTCTACGTGTTTCCTATAGTAGTTCATCTACCAATTCTATAGAGGCACTTACCCCATAGACATTTTTATAAGTAGGCAACATTTTCTACCACGAGGCAGCACGTATAGTATATCTTATTATCCTCCGAATAAAGTTCTTGCCTAACTTAATTAAAAGCACCATTGCGACTACCGGTTGCGTTTCGCTTGCTTCACAGAACAGGGCTAAGCAGTGACTTACACTGACTGACTTATTACACTACTTTCAACTTCGAATCTATAAGCGGTGACTTTCTGAACTATCTCAACAAGTAGAGTTTTGTGAGCCTTAAAACAGCTCCACATTGCTCTTGCTGACCCACTAAACGGTATGCTTTCTTCCAACTTCTGATCTTTATTTAGCTTTCATCTGTAGTTGGACTATTTGACAAATATGTTTCACGTGGAACATATTTGTCATTTAGGACCATACACTTTAATCAACAGTTCATTATAAGCCTCTAGTAAGGCAATGTACTTCGTTTGCAAAGCTAAAAGCTGTTCTGTTTGGTCCTGGGAGGGTGTTACAGCAGAGGTGTTACGTTGTAAAGCAGGAGGATTGGACACTTTTGTAGGGGTATTCGTTACAAATGACAAAACAGATTGTGGGCTTTTTGTAAAGTCCTGGGAAAAATCATGTCCGATAATGTCACCTATTTTTTTTACAAATTCGTAATCAAGTGTATCATCCTTGAATTTACGATAGATTGTAGGTCGTGTAATACCTAGTTCGTCTACAATGCGCGTGATAGAAATACCACTGTTTTTGATAGCGTTTTGCAGTATTTCTCCTTGATGCGGCATATCGAGAGCATTGTAACTACTGTTTGTAAAGTTGTAAATATTGATGCGATAAAACAAATAGTGTTACAAATATCAATGTTTAACTGTATGCGTAATATATGTTACAAAACACGCGTAACAAGTAGACATATTACAGTTACATGCTATATATTACAGTAACACATAACGTGTTACATACTGCAAATGATAGCGACATAGTAATCTATAATAAATAAGAAACGACTGAAAAAGCGGTTTTCAGCTCTATTTAAGCTGTTTCACAAAAAAATAAGTGTAAAATAACATTGATACATGCTGTACTGTATCGCTGTGAGTCTCAAGTAAGATTGATCAGTATTACATTGAAACGATAGTGAAAGCGCATTACTATTATACCTAATAGCAGCGTAGGCCTTCTGATGTACATTAGACTCTATCACTCTAAGTCTTAATACACCCTTAAGTCTGAAACGGATTTAAAAACAGTTTTTGAAATCAGACGGAGTAGAAGCTATCATAAAAAGTTTGTGTAATTGGAGTTGGCCCCTGATGGTTGGCTAGGTAGGTTTCAACAGACAATGCAGATCACACTACCTATATCTGAGGTGAGAAAAAGGAGTGTCAGGATAGTGTATCTCATACTTGTTGGAGGAGATACCAGAATCTCTTGACCTTTTATTGAGGACCCCTACCCTACCCTACCCTACCCTACCCTACCCTACCCTACCCTACCCTACCCTACCCTACCCTACCCTACCCTACCTTCTTGTTGCAATGTCTAGTATGTCACCAGATAGATAATAAGTCTGGGAGCCCAGCAGCTACGAACTGGTGCGTAGACTATTTTGGTTAGGCATTTGTAGAAGCGCTTGCATCCACGAACTGTAAGATGCTTGGCCATTGCTGGTATTCCGCTTCACTTGTAGATGATGCTCTAAAGCAATTTGTAAGTCAACGCACGTAGACCAACGCATTAGTTGATATCTGAGCGTTGCGTAGTTTAAAATGCAAGTTGAAAGAGCTGTCGTAAGGATGAAAGTGACGGCACGTCGCGAATACCTGTACACAAACCTAAAAGCCACGGCATTTATAGACTTGCTTTCTTATCAACAGACATTTCAATTTACTCTATATAATACATCAACATGAAAAAAACACTTCTACTCGGCGTGCTGCTTCTACTGCTAGCCGGAGGCTATTGGTACTACCGCAGTATGTCGTCGGGTCCACAGTATTCTCTCTTGAAAGCAGCCGCCGCAGCGCAGGCACACGACGTAGCGGCATTCGAGCAGTATGTGGATATAGAAAGCGTGGCGAGTGGCATTGTAGACCAAGTAACTACTCAGAGCACTACGCTGAAGTTATTGAATCCTGGTGGCGCGGCCTTCATGGGAAGCCTGCGTCTGCTAAAGCCGCAGTTGGCCGCAGCAGCGCGCAAGGAAGTGCAGCGCTACGTAGAAACAGGCTCCGTGGAAGCAGCCGTAGCAGCACAACCAAAGCGCGCTGTTAATGTATCGATACTGGGACTGGCAGGGAAAGTGGTAAGTCCCGACAGCAAGTTCAAGGACGTGAAATATGTGAAGGAAGAAGACAATGGGCAGGCCTTGGTAGGCTTGGAGTTCACGCAGCCAAAGTACGATACCACACTGGTCTTAGAACTGAAAATGCTCAAGCGCGATGACCATTGGCAGGTGAAGCAAGTGACAAATACTGGTGAACTGATACGCCATGTAGCACGGCTAGAAAAACAGCGAATGCTAGGCAAATAGCCCTAGCTGTCGACGTCAATAGAAGCAGAAAGGCCCGGTTGCATGTGCAACCGGGCCTTTCTGCTTCTATTGACCTTGGAATTACTTCATATCAAGGGTAAGCCTGAACAATATCTAATTTAAATATCTGAATGTCAATAACTTAAAATAAATACTGTTGGATTTGCTGTATAAAGTAGGGGCCAATTTGCGGGATGAAGAATAATGTGAGCATTACCCCATACAAAGCACCGTAGAAATGAGCATCATGGTTGATATTATCGCCCGACCGACGGCCCATGTAGTAAGAATAACCGAGGTAGAGAAAGCCGAAAATGAAACCGGGAATGCTGAATGGAATCGGAAAAATGTGGATGCCGCCAATTGGCTGAAACAGAATACCGGAGAAGATAACGGACGCTACCCCACCCGATGCGCCCAAGCTGCGGTAGTCAGGGTCGCGGCGGTGGCGGAAGTAGGTAGGGATATCGGAAACGATGATGCCACCTAAGTACAGCAGCAGATAGCGCCACAGACTACCTTCAAAGCCAAAAATCTGTTCGAAGCTGCCTTGCACTAATTGACCAAAGGAAAAGAAGGCAAACATGTTAAAGAGCAGGTGCATCCAGTCGGCATGCAGGAAGCCGGAGGTGAGGAAGCGGTAGTAATCCTGGCGCTTGGCAACCAGAAAGGGGCTCAGAATCCATTTATCTAGGAAAGTCGGGTTCGACCAGGCATAAACGGAAATGATGGCCGTGAGCACGACCAGAATCAGGGTGATATCCATAGAAAGGGTGAAATCAGGGGGTAGGAAGACGGCTAGCTTTCACGCTCCATCAGTTGGAGCGCCAGCTGCCGGAGTGGCTCTTTGCGCGATGCAGCTACTTCTACCTGCTCTAGGTGCGCCAACGCCGCCTCGAAGTATTCATTGATGAGCGCCTCGGTTTGGGAGCGAATGTGTAGCTCGTCGTATACGGCTGTCACGGCTTGCACCTTGCCCTCAGCATCGACAACGGGCTGCCCAATATACTGCTGCAATACGGCCTGCTGCGCAGCAGTAGCTTGCGCTTGAGCTGTGAGTAGCAAGAAGGTTTTCTTGTCGGATACGATGTCGCCCCCTACCCGCTTGCCGAAGGTAGCGGCATCGCCGTACACGTCCAGCAGGTCGTCGCGGAGTTGAAAGGCAATGCCAATGGCCGTTCCGAACTGCCGCAATTGGTCGGCTTCGGTGGCGGATGCGCCGCCGAGTAGGGCACCTAGTTCCAGCGCAAAGCCAAGCAGGACGGCCGTTTTCAGCCGGATCATATCGAGGTACTGCGCAATGCTTACTTCAGAATCGGTTTCAAAGTTCATATCCCATTGCTGCCCCTCGCACACCTCGGCGGCAGTTTGGCTGAAGCGGCGCAGCACAGTAGGAAGCAGCGCACCTGGCACGTCGAAAAACAACTCATAGGCCCGCACCAGCATCACGTCGCCACTCAGAATGGCCACGTTGGGGTTCCACTTTTCGTGCACCGTGGCCTGGCCCCGGCGCAGGGGCGCCTGGTCCATCAGATCGTCGTGCAGAAGTGTGAAGTTGTGGAAGACTTCGGTGGCCAGGGCAGGCTTCAGAACGGGCGCTAGGTCGTCGGTGAAAAGCTGGGCACCGAGCAGCGTGAGCAGCGGCCGGATACGCTTGCCACCCAGGGCCATTATATAGCGAATTGGCTCGTACAGCGACGCGGGTTGGTCGCCGTAGGACAAGAGGGCCAGTTGGTCGTTGATCGTGCGTGTAAGAGCAGAAATATCCACAGAAGGTAGAGGATGGAATGAGGTAGGCAAGGTACAACGGAAAGATGGGTAGGGCGGCAGCATGGGTAGAACGAAAGAACGTCATGCTGAGCGGAGCCGAAGAATCTCTACCGTGAGTAAATCAATTACTACCAGTAGAGATGCTTCGGCTCCGCTCAGCATGACGTTCTCTAAGATGATACAGTCCTACCGGCGGCGCTTGCCACCGCCTTTGCCAGAGTTTTCCTTGCCGCCGCCGTGGCGGCTGCCCCCGCGGTTGCCACGCTTCTCGTCTTTCTCGCGACGCTTCACGGCATCGGGCCGGCCGTCTACCAACTCGAAGTCGATGGTCCGGTCGAGCAGGTTGGCGGCTTTCACTACCACTTGCAGCGGGTCGCCGAACTGAATGACGCGCTTGGTTTTCTTTCCTACTAAGCGGTAGTTGTCTTTGTCCAGCTCGAAGTAGTCGCCGGGAATGTCGCTGACGCGAACCATACCCTCGCACTTGTTTTCCTGGATTTCGACGTACACGCCCCACTCCGTTAGGCCCGATACCACACCGGTGAACTCGGCCCCAATTTCGTCGGCCATGTACTCTACCTGCTTGTACTTGATGCTGGCGCGCTCGGCCGTGGCGGCACGCTTCTCGCGCTCCGAGGAGTGTTTGCACTCCTCTTCCACCGGCTCCGCGGGCACGTTCTTACCACCTTCGAGGTAGTGCTCCAGCAAGCGGTGCACCATCATATCGGGGTAGCGACGGATGGGCGAGGTGAAGTGCGTGTAGTGCTCAAAGGCCAGGCCGAAGTGCCCGATAGGCTCGGTGCTGTAAATAGCCTTCGACATGGTGCGAATGGCCAACGTCTGGATGACGTTTTGCTCGGGCTTGCCCACTACCTCCTCCGACAAATCGTTCAGCTCGGTGCTGAGCTTTTTGGGGTTGGTGAGGTCCAGCGTGTGGCCAAACTTCTGGGCAAACAGCGCGAAGTTTTGCAGACGGTCAGGGTCGGGCGCTTCGTGAATGCGGTACACCATCGTCATGCGCGGCTTGCGGGCTTTGATCTTGAACACGAACTCGGCCACCTTACGGTTAGCGAGCAGCATGAACTCCTCAATCATTTTGTGGGCATCCTTGCGCTCTTTCACGTACACGCCCACCGGCTTGCCGTTCTCATCCAGCCGGAACTTCACCTCTTGCGTCTCGAAGCTAATAGCACCTTTCTTGAAGCGCTGTTCGTTGAGCTTTTTGGCGATGTCGTTGAGCAGATTCACCTCAGTGGCGTAATCACCTTCCTTTGTCTCGATGCGCTCCTGGGCCTCTTCATAAGCGAAGCGACGGTCAGAGTGAATGATGGTTTTGCCGTACCACGCGTCGTAGAGCTTGCCCTTTTCGTCCAGCTCAAACACGGCCGAGAAGGTCAGCTTGTCTTCATTAGGACGTAGCGAACAAAGGCCATTCGAGAGACGCTCGGGCAGCATCGGAATCACGCGGTCGACTAGGTACACGGAGGTAGCCCGGAATTCGGCTTCCTTTTCCAGAGCCGTATCGGGGCGCACGTAGTGGGTCACGTCGGCAATGTGCACGCCTACTTCCCAATGTCCGTTTTCCAGTTGACGCAGAGATAGAGCATCGTCGAAGTCCTTGGCATCGGCGGGGTCGATGGTGAAGGTAGTCACGTCGCGGAAGTCGCGGCGGCGCTTAATTTCCTTGGCTGAAATCACGTCTGGAATAGCTTCCGACTCAGCTTCCACCTCGGCAGGAAATTCAAACGGCAACCCGAACTCCGCCATGATGGCGTTGATCTCGGCTTCGTTCTCGCCAGCCTGGCCGAAGCTTCGCACCACCTCGCCTACGGGCTGGCGGCCGGGGTCCTCGGGCCACTCGGTAATCTTCACGAGCACCTTCTCGCCGTCGCGGGCTTCGTGCAACCCATCGGTCGGCACAAACACGTCGAAGTAGAGCTTGCGGTAGTCAGGCTTCACAAAACCGAAGCCGGCGTTCTGCGTCATCAGGCGACCTACTACGGTGTCCTTCTCACGCTTCAATATTTCTACTACGTCGCCTACCGGGCGGCCGTCGCGCTGACCGCGTAGACGCACACGCACCGTGTCGCCATCCATCGCAAACATAAGGCGGTCGGTGAACACGCGCACGTCCTCTTCCGACTCCTCACTCACCACGAAGGCAAATTTTTGGGTAGCCAGGTCTACACGGCCGGTGATGTACTCGCCGGGACGCTCGGTTTCGGCGGCGCGCTCGGGGCGGCGCTTCTTCTGGTGGCGCACGTCGCCAGCGTGGTCAAAACCGGCCTCGCGGCGGCGATGAATCACGGGGTCTTTGCCGAACTCGGCTTCTACTGGTCGGCCTTTAGAAACTGAATCGTTGTCATCCTCCTCGGGCCTCGATTGCTCGGAGGTAGGTTTAGACTCCTCGTCCTGGCGTTGCTTGGTAGCAGCGTACTTCGATTTCTTATTGCCTTTGGCAGCCTCGGGGGTAGGCTCGGTGGAAGCCTCTACTTCGGGTGCAGTAGCGGGTACCGGCTCGGCCGACTCGGCGCCGTATAAGCGGTACTCATCATTGCCGACGAGCTCCAGCTGCCCCGTTTCGCGCAGGGTGCGCAGGTGACCGAAGAGCACCTCGCGCTGTTCCTTGGTAGTCACGCCGAGGCGGCGCGCCAGCTGGCGGTAGGGAATGAGGGTTTCGTTGGAAGTGAAAAATTCGCGGGCTACCTGGTTGATGGTAACTGATGCGGTAGGGGCACTCGTTTCTTGCGGAGTGCGGGCAGCTTTCGCGCGTGGGGCGCGGGGAGCGGCGGAATCGTCTTTTCTTTTCATTAGAAAATAGGAGCCGCCAGTGGTTGTCTTTTTCGCAGGCGGCGGTGTAAAATGGGACCGGGCGCAGGGGCGCCGCAGTCAGAGTAAAAAGTAAATTGGGTGGCGCTACGAGAAGCAACCATGCTACAGCTGATCAGCCAGGGTAGGAATAATACGGAATATATCGGCAAACAACTATGTGGGGTTGTCAGAACCACGGATTCGCTCGGATTCGACGGATTAATCGGATTTCGTAGACGGACTACCTCTGTATCATTCCGAACGTAGTGAGGGATCTGAGTGAGCCGACCAGGTAGGTCGGCTTGTTCACAAAATCCGCGTAATCCGATAAATCCGAGCGAATCCGTGGTTCTGACAACTATACCTCGCGGCGGGCCACGGCGGCCTGGATGTCGGCGGGCTCGTCT